>NZ_CP108494.1:6632500-6950278 GCF_041435435.1 Streptomyces sp. NBC_01241 | reverse complement strand
TCGCTGCCATCGCCGAGGAGTTCACCGCGTACGCGGCCTCCCTGGGCGTCCCGGGCTGGGGGTCTGGGGGCGACCCCCAGGAAAACTGGTGTACCGCGATCCCGATCTCCGCGCTGGCCGGCGACAACGTCGTGGAACCGTCGGCGAACATGGACTGGTACGGCGGCCCGACGGTCCTGGAACACCTGGAGACGGTACCGGTCAGCCACGACCTCACCGCCTGCCACGCCCGCTTCCCCGTCCAGTACGTCATCCGGCCGCAGACCGCCGAGCACCCGGACTACCGTGGCTACGCGGGCCAGATCGCGGCCGGCGCGTTCCGCGTCGGTGAGACCGTCACCGTCCTGCCCTCGGGCCGCACGTCGACGGTCACCGCGATCGACGCGCTCGGCGAGAGCGTGGACATCGCCTGGGCGCCCCAGTCGGTGACGATCCGGCTGGCCGACGATATCGACATCTCGCGCGGCGACCTGATCGCGCCGGCCGACGACGCGCCCGCTGTCACCCAGGACGTCGAGGCGACCGTCTGCCACGTCGCCGACCGGCCACTCACCGTCGGCCAGCGGGTGCTGCTCAAGCACACCACCCGCACGGTCAAGGCGATCGTCAAGGACATCCCCTCGCGCCTCACGCTGGACGACCTCTCCCAGCACCCGGCCCCCGGCCGGCTCGTCGCCAACGACATCGGCCGGGTCGTCGTCCGCACCGCGGAGCCGCTCGCCCTCGACGCGTACGCGGACTCCCGGCGCACCGGCTCCTTCCTGCTGATCGACCCGTCGGACGGCACCACGCTGTCGGCGGGCATGGCCGGTGCCTCGTTCGCCGCCGTGACCGATCCCGCAGCCGACGACGCCGACGCGGCCGACGACGCCGAGTGGGACTTCTGATGACCATCGACATCTACTCCACGTTCGCGAAGGAGGGCGGCCGCGTCGGCAGCGGCGCCCTCGGCAGCGGCCAGGGCGGGGTCGCGCGATGTGCGTGATGACGTACGCGCACTGCCTGCGCGCCCACCCGTACCACCCGCACCACCCGTTCAGACGAAGACCTGCCGACTTCCCGGCCGCGTCCCCGTAAGTTCCGAGGGACGCGAGCACCGGGCCGACGAGAGGAAAGCCTCCCGTGCCTGCCCCCCGTACCACGCTGCGCCGCGGCCTCGCCGCTGCCGCCGCCCTGCCGCTGCTCGCCGTCGCGCTCACCGCCTGCGGCTACGGCTCCGAGGCGAAGGACGACGACGCCAAGAAGTCGAACGTCGCCGCCGACGCGAAGAAGCTCTCCGCGGACACCGTACGGATCGGGTACTTCCCGAACCTCACGCACGCCACCGCCCTGGTCGGTGACCAGGAGGGCCTCTTCCAGAAGGAGCTCGGCGGCACGCAGCTGAAGACCTCGCAGTTCAACGCGGGGCCGTCCGAGATCGAGGCGCTGAACGCCGACTCGATCGACATCGGCTTCATCGGCCCGTCGCCCTCCATCAACGGCTACACGAAGTCCAAGGGCAAGAACCTGCGGATCATCGGCGGTTCGGCCTCCGGCGGTGTGAAGCTGGTCGTCGACCCGAAGAAGGTCAAGACCCTCGACGACCTCAAGGGCAAGAAGATCGCCACCCCGCAGCTCGGCAACACCCAGGACGTGGCCTTCCTCAACTGGATCTCCGAGAGGGGCTGGAAGGTCGACGCCCAGAGCGGCCAGGGCGACGTCTCCGTGGTCCGTACGGACAACAAGGTGACACCGGACGCCTACAAGTCCGGTTCCATCGACGGCGCCTGGGTCCCCGAGCCCACCGCGTCCAAGCTGGTCGCCGAGGGGGCCAGGGAACTGCTCGACGAGTCGACGCTGTGGCCGGGCGACAAGTTCGTGATCACGAACATCATCGTGTCGCAGAAATTCCTCAAGGAGCACCCGGACGTCGTCGAGGCGGTACTGCGGGGCTCGGTGAAGACCAACGCGTGGATCAACGCCGACCCGGACAAGGCGAAGGCCTCCGCCAACGCGGCACTGAAGAAGCTGACCGGCAAGGCGCTGCCCGCCGAAATCATCGACCCGGCGTGGAAGTCGATCCAGATCACCGACGACCCGCTGGCGGCCACGCTCGACGCGCAGGCCCAGCACGCGGTGAAGGCGGGCCTTCTGGAGAAGCCGGACCTCAACGGCATCTACGACCTGAAGCCGCTGAACAAGATCCTCAAGGCCGCGGGCAGGCCCGAGGTGGCCGACGCCGGCCTCGGCGTCAAGTAAGCCCCCGCTCGCAGACTCCCAGGAGGTGACGACCATGGCGACCACTCTCACCGAGGCCGAGGACCGTGTCTCGGTCGGGCACGCCGCTCGTATCTCGCATGTCTCCAAGTCCTTCGGCGGACCGGCGGGGCAGCAGCTCGTCCTGGACGACATCACGCTCGATGTCGCACCGGGCGAGTTCGTCACCCTCCTGGGAGCCTCCGGGTGCGGAAAGTCGACGCTGCTGAACCTGGTGGCCGGGCTCGACCGCCCGGCCGCGGGATCCATCGAGACCCCCGGCGGGCGCCCGGCCCTGATGTTCCAGGAGCACGCCCTGTTCCCGTGGCTGACCGCGGGCAAGAACATCGAACTCGCGCTGCGGCTGCGCGGCGTACCCAAGTCGGAGCGCCGCACGGAGGCGGAGCGGCTGCTGGAACTCGTACGGCTGGGCGGGTCGTACGGGAAACGGGTGCATGAGCTCTCCGGCGGCATGCGGCAGCGGGTGGCGATGGCCCGGGCGCTCGCCCAGGCCAGTCAACTGCTGCTGATGGACGAGCCGTTCGCCGCGCTCGACGCCATCACCCGGGACGTACTGCATGACGAGCTGACCCGGATCTGGCGCGAGACGAAGGTCTCGGTCCTCTTCGTCACACACAACGTGCGCGAGGCGGTACGGCTCGCCGAGCGCGTCGTCCTGCTGTCGTCCCGGCCCGGCCGGATCGCCCGCGAGTGGACGGTCGACATCGATCAGCCGCGCCGTATCGAGGACACCGCTGTGGCGGAACTGTCCCTTGAGATCACCGAACAACTGCGTGGGGAGATCCGCCGTCATGGCCGGCACTGATACCAAGCCCGACGGTCTGGCCGGGCTGGAGGCCGGGCTCGACGCGCTGGACGCCGTGCAGGTGCGCCGCACCCCGGTGCGCGAGGTGCTGCTCCGCAAGGTGCTGCCGCCGGTGCTCGCCGTGGCGCTGGTGGTCGTCGTCTGGCAGTTGCTCGTCGAGTCCCGGGTCACCGACGACTACAAGCTGCCCTCACCGGGTGCGGTGTGGAGCAGCGCGGTCGACATGTGGCTGCGGGGGACGCTCCTGGACGTCGTCTGGACCAGCATCTCGCGCGGTCTGCTCGGCTTCCTGCTGGCCGTGGCCATCGGTACGCCGCTGGGTCTGCTGGTTGCCCGGGTGAGGTTCGTACGGGCGGCGATCGGCCCGATCCTGTCCGGGCTGCAGTCCCTGCCGTCGGTGGCCTGGGTGGCGCCCGCGGTGATCTGGCTCGGGCTGAACGACAAGATGATGTACGCGGTGATCCTGCTGGGCGCCGTCCCCTCGGTCGCCAACGGGCTGGTCTCCGGCGTCGACCAGGTGCCGCCGCTGTTCCTCAGGGCGGGCCGCACGCTCGGTGCGACCGGGCTGCGCGGAACCTGGCACATCGTGCTGCCGGCCGCATTGCCCGGCTATCTGGCCGGTCTCAAGCAGGGCTGGGCGTTCTCCTGGCGCTCGCTGATGGCCGCCGAGATCATCGCGTCCTCCCCCGACCTCGGGCTCGGGCTCGGGCAGTTGCTGGAAAACGGCCGCAACAACGCCGACATGCCCGGCATCTTCCTGGCCATCATCCTGATCCTGTTCGTCGGCATCGCGATCGACCTGCTGATCTTCAGTCCGCTGGAGCGGTGGGTGCTGCGCAGCCGCGGTCTCCTCGTCAAGAACTGAGCCACGCCATGTCCGCCCCGGTCCTCCTCGTCATCGCCCACGGCAGCCACGACCCACGGCACGCGGCGACCGTGCACGCGCTGACCGCGCGGGTGCGGTCGCTGCGGCCGGGGCTGCGCGTGGAGACCGGCTTCCTGGACTTCAACGCACCGTCGGTGCCGCGGGTGTTGGAGCGGCTGGCCGCACAGGGGGCGGGGGCCGTCATCGCGCTCCCCCTCCTGCTCACCCGGGCCTTCCACGCCAAGTCCGACATCCCGACGGTGCTGCACGAGGCCCGGACCAGGCTGCCTCGGATGCGCATCCGGCAGGCCGAGGTGCTCGGCCCGTCACCCCTGCTGAACTCGGCACTGGAACGACGGCTGCACGAAGCCGGGATCCGTCCCGGTGACCGCGGCTCGACCGGGCTCGTCCTGGCCTCGGCGGGCTCCACAGACCCGGAGGCGATCGCAGTGATCGCTGAAATCGCGCGGGAGCTGCGGCACACCGGTTGGTGCGCCGTGCGGCCTGCGTTCGCCTCCGCATCCCTCCCCCGCACCGAGGACGCCATACGGACCCTGCGTGCCGAGGGCGTACGGCGGGTGGCGGTGGCTCCCTATGTCATCGCACCCGGCCGGCTCCCGGACCGCATCGCCGCGGGCGCGGCCGGGGCGGACGTGCTGGCCGATGTCCTCGGCGCGTCACCGGAGCTGGCACGGCTGCTGCTGACCCGGTACGACGAGGCCCGCGTCCCGCGCGCCCGGGCGGCCACGCTCACCGCGTAGAGCTCGGCGCGCCGAGGCCGACGTCCATCAGCCCACGTCCAGGCTGCCCGTGCGGGTCCGCTTGAGTTCGAAGAGGTCCGGATTCCCGGCAAGTACGCGGAAGCTGTCGAAGACCCGCGCCGCCTCCTCACCACGCGGCACGGCCCGCAGGACCGGCCCGAACCAGACCGAACCGTCGACATGGATCGTGGGCGTACCGACATAGGCGTCCGCCTCCGGATCCTTGCCGGCGTCGTGGCTGCGCCGCAGTGCCTCGTCGTACGTGTCCGCGTGCGCGGCGGTGGCGAGCCCGGCGGGCAGGCCGAGCTCGGCCAGGGATTCGGCGATCACTTCGTCGAAGTCCTCGTTCTTCTGCTGGTGGACGCGGCTGCCCATCGCGGTGTAGAGATCGCGGAGCACGGCGTCACCGTGGTCGGCTGCCGCGGCGACCGCGACCCGCACCGGGCCGATCGACCGGTCGACCAGTTCCCGGTACCAGTCGGGGAGTTCGTTGCCGATGTTGTGCAGGTAGAGGCTCATGACGTGGAAACGGAGCTCGATGTCGCGCTGCTGCTCCACCTCCAGCATCCAGCGGGAGGTGATCCAGGCGAACGGGCAGGCTGGGTCGAAGTAGAAGTCGACGGCGGTCCTGCCCGTGTCCGGGGTGCGGTGAGTGGTCATGCGTCGAGCCTAGACAGGTATTGGCGTACCGTCCCGGGCCATTCACCGTCCGATCAACTGGGCCACTTTCAGGCCCTGGCCCAGTGCGGGTCGCGACCGCTGCGGGCCAGCGCCCGTTGGAGCAGCGACGCCGATCCGGGCACCGTCACCTCGTCGGCGAAGCCGTCGTACTGCCGGTAGAGCGCGGCGTTGCCGTCGACGACATCGAGGACATAGGCGGCCGCGGCGTCGGAGAGCCGGAGCTCCTCGCCGACGGCGCGGGCCACGTCCCAGGTGTGCAGGGCCGTCTCCTCGATGAGCATCGCGGCTGTCTCGGCAGCGGGCGTCGTGGAATTCCCGAGGTCGACCTCGCCGTCCCAGACCGCCGGGTCCGACCAGGCGGCGACGGCCCGGTCCAGTTGTGCCGCGTACTGCTGCGCCCAGTCGGCGTCGGCGGTGAAGTCGCGGGTGGTGAGCTCGTCGGGGAGATCCTTGCCCAGGGCGCGGTGCTCCAGGCCGTGGGAGGTGTAGAGCACCCAGTGGTTGATGAGTTCACGCAGGTCCCAGTCGCCACAGGGAGTGGGCAGTCCGAGCTGATCGGTGGTGATGGAACGCGCGATGCGGGCCGCCTCGCCGGCGACTTCGGTCATGTGAGTGTGCTCGATCTTCATGCGTCCCAGACTAGGACGGGCCACTGACAACGGTATTGAAGAAAGGCGACGACGGCCGGGCCCGTCGCTTCAGGTGGCGGCGTCGACGAGTGCGACCAGTTCGGCCACGGGCATCGAGCCGGGCTCCCGGCGCTCGCGCGCGAACGTGTTCGCGGTGCGGCGAAGTACGTCGTTGACGGGCGTGGGTACGCCGTGGAGGCGGCCGAGCAGCACGATCTCGCCGTTGAGGTAGTCGGCTTCGATCGTGCCGGTGCCCCGGCTGAGGCTCTGCCAGGACGAGCCGCAGCCGCGAGGGGAGCCGTCGAACGGTTCGAAGCGGAGACCGGCCCGCGCCGCGGCCTGGTCCTCCTGGCTGACCGGATCGATGCCGGCGGCCGCGAGCACGGCCCGCCCCTCGGCGAGTGCCCGCTCCAGCAGCGCGGACGCGCCCTGTCCGGTGAGCGGGCCGGTGACGGCCTCGATCGCGTTGGCGAGGTTGGAGAGCAGCTTGCCGTACTTCCAGCGCATCACGTCATGCACGACCGGGGCGAGCAGCTTCGACTTCTCCAGGTCGGCGGCGATCAGCCGGGCCGTCTCGTCGGTCCCCGCCGGGTAGCGGCCCAGGTGCAGAACGCCGGTCAGCGGCGTTCCGGCGGCCAAGACCTCGCCGGGTTCGACGAAGGTGGCGGGCAGCCAGACGCACATGCCGTACACGCGCCGGAAGCGCCGCAGTGCGAGGCGTTCGCTCTCCACCCCGTTCTGCGCGCAGATCAGCGGCAGCCGCTGACCCGCCGTGGAGCCGCCCGCGACGGGCCGGACGCTCCAGGCATCGAGCGCGGCCGTGCTGTCCTGCGTCTTCACGGCGAGCACGAGAACGTCGTCCGCGGTCAGTTCGAGCGCCTCGGGTCGGTCGACGACGGGGATCGGACGGGTGGACGGCCCGTCGGGCGTGACGAGCCGCAGCCCGCCGGCGCGCAACGCCTCGTACTGCGCACCTCGTGCGACGAGCACGAGGTCGTGGCCGGCCTCGGCCAGCCGTCCCCCGAGGACGCCGCCGACGGCGCCCGCCCCGATGATGATGTAGCGCATCCCCACTCCCGTCCACGGCCGCGCAGGTCGGCACAACGGTGCCCCGAAGGGCCGGCAACACCTCAGCATAGGACGGAAGATCGGATCATCGAGGGGGACTAGTGTTCCCATCATGTCTTCCACGTCACAGCCGCACGGCGATGTGTTCCTGCTCGGTGGCGAGCTGCCCGTACGCCGTCTCGGATATGGCACCGCCCAGCTGGCCGGCCCCGGATACTGGGGTCCGCGCGGGGAGCGACGCGAGGCCGTGGCCGTGCTGCGGGCGGCGGTCGAACAAGGGGTCACGCTCATCGACACCGCCGACAACTACGGCCCCGGGCTGGCCGAGGAACTGGTCGCCGAGGCCCTTCACCCGTACCGCGAGGATCTGGTCGTCGCGACCAAGGGCGGTGTGGTGCGGACCAGCGACAGCGCCTGGCACGTCGCGGGCCGCCCCGAGCAGCTGCGGGCGATGTGCGAGGCCAGTCTGCGGCGACTGCGGACGGACCGGATCGATCTCTACCAGTTGCACCGGCTGGACCCGGACGTCCCGATGGCCGACCAACTGGGGACTCTGGAGGCGCTGAGGCAGGAAGGTAAGATCCGGTACATCGGTCTGGACACCCTCACCGCCGACCAGCTGGAGCAGGCCCTCTCCCTGACCGGGATCGCCTCGGTGCAGAACCGCTTCAATCTCCTGGACCGTTCGTCGGACCCGGTACTGAAGGTGTGCGAGGCCCACGGCCTGGCTTTTCTGCCCTGGTTCCCGCTGGCGAACGGCGCGCTGACCGGCGAGGCGGTCACGGCGCTCGCCGGTATCGCCGACCGGCACGGTGCCACCCGCGGGCAGATCGCCCTCGCCTGGCTGCTGCACCACTCACCCGTGCTGTGCCCGACTCCGGGCACCGGTTCGCCCGGCCATCTCGCGGAGAACCTGGGGGCGCGGGAGATCCGGCTGTCCGCCGAGGACATGAGCCGCCTGGAGGCGCTCGCACCCGCATGAAGGAGTACCGCACGTGACCACGCGTACCACCCCTCCCGCCCCCACCCCGGCCGGTGTCCCCGGCCCCTCGGGCGCCCCGGTGATCCGGGCCGACGGCGTTTCGCTGGTACGGGACGGCAAGGTTCTGCTCGACTCGGTCTCGCTGACCGTGCGCAGCGGTGAGCACTGGGCACTGCTCGGTGCCAACGGGGCCGGGAAGAGTACGCTGCTGGGGCTGGCGACGGTCCTGGTCACGCATCATCTGGAGGAGCTGCCCGCCTCGACCACGCATGCGATGCTGCTGCGCGCCGGCCGGTGCGTGGCATCGGGACCGGCCGACGGGGTACTGACCACCGACCGGGTCAGCGACTGCTTCGGGCATCCGGTGCGGATCTCCCGTACGGACGGCCGCTGGACGGCGCGGGCGCAGCGCGTCGCCCGTCGCTGAGCGGGCTCAGCCCTTGTCGTCCGGACCGGCGTGCGGGGCGTGGTCGAACAGGGTGGCCTGGTGGAAGTAGAGCAACCAGCCCACGCCGGTCGGCCGCCACAGCGAACTGCGGTGGGCGAAGCGCCCCTTCACCTCGGTGTCGTAGGTGACGTGGACGAGTTGGCCGTCCAGCTGGACTCCGCGCATCCGGGACGCGGTGAGCGGGCCGGGGTGCGGGGCGTCGTCCCCGGTGAGCGAGGCGATCATCATGTCGCGGTCCCAGACCCGGCCGGTGGAGTCGATCTCGCGGTACTCGGGGTGCAGTACCTGGGAGAGGAGTTCGGCGGAGGCTCGTACCGACGGGTCCAGGAGGCGGAGCTCGCCCTCGACGGCCGCGGCCACCGCGGGGGACGGTTCGCTCATGTGCGGGCTCCGTCGTGTGCGGTCATTTCCACTAGCTTGACCACGGTGTTCCAGTTGCGCGAGGTGGCCGTGAGGTCCTTGGTGAGGGCGGGCCGGGACAGTGCGTCGGCGAGTTTGGAGCGGCCCAGTCCGTCGGGGGCGTAGAGGTAGAGCGCGCGGTCGCCGAGCCGGAACTCCTCGGGGAGGTAGGCCGCCGGGTCGATCCGGGCGAAGCGTTCGGCGTCGACGGGCTGTCCGAAGTAGGTGATGTGCAGTTGTCTGCCTTCGAGTTCGGCGGCCGGGAAGGGGCAGGCCGCCGCAACTGCCGCGAGGTAGGCGCCGTCCCGGACCAGGCAGGGGACGGGGAAGCCGAACCGTTTCTCGATGGCCCGTTCCAGTTCGGCGGCGAGTGTGATCTCGTCGTCCGACGGGCTGCTGAACACGGCGTTGCCGCTCTGCAGGTGGGTGCGGACGTCGCCGTGGCCCAGTTCGGTGAGCAGTGTGCGGAGTTCGGCCATCGGAACCTTCTTGTGGCCGCTCACGTTGATTCCGCGCAGCAGCGCCGCGTACATCGTCATGGGCACACCATAGGACGATCGCTTCGCGCGGTGCGGCCGCCGCGCCCCGTGGGGGAGGGCGCGGCGGCCGCCGATTCCGTCGCGCCGGGCCTTTGCTGCCCGGTCACGGCTGCGGGGGGGCGGTTACTCGACGACCCTCAGCAGCTTGTTCGGTGTGCCCTCGGTCGCGTTGGAGATCGCGTCGGGGGTGGCACCGTCGGTCAGGGCCGTGGCGACCTCTTCCGGGGTGGCGTCCGGGTGTCCGGAGAGGTAGACGGCGGCGGCACCGACGACGTGCGGGGTCGCCATGGACGTACCGGAGATGGTGTGGGAGCCGTCGTCGCTGTCGTTCCAGGACGAGGTGATGTCCGATCCAGGGGCGTAGATGTCCACGATCGAGCCGTAGTTGGAGAACGACGACTGCTCGTCGTCCACCGTGGACGAGGCGACCGTGATGGCCTCCGGGACGCGGGCCGGGGAGCTGTCGCTCGCGTCGGTGGAGCCGTTTCCGGCAGCCACCGCGAAGGTGACTCCGGAGGCGATGGCCTTCTGGACCGCTGCGTCGAGCGCCTCGTCCGCGCCGCCGCCGAGGCTCATGTTGGCGACGGAGGGGCCCTCGTGGTGTTCGGTGACCCAGTCGATGCCGGCGACGACCTGCTCGGTGGTGCCCGAGCCGGAGTCGTCGAGGACCCGGACGGCGACGACGTTCGCCTTCTTGGCGACCCCGTAGGTCGCACCGGCGATGGTGCCCGCCACATGGGTGCCGTGGCCGTTGCCGTCGTCGGCGCTGTCGTCGTTGTCGACGGCGTCGTAGCCCGAGGTGGCCCGGCCCTCGAACTCGTTGTGCGTGGTGCGGACACCGGTGTCGATGACGTACGCGGTGACGCCCTCGCCCGCGCTGTCCGGGTAGGTGTACGCGTCGTCGCCGGCCGTCTCGGTCTGGTCGATCCGGTCCAGTCCCCAGGACGGCGGGTTCTGCTGGGTGGCGTCGATGTGGAACTTCTTGTTCTGGACGACCTTGGAGACGGCCGGGTCGGCGGCCAGGCGCTTGGCCTCGGTCAGCGTGAGGCCACTGGCGGAGAATCCGTTGATGGCGGAGCTGTAGTTCCGCTCGAGCTCGCCGCCGTACTCCTTGGCGAGCTTCGCCTTGTCGGCCTTGTGGTCCAGCATCACGATGTAACTGCCCGATACGGCGTCCGCCGCGTCCGCACCGTAGACGATGCCCGTCGCGGGAGCCGGAGCGGCTCCGGCGAGGGAGCTGCCCATCAGGGTGACTCCGGCGGCCGCGGCCACGGCGGTTGTCGCCGCGGTCAGCTTGATCCGGCGTGCGCGCTTGTGAATTGCCATGAAGAGGGGTCTCCTCGTCATTCTTTGTGGGGGGATTGACCTCCGGCCGGAATATCTCCGGGGGTTGGCTCGAAACCCTCGCCGATTGACGCGCTCAGATCAAGACCTTCATGCGGCTGTGACTTATTCAACAAGCCTTCGTAATAAGAAACAGGCCAGCCGCATCCACGTCGGACACGGCCGTCGCCACACCCGTCCCGCGTCAGGGGTTCGCCGCTCCCGCGTCGACGACCGGCACCCTTCGCAGGCGGGAAGAGGGAACAGGGCGGCGCCCCCGGGCGGGCGAGGACTCGGCTTGATTCCATCCCCGCCCGTCACGCGTACGGTTCGGCCCCGGTTTGCGGGCGGCGCTCGCCCTTCGGGGCCGTCTCAGCGCTGATAGCGGGCCAGCACCCGGTTCCCGTCGTCCACCAGACGTTTCCTCAGCTCCGCCGCCCCGATCGCCCCGCTGTAGTACTCCTGGAGGGCGGGCGTGGCGACCTTGTCCTTCCATTCCGGGTAACCGCGGACCGCCTGGGCGGGCGCCGGCCGGAGCCCCTTCGCGACCTCGACACCGGTCGACCAGCCGTCCTTGTCGGTGTGCAGGGCCGGGTCCGCCAGGGCCGCCGTGCCGGTCGGGAGCATCCAGTCCCCCTTGGCGAGACGCACCATGTTCGGCGGCCGCAGCAGGAAGTCGATGAACTGCGCGGCCTCCTTCTTGTGCGGGCTGGCCTCCGAGACGGAGAGGGTCTGCGGGCTCACCCCCTGGGCGAGTCCCCCGCTGCCGACGGGGGCGGGCAGCACCGTCCACTCGAAGCCCTCGGGGGCCTGCTCGACGACCTGCTGGCGGTACGAGAAGCCGAGCGGAACCATCGCGTACTTGCCGCCGAAGAATCCCGGCAGGGTGTCGGAGCCGCCCATGCCGAGCGTGGTGCGTGCGGCGCTGTGGTCGGTGTTCACCTGGTCGTGAATGGTGCCGGGGACGACCTGGTCGCCCTCGCCCGCACTGATGGTCACCTTGCCGTCGGCGCCGCGGTGGAAGAGCCTGCCGCCGGCGGAGAGCCCGAGGTTGAGGGTGACGGAGACCGGCTCCTTGAGCGGCCAGGCGACGCCGTATCTCCCCTTGCCGGTCAGCTCCTTGGTGACCTCCCGGAATTCGGTCCAGCTCCAGGGGGTGGCAGGGGTGGGGATACGGACCCCCGACTCCTTGAGGATCCGGGTGTTGGCGATCAGTACGCGGGGTTCCTGGAGGAACGGCACTCCGTAGACGCCGTCGCCGAAGGTGGTGGTCTGCCAGCTCTGCTGCGGGATGTCGGCGGTCAGCCGGTCCGGGAGGAGCGTGCGCAGATCTGCGAGGTAGCCGCCGTACGCGAAGTCGGCGAGGTCGTCGGAGGCGTCATGGATGACGTCCGGGGCCTCGTCGCCCTCGAAGGAGGTGAGCAGCTGGTCGTGGACGGTGTCCCAGCTGCCCTGGACGTAGGTGACGTGGATGTCGGGGTGGGTCGCGTTCCACTCCTTCACCAGTTGCTTGTTGGCGTCGACGGACTCCTTCTGCCAGGCCAGCGACTGGAAGCTGAGCTCGGTCCGCCCGTCGTCGACCCTGCCGTCGCCCGTCCCCGCGCAGCCGGTGAGCAGCAGAGCCAGCGCGGTGGCCACGGCGGCGGCCGTCGTCCGTACCCGTGCGCGCATCAGCTCTTCACCGCCCCGGCCAGCATGGAACCGGTGATCCGCCGCTGGATGAGCGCGAAGACGACCAGCGAGGGAAGGGTCACGAGGAACGCGGCGGCGGCGAGCGGTCCGAGATCGGCCGCGCCCTCCGCGCCGAGGAAGTGGGTCAGTACGACCGGCAAGGTCTGCTTCTCCGGTGTCTTGAGCAGGACGAGCGCGAAGAAGAACTCGTTCCACGCGGTGATGAACGCGAAGAGCGCCGTGGCGACGATGCCGGGGGCCAGCAGCGGCGCGGTGACCGAGACGAGCGTACGCAGCCGGCCCGCGCCGTCTACCGCGGCGGCCTCTTCGAGCTCGGCGGGCACGGCCCGTACGTATCCGGTCAGCATCCACAGCGCGAACGGCAGCGCCCAGACCACGTACACCATGGCCAGCCCCCACAGGGTGTTGATCAGATGGAGGTTCTTCAGGACCAGGAAGAGCGGAATGATCAGCAGGACGAACGGGAACGCCTGGCTGACGACAACCCAGCCCGTGGTGGCCGTCGAGAGCCTGGAGCGGTGGCGGGCCGTCACATACGCCATGGGCGTGGCGACGAGGACCGCGACGACGGCGGCGCAGAGGGCGACGATCAGCGAATTGATGGCGGCCTGGAGAAGCGGCTGCTCGTCGAACGCCGCGCGGAAGTTGTCGAGCGTCGGATGTTCGGGGATCCAGGTCGGGTGCAGGGAGCCCAGTTCGCGCGCCGGTTTGAAGGCGGTGGAGATCAGCCACAGGAACGGGAACACCAGGAAGACGAGATAGCCGAGCAGTGCGACGTACTGTCCGGCACGTGCGGATCTGCTGGTACGCGCGCTCACCGGTCCTCGCCTCCCCTGAGCCGGCCGACGAGATACCCGGCGAGGATCACGGAGATCACCGCGACCATCACGCAGCCCATCGCCGCGGCGTAGCCGAACTGTCCGTAGCGGAATGCCTCTTCGTAGGCGAAGAGCATCGGCAGCCGGGTACGGCCGCCGGGTCCGCCGCTGGTCAGTACGTAGACCAGGGCGAAGGAGTTGAAGTTCCAAATGAAGTTGAGCGCGGTGATGGAGAGCGCAACCGGTCTGAGCGCGGGCCAGGTGACGGTACGGAAGCGGCGCCAGGCGCCCGCCCCGTCCAGCGCGGCGGCCTCGTGGAGTTCGTGCGGGGTGTTCTGCAGCCCGGCCAGCAGGGCGACGGTGGTCTGCGGCATGCCGGCCCAGACGCCCACGACGATCACGGCGGGCAGGGCGGTGGCGAGTCCGGTGAGCCAGGCCCGGCCGTCGCCGAGGCCGAGATCGCGGATGGTCTCGTTGAGCACCCCCGCGTCCGGGTTGTAGACGAGCCGCCACATGATGCCGACGACCACCTCGGGCATCGCCCACGGAATGATCGCCAGCGCCCGGGCCAGCCAGCGCATCCGCAGATTCTGGTTGAGCAGCAGGGCGAGGCCGAGCGCCAGCACGAACTGCGGGACCGTGACGCCGACCGCCCACAGGAGACCGATCCGGAAGGACTCCCAGAAGAGGGTGTCGTGGAGCAGGTCCTGGAAGTTCAGCCCGCCCACCCACTGGGTCGAGCGGGTGCGGCCGGACTGTGCGTCGGTGAAAGCCAGCGCGACACCGTAAAGGAGCGGGCCGACGCTGAGGATGAGGATCGGGATCAGCGCGGGCAGCACCAGGAACCAGGAGCCGGCGCTCCGGTTGACCGGCCGGTGCTGCCTGTCGTGTGGACTGCCGGGCGGGCCGTGTGTCCCGGATTTTACGGTCGCACTCGCTAATGTCACGAATTTGCCCCCTTGCGTCATTCGATCGGTTTCATACCGTTCTGGCCGCTCAGGTGGTCCTCGTCATCGTGCTGACGGGCCATCGGTTCGTCAAGCGGGCCTGCACGGATGCGAAAATCGGAGCCATGAACGAGAAGTGTGCGCGCGAGGTGCTGACCGCTGCCGGGCTGTCCGGCGGTGCGGAGCTGCTCGCGCTGGGTGAGAACGCGGTGTTCGCCGTGGGCGACCTGGTGGTCAAGATCGGCCGGGACGCCGCGCGGAACCCGGAACTGCGCGACCGGGCCGAGCGCGAGGTGGCCGTCGCCGAGTGGCTGGCCGCCTCGGGGGTCCCCGCCGTGCGGTCCGCCGAGCCCCGGGCGCGGCTGGTGGAGGGCCACCCGGTGACGCTGTGGCACCGGCTGCCCGATGCCGTACGCCCGGCCGAGCCCCAGGATCTGGCGCGGCTGCTCACCCTGGTCCACGCGTTGCCCGCGCCGGCCGGGTTCACCCTTCCGCGCCGTGAGCTGCTGGGCGGGGTCGAGCGCTGGCTACGGCTCGCGGGCGATGCGATCGACCCGGCCGACGCCGACTATCTGCGTGAGCGCCGCGACGGCTTCGCAACGGCCGCGGCCGCGCTGGTCCCCCATCTGCCGACCGGTCCGATCCATGGCGATGCCCTCCCCCGTAATGTCCACGTCGGCCCGGACGGGCCGGTGCTGGTCGATCTGGAGACCTTCTCCGCCGATCTGCGCGAGCACGACCTGGTGGTGCTCGCCCTGTCCCGGGACCGGTACGGGCTGGCGGCCGGGGCGTACGACGCCTTCACCGCCGTGTACGGCTGGGACGTCCGCGAATGGGACGGCTGCGCGGTGCTGCGCGGGGCGCGGGAGACGGCCAGCTGCGCGTGGGTGTCCCAGCACGCGCCGACCAACCCGAAGGCGCTCGCGGAGTTCCGCCGCCGGGTGGCGTCACTGCGCGACGGCGACGCGACGGTGCGGTGGTATCCGTTCTAGGACGCGGACACCCCGGTCCGGAGCGCCGGTGTCCGGGGTCGTCCGGTGGCCGCCGCACCGCCCGCGAGCACGGACCGGCTCGGGGCCGGCTGCGTCCTCAGCCCGTCACCGGGGCCGGCTCGCGCAGGGGCCAGTGGCCATCGATCAGCGCGTCCGCCGTGCCCTTGCGGCGCAGGAACTGCTGGAAGTCGGCCGCCCATTGCGCGTACCACTCCACCTGGCGCTCGTGCAGTTCGGCGGCGGTCAGCTCGGCCACCGAGCCGTGCCGCTCGGCTATCGCGTACGCCACCCGGACCGCGGCCAGCGCGTCCGCCCCCGCGTCATGGGCTCCGCCGTGCACCACTCCGTACTCGACGCAGACCGCTTCGAGGGTGCGCTTGCCCTTGCGGTAGCGGTCGACGGCCCGGTCGATGGTGTACGGGTCGATGACCGGCCCGATCCCGGCCCCGCCGAGCCGGTCACTCAGCGACGGCAGCCCGTGCCGCCGCAATTCCGCCGTCAGCAGCGTGATGTCGAAAGCCGCGTTGTACGCGACGACCGGCACCCCCTGGCGCCAGTAGCCGGTGAGTGTCTCGGCGATCTCGTCGGCCACCTCGCGCACCGGCCGGCCCTCCGCCGCCGCCCGCTCGCTGCTGATGCCGTGGATCGCCGAGGCCTGTGCCGGAATCCGGATGCCCGGATCCGCCAGCCAGGTGTCCTGCCGCACCGGCTCCCCGTCCCTGCCGCCGACGCCGACGACCGCGGCTGTCACGATCCTGGCCTCCAGCGGTTCCGTACCCGTCGTCTCCAGGTCGAAGCCGACCAGCGCCTCCCGGTGCCAACTCATCCCATACCTCCTTCGTGGTGCTCTCCCCCAGGTGATGACCACCCTCGCATGCACCACTGACAACGGACCGGCAGCCCCTCATGGACAGCTCTCGGGAGCGACGGCCTGGCAACGGCTCATCAGGAACGACTTCTCAGGAAACAGCCCCTCAAGAGACCGGCCGGGAGTCCGCCCACACGGACTCGAACTCCTCGCGGTACGTCTCGAACAGCCCGTGCTCGTTCTCCTGCCCCGCCCGGACCACCGCGCGCCCGCCGCCCCGCAGCACCAGCACGGGCGCTTCCATGCCGCGTGCGCGCCGCAGATACGTCTGGACGACCCCGACCGCGTCCGCCCCGTCGCCGTCCACCAGATAGGCCGTGAAGCGCGGCGTCTCGTCGAAGACATGGATCTCGAACGCGCCCGGATCGCGGAGCTTGGAGCGGACCCGGCGCATATGGAGGATGTTCATCTCCACCGACCGGCTCAGCTCGCCCTTCTTCAGGCCCAGCTCCCGCTCACGGCGTTTGACGGCGCTGCTCGCCGGGTTGATGAAGAGGAGCCTGACCCGGCAGCCCGACTCGGCGAGCCGGATCAGCCGGCGGCCGGAGAAGTTCTGCACCAGCAGATTGAGTCCGATGCCGATCGCGTCGAGGCGGCGCGAACCGCCGAAGAGGTCCTCGGCGGGCAGCTGGCGCTGGAGCCGCACCCGGTCGGAGTGGACGGAGACCACATCCGCGTACCGGTCACCGACCAGCTCCTCGACGGCGTCGACCGGGAGCCGGTCGGAGGAGGGGACCGCCGCCCCGCTCCCCAGGATCTCCAGGAGCCGGGCCGAGGCGCGCTCGGCCTGGGCGAGGACCGCCTCGTTCAGGGCCCGGTTGCGGGAGACCACGTTGCGGGCGACCTCCAGCTCGTCGAACGCCAGCTCGACCTCGCGCCGGTCGTCGAAGTACGGCTCGAAACACGGCCAGTGCTGGACCATCAGCTCGCGCAGCTGCGGCAGCGTGAGGAAGCTCAGCACGTTGTCGTCGGCCGGGTCCAGCAGATAGCCCTTGCGGCGGGAGACCTCGCGTACGGCGACGGCGCGCTGCACCCACTCCTGCCCGGCGGGCCCGGCGGCGGCCACCACCCAGTCCTCGCCGTGGACCGGCTCGTAGATGGGCCGGAGCACCGCGCCGACCACGGCGCGCAGCCGCTGCTCCACGAGATTCAGCCAGATGTAGGCACGCCCGGCCCGCTGGGCGCGCGTACGCACCTCGCTCCAGGCGTCCGCGCCCCAGTCCAGTTCCGCGCCGATCTCCATGGGCCGCGCAAGTGAGACCGCCCCGGGCGGGGCATCGGTGGATTCCCCCTCGTGACCTGCGTCACCTGGAGGCAGCTCGAACCCTCCCGAGCTCACCCGCGCACCGCCTTCCACTCCCCCACCAACGATCAAGGAAGGGTACTCCGCGAGCGGGATCCGGTGCAGCAGGATGCGCAGGCTGCTTCGTCAACTCCCCTGTGACATAAGCACGTTCCCGGGTGCGAGATCTGCCGTAGTGAGCGGATTCATAGTGATTGGGCACCCCGCCCGGGGCTCCGCACCCGGCCCACGACCGGCTCAGCACCCCTGATTCCCGTTCCGGGCGACACGGAGAGGCCCGATGTTGACCGGACCGCGCGACGTCCTAGGCAGCCGCACCACTTTCGGGGAAGATCTGGCACAAACAGCCCGAAAGCCCCAGACACCCGGATCAGAAGTGGAAGAGTCGAACCTATGCAGGTCTGGCCGGGACAGGCGTATCCGCTCGGTGCCACGTACGACGGCGCCGGGACCAACTTCGCGGTCTTCTCGGAGGCCTCCCACCGAATCGAGTTGTGCCTGCTGCACGACGACGGTTCCGAGACGGCGGTGGAACTCAGGGAGACCGATGCATTTGTCCGCCATGCCTATCTACCCGGGGTGATGCCCGGTCAGCGGTACGGATTCAGGGTCCATGGCCCGTACGAACCGGAGCGCGGCGTCCGCTGCAATTCGGCCAAACTGCTGCTCGACCCGTATGCCAGGGCCGTCGCGGGGCAGATCCGGTGGGGCGAGGCGGTGTACGGCTATCCGTTCGGCCGGCCCGACGCGCGCAACGATCTCGACTCGGCGCCCCACACCATGACCTCGGTCGTGGTCAACCCGTACTTCGACTGGGGCGACGACCGGCGGCCCCGTACGGACTACCACCGCACCGTGATCTACGAGGCCCATGTGAAGGGCCTGACGATGCTCCATCCGGCGCTGCCGAAGGAGCTGCGCGGGACGTACGCGGGGCTGGCCCATCCGGAGGTGATCGCCCACCTGACGGAACTGGGTGTCACGGCGATCGAATTGATGCCGGTGCACCAGTTCGTCAAGGACCACCGGCTGGCGGACGCGGGGCTGGCCAATTACTGGGGTTACAACACCATCGGCTTCTTCGCCCCGCACAACGCGTACGCCTCCTGGGGCGACCGCGGTGAGCAGGTGCTGGAGTTCAAGCAGGCCGTACGGGCACTGCATCAGGCGGGCATCGAGGTGATCCTCGACGTGGTCTACAACCACACCGCGGAGGGCAACCACCTGGGTCCGACGCTCTCCTTCCGGGGCCTGGACAACGCCTCGTACTACCGGCTCGCGGACGACCAGCGGTACTACATGGACACCACCGGGACCGGCAACTCCCTGCTGATGCGGTCGCCGCACGTGCTCCAGCTGATCATGGACTCCTTGCGGTACTGGGTCACGGACATGCACGTGGACGGGTTTCGCTTCGATCTGGCGGCCACCCTGGCCCGGCAGTTCCACGAGGTGGACCGGCTGTCGTCGTTCTTCGATCTGGTGCAGCAGGACCCGGTGGTCAGCCAGGTGAAACTGATCGCCGAACCGTGGGACGTGGGCGAGGGCGGCTATCAGGTGGGGAACTTCCCGCCGCTGTGGACGGAGTGGAACGGCAAGTACCGGGACACCGTCCGGGACCTGTGGCGGGGCGAGCCGAGGACCCTCGCCGAGTTCGCCGGGCGGCTGACCGGCTCGTCGGACCTCTACCAGGACGACGGGCGGCGGCCGCTCGCCTCGATCAACTTCACCACCTGCCACGACGGGTTCACGCTGCACGACCTGGTCTCGTACAACGACAAGCACAACGAGGCGAACGGCGAGGGCAACCGGGACGGCGAGAGCCACAACCGGTCGTGGAACTGCGGCGCGGAGGGCGATACGGACCAGCCGGAGGTGCTGGAGCTGCGGATGCGGCAGATGCGGAACTTCATCGCCACGCTGATGCTGTCGCAGGGCGTGCCGATGCTGAGCCACGGCGACGAATTCGCGCGCACACAGCGGGGCAACAACAACGCGTACTGCCAGGACAACGAGTTGTCGTGGGTGCACTGGCCCGACCCGGCCGAGGCCGCGGCTGACGACACGGACGACGCGGACGGGGATGCTTGCGCCGAGGGGGACGGCCTGGGCAGCAGCCTGCTGGAGTTCACCCGGGCGATGGTCTGGCTCCGCCGCGACCATCCGGTCTTCCGGCGCCGCCGGTTCTTCCACGGGCGGCCGGTCGAGGGCACGCACGACGAGCTCTCGGACATCGCGTGGTTCACGCCCGAGGGCCGCGAGATGACGCAGCGGGACTGGCAGGCCGCGCACGCCAGGGCGCTGACGGTCTTTCTCAACGGCCACGCGATCTCGGAACCGGGCCCGCGCGGCGAGCGGATCTCCGACGACTCGTTCCTGCTGATGTTCAATGCGAGCGCCGAGACGCTGGACTTCTCCGTTCCGGTGAATCACGGCCGGCAGTGGCTGGTGGTGGTCGACACGGCACGTCCCGCGGGGGTTCTTCCCGGCTCGGGGCCGAAGGTGGCGGCGGGCGAACGGGTGACGCTGGCCGGGCGGAGCCTGGCGGTGCTGCAGCGGCCCGCGTAGGTCCCGGCCGGCGGCCGGCGACACCGCCGGTCGAGCCCTTTGCCGCGTTCCGTGACACAGAAGGCCGCAGTCTGGGTACGTAACGGCGCATGACGCCCACCGCCACCTACCGGCTCCAGCTCCAGCCGGACTTCCCGTTCTCGGCCGCCGGACAGGCCGTGCCGTATCTCGCCGCGCTCGGCGTCTCCCATCTGCATCTGTCGCCGGTCCTCGAAGCCGTACCCGGTTCCAGACACGGGTACGACGTCGTCGACCACGGCCGGGTGCGCGCCGAACTCGGCGGGGAGGAGGGGCTGCGGGAGCTGGCCCGTACGGCGCGTGAGCACGGGCTCGGGCTGATCGTGGACCTCGTGCCGAACCACATGGCCGCGATGCCCCGCCTCAACCACGCGCTGTGGGAGGTGCTGCGCGAGGGCGCCGCGTCCCCGTACGCCCGCTGGTTCGACATCGACTGGGCGGCGGGCGGTGGCAAGGTGCTGCTGCCGGTGCTCGCCGGGCCGATCGGCGTCGAGCTCGACAGGCTCCAGGTCGACGGGGAGGTGCTGCGCCACGGCGAGCAGGAGTTCCCGCTCCGGACCGGCACCGCCCAGCTGCCGATGTCCGAACTGCTGGATGCCCAGCACTACCGGCTCGGCTGGTGGCGGCTGGCCCGTACGGAGCTGAACTACCGCCGGTTCTTCACCATCTCCGACCTCATCGGAGTGCGGGTGGAGGATCCCGAGGTCTTCGCCGCCACCCACGGCAAGATCCTCGAACTGGTCCGGGACGGGGTCGTCGACGGTCTGCGCATCGACCACCCCGACGGGCTCGTCGATCCCGCGGCCTACCTGGAGCGGCTCTCGGAGGCGACCGGCGGGCGGTGGACGGTGGTGGAGAAGATCCTCACGGGGGCCGAGCCGCTGCCCGCGGACTGGGCGGTCGCCGGGACGACGGGGTACGACGCGCTGCACCGGATCGACGGCCTCTTCGTCGATCCGATGGGTGCGGCGGAGCTGATCGGCCGCTACCGGGAGTACTCGGGACCGGCCGGGGACCGCGGTGGCGACTGGAAGGCGACCGTGCGGCGGGCCGCGTACCGGGTGGTGACCCATGAACTGGCCGCCGAGACCGCGCTGCTGACCCGGCTCGCGGTACGCGTCTGCGCCGAGGACCCCGCGCTGCGGGACCATGCCCCGTGGGCGCTGCACACCGCCGTGCGCGAACTGCTCGTACGCGTACCCGTCTACCGCCCCTACGTATCGGCCGGTGGCCCCTGCACGGAGACGGCCCGGGCGACGCTCCCGGACGGGGCCGTGGCGGACGCGAAGGCGGTGTTCGCCGTTCCCGAGGAGGCGTCGGCCGTCGATGTGGTGCGGGAGCTGGCGCTGGGGCGGCTGGGCGAGGGGCCCGACCGGGCCGCCTTCTGCGCCCGGTTCGCCCAGACCGCTTCGGCGTTGCGCGCGAAATCGGTCGAGGACACGGCGTTCTACCGGTACGTGCCGCTGATCTCGGCGAACGAGGTGGGCGGCGATCCCGGGCATCCGGCGGTGACGCCGGAGGAGTTCCACGCGTTCTGCGCCCGGCTGGCGCGCGACTGGCCGACCACGGGCACGGCGCTGACCACCCACGACACCAAGCGGAGCGCCGATGTACGGGCTCGGCTCGCGGTGCTGACGGAGTGCCCGGAACAGTGGTCCTGGCTGCTGGTGGAGCTGGACCGGGTGACTCCCGCGGCCGCGCCCGACGCACAACTGGCCTGGCAGGCCTGGCAGACGGCGTACGGCTGCGCGAAGCTGCCGGCCCGCGAGATGGCGGGGCGGCTGGAGCCCGCACTGCTGAAGGCGGTCCGCGAGGCCGGGCTCTTCACCAGTTGGACGGAGCCGGATCCGGCGTACGAGCGGGCGGTGACGGACTTCGTGGCGGCGGGGCCGGCCGCGGGCAACGGTCCGGTGCGGGAGGCGCTGGAGCGGTTCGCGGGCACGCTCGATGCGTACGTACGGGCCAATGTGCTCGGCGCGGCGCTGGTGCAGATGACGATGCCGGGTGTGCCGGACCTGTATCAGGGCACGGAACGGGAGTACGTGGCGCTGGTCGACCCGGACAACCGGCGGCCGTTTCGCCACCCGTCCGAGGGCGGGCCGTCCGGCGAGAAGGGCGAACTCACGGCGGTCGCGCTGCGGCTGCGGCGCGAACGGCCGGAGCTGTTCGGCGAGTCGGGAACGTACACCCCACTGAGCGCGCAGGGTCCGGCGGCCGCACACTGTCTGGCCTTCTGCCGTTCGGGCGAGGTGGTCACGGCGGTGACCAGGCTGTCGTTGCGGCTGGCGGAGTCGGGCGGCTGGCGCGGGACGGAGCTGACGCTGCCGGACGACGGGCCGTGGACCGATCTGCTGGCAGCGGGCCGGAAGTTCACCGGGGCCACGGTCGCAGCGGCCGACCTGTTCGCCGAACGGCCGGTGGCGCTGCTCAGCCGGGTCGGACGAGAAGGGCCCGCGGGCCGCGGGTGAGCAGCCCGGTGCCGGCCGGGCGGAAGCCGTCCGCCCAGCGGAGCCGGGGCATCGCGCCCGGCAGGGCGCGCACTCCCTGCCGGGCCCCCGGCCGGCCGAGTCCATCCGGGTGATGGTGGCACGCCCGTACGGGCCGTGGCTCAGTCCGCGGTCGACGGAAGGCAGAACGGCCCGGAGGCGCCGAGCAGCTCCGTGAACGCGGCGGCGGCCCCGGTGAGCTCGACGCGGGAGAAGACCGCCAGTCGACGTCGCCACGGCGGGTCGACGGCGAGCACCGCGCAGTCCTCGCCGACCGCTCCCCCGACCACGTGTACGGGCGCCGCGGCGACTCCGACTCCGGCCGCGGCCATCCGTACCGCTGTCGAGGTGTGTTCGGTGCGCACCGCCGTACGGGGCGTGAAGCCGGCCCGGCCGCAGGCCCAGTCCAGGAATGCCCGGCCCTGCACTACGGGCTCCATCGCGCAGCGCACCCAGGGACGGTCGGCCAGCTCCTGGAGGCGGATTGAAGTGCGTCCGGCGAGCCGGTCGTCGAACGGAACGACCAGGACGATCTCCTCCTCGCCGACCTGGACGACGGGTCCCGGCCAGTGCGCGGGCGGCGGGCCGACGGCCAGGTCGGCGGTGCCGCGTTCGATCTGTTCCTCCAGGGCCTCCGTGGTGGCGTACTCGTGGAGGACGAGAGCGACCCCGGGGTGCGCCCGGCGCCAGCGGGCGAAGACGTCCGGGAGGATACCGACGGCCACCGCGTGCACCGTCGCGATGTGCAGTTCGCCGCCCTCCGCCCCCGCCGCCGCCCTGGCCGCGCGCCGGGCCTGCGCGGCGCTGCGTACGGAGCGCTCGGCGTGCGGCAGGAAGGCACGGCCCATCGGCGTCAGCCGCACGCCCCGCGGCAGCCGTTCCAGCAGGGCACCGCCGACGGTCTTCTCCAGGGCCTTGATCTGGTGGGAGAGCGCGGGCTGGGTGACATGGAGGAGTTCGGCGGCCCGGGTGAACGACGACGCCTCGACGACCGTGAGGAAGTACTCCATCTGTCGCAGGCTCACCGCGCGCTCCCCGCCCTTCTGGTGGACCGCGTCCAGCGGTCCGCGCCCATACCCGTGCCCATACCCAACCCATAAAGGCTGTGCATCGGATCCAAAGAAACATTGTCTTGGACGCATGGCAAGGAGCGGGCGGAGGCTGTGGCCATGACTCGGGCCAGGGAATTGAATGAGAACGAGACCGACGTGCTGGTGATCGGCGGTGGCACCGGCGGGTACTCCACCGCCCTGCGGGCCGCGTCCCTCGGTCTGAAGGTGCTGCTCGCGGAGCGCGACAAGGTCGGCGGCACCTGCCTGCATCGCGGCTGCATCCCCAGCAAGGCGATGCTGCACGCCGCCGAACTCGTGGACGGCATCGCGGAGGCCAGGGAGCGGTGGGGCGTGCGGGCGGCCGTGGAATCGGTGGACTGGCCGGCGCTGGCCGCGACGAGGGACGACATCGTGGCGCGCAATCATCGCGGCGTGGCGGGCCACCTCGCGCATGCCGCAGTCGAAGTGGCCTACGGAAGCGCCGAGTTGACCGGTCCTCGCAGTGCGCGGATCAGCGGTTACGGGGAGGTTGTCGCACGGCGCGGCATTGTCCTCGCGACCGGGTCCCGGCCGCGCGTGCTGCCGGGTCTGACCGCAGACGGGCGCCGTGTGGTCACCAGTGACGACGCGTTGTTCGCGCCGGGGCTGCCGCGGTCCGTCCTGGTGCTGGGCGGCGGGGCGATCGGGGTCGAGTACGCCTCGTTCCACCGGTCGATGGGCGCGGACGTCACCCTCGTCGAGGCCGCCGACCGGCTCGTGCCGCTGGAGGATGCCGATGTGTCGCGTCATCTGACCCGCGGTCTGAAGAGACGCGGCATCGATGTGCTCGCCGGAGCAAGGCTGTTGGACGCGGCCGTGGGGGACGACGAGGTCGTGACGACCGTGCGCACCTCGCGCGGCGAGACCCGCACGGTGCGGGCCGAACGGCTGCTCGTCGCGGTGGGGCGTGCCCCGGTGACGGACGGGCTCGGTCTCGCCGCGGCCGGTCTGACCGCCGACGACCGCGGCCATGTGGCGCCCGCCGACTGGTCCCGTCTCGAAACGTCCGTGCCGGGCCTGCACGTGGTGGGTGATCTGCTGCCGCCGCCGTCACCGGGTCTGGCTCACGCGTCCTTCGCCGAGGGGTTGCTGGCCGCCGAGACGCTGGCCGGTCTGCGCTCACCTGCGGTGGACTACGCGGCCGTCCCCCGGGTCACGTACTCGTCCCCGCAGACCGCGGCGGTGGGCCTGACCGAGGCACAGGCCCGAGACGCCGGGCACGATGTCGAGGTCAACACCATGCCACTGACCGCCGTGGCCAAGGGCATGGTCCACGGGCAGGGCGGCATGGTGAAGGTCGTCGCCGAGCGGGGTGGCCGGGTGCTCGGGGTGCATCTCGTCGGCCCGCATGTCTCCGAGATGATCGCCGAGAGCCAGCTGATCGTCGGATGGGACGCCGAACCCGCCGATGTGGCGCTTCACATCCACGCGCATCCGACGCTCTCCGAGGCGGTCGGCGAGGCCTTCCTCACTCTCGCCGGACGCGGTCTCCACCAGCAGTCCTGATCCGGACGAAGGGTCAGGTCCTTGGGCCGGGTCGGCTATCGGGGAGGGGGGCCGAGGACGGGCGCGGAGAGCCGGAAACTCATGCGGCCGAAGCTCACCTGGTCCCCCTCACGGACGGGGACCGTGCCGATGACCCGCTGCCCGTTGACACAGGTGCCGTTGGTCGAGCCGAGGTCGCGCAGCAGCCATCGGCCTCCCTGCACGGTGAGTTCCGCGTGGAGCCGGGAGACGGTCTCGTGGTTGAGCCGCAGGCCGTTGCCCGGGTCGCGGCCGATCAGCAGGGGGTACGGGCTGGGGGCGGGGAGCAGGAGCTTCGGGAGCCGTTCGGTCTGCCAGACCCGGCGTACCCGGCCGGGAAAACCGGACACCCCGCTCACGACCCGGAGTACCCGCCGTGACCAGCGGCCTTCGCTCTCCAGGTCGGCGGTGAGCGCGGCCAGCTCCTCCGATCGCCGGGCGGTGAGGGCCAGTTCCATGCGCCGCATGAAGGTGTCGTGGGACAGCTTGCCCTGTGCCGCACCGTCTCTGAGCACGCCGAGAACACGGTCGCGCTGGGCGTCGGACAGCCGCGCGGGGTACGTGTGGAACTCGAAGGGGGACGTCACGCGGTCAATTGTCGGCCGACCGCCCCGGAGTGTCCAGAAGAACCCGGCTATCCGCCCTCCTGACCTGCGCGGAACACCGGCTGCGGAATTCCGGGGCGGCTGCCGGGCGGACGTTGTACTGTCTGCGCCGCCGGCCTCCCGGCGAACGCAGCACCCTCGACGCGCACGGCCGGGCCGGTCTGGCGTCCGGGCTCAGCGCCCGCGAGGCGCGGCCACGGATACATCGACGACACCCTCGCCGAGAGGGGGCCGGGGTGCCGGCGGCGCGGGACGGTGTGGAACGGATCCGGGCAGCGACCGATCTCGGCAACGTCCCGATGGAGAGGGCCTTCGAACACCTCGGGTACGTGATCTCCGAGCGCGCCTTCGACATGGTCTGGGACGAGCGGTCCTGAGCGGCGGAGCCGCATGCGTTGCGCGCACATCGGCGTGTTTCACGACCGGCCGTCGAGGAAGTTCCGCAGGTGGGCGGTGAGGACGGTGGGCTGGTCCTCCGGGATGAGCGTGTAGCTGTCGGCGATCTCGACGAGCTCGGCCCGTGGCAGCAGTTCGGCCAGGCGGCGTCCGTGGGAGAGGGGCATCACGCGGTCCTCGGCGGCCCAGGCGACAAGGGCGGGGCGGTCGAAGGTGCGAAGCGCCTCGGACCAGGCGAGCAGCTCGGCCTTCGGCGGGGTGCTGAGGACGTACTTGCGCAGGTCGCGGCGCACCCCGGCGGAGCTGACCACGGGCCGGAACCAGGCATCCATGATCTCTGGCGGCACGGGCCGCTTGGCCATCCAGCCCCAGGTCACCGGAAGTCGGCGCATGGGCTTCAGGCGGAGCAGGTTGAACGCCAGAGCCAGGCCGCCGGGCAGCCTGGCGGAGGTGACCAGGTTGCTGCCGGGCAGGCCGGGCGGGTAGTTACCGAAGGCCTCGCAGGAGGTGATGACGAGCCGGCCGATGCGGGCCGCGCGGCCGTCGGCGACAAGGCTCTGTGCGCCGCCCCAGTCGTTGAGCACCAGCGTGACATCGCTCAGGTCGAGCCGTTCGAGGAACTCGTCCACCAGCCGGGCGACGCCGAGGATCGACAGGTCGGCGTCCGGGTGCATCGGTTGGCGGTGGCCGCCGAGCGGGAGGGTCGGGACGACGCAGCGGAAGTCGTCCTGGAGCCCGGCGACGACGTGGCGCCAGAGCGAACCGTCCATGGCGACGCCGTGCAGCAGGACGACCACGGGGCCGTCACCGCCGGAGTCCTGGTAGTCGATGGTTCCCGCCGAGAGTTCCAACTCGGGCATAAAGGCCCCCTCCTACGCTCGTGACGATGGACCGGCCTAGCCAAATGCGTGGTGCTGGAGTGTTGAGTGAGGCCCAACACACCCGCAACATAACGCACCTGATTCACCGTCGGGTCCACCGAGGGATCACGTCCCCGTCAGCGAGAGGCCCCAGCACCGGAAGCCGGCAGCGTCCCTGATGTCAGGAAGAAGGTCACGGCGTAGTTGACATCCTCCCCTCCCTAAAAGGAGGGGATTCCTGGCTCACGTTGGCTGCGGACCGGCGGTCCGTCAGCTCTTACACGATCAGCACCAGCCGGGTTGAGACCAGCCCGGACGAACATCACGCGTGCGGAGTTCTTGTCCCTGGGGGATACGGCTCCGCACGCGGTGCACGAGTAGGTTCGTTCTGAGAGAGGTAGTGCGTGCTTGGTTCTCGCTCCGCACTGCGCGCAGTCCATGGTGGTGTGCGCGGGGTGGACAAGGTGCACGGGCCGACCGTGCTTGCGGCCCATTTCGATCAGGGCCGTCTTGGTCGCGCCGATCGCGGCGTCGGCGGCCTTTCGTGCCATGGTGGACTTGGCGAGGAATTTCGGCTTGAAGTCCTCGACCGCCAGCGCGTCGTGGTCGCGGACCACGGCCTTGGCCCACTTGCGGGCAGTGTCCTGCCGCTGCCGGGCCACCTTCTTGTGCAGCTTGGCGGCCTGCCGCTGCGCCTTGCGGTAGCCCTTCGACTGGGCCTTGCCCCGGGGCGCGCGGCGTCGGGCCATCATCCGCTGGTAGCGCGCGAGGCCGCCGGCGGCTTTCTTGCCGTACTCGGCGTGGGGCAGGTCATGGTCATCGGACGTGGTGGTGGCCGTCTCCTTCACGCCCCAGTCGATCCCGATCACCGCACCTGTGGAGGGCAGCACCTCGGTGGCGGTGGGGACGACGAAACTGGCGTACCAATGCCCGAGGCTGTCCCGGTACACGCGCACCGACGACGGCGGCTCGGGCAGATCGCGCGACCACACCACGGTCAAGCTGATACCCCCGGCCAGGTGCAGGCGACCGTCCTTCAACCGGAAGCCGCGCCGCGTGTAGTTGAGCGTGGGGTCCGTCTCGTGCTTCTTCTTGTACTTCGGCATCCCGGCACGCTGTCGCATCGGCAACCGGGCCTTGATGTCGTTGAGCGCCTTGGCCCGGGACTTGCCGAAGTCGCGGATCAACTGCTGCTGCGGAACGCTGCTGCCCTCACGCAGCCAGGACATCGCGGTCCGGGCCTCGGTCAGCATCTTGTCCAGCCCGGCCGGGCCGCACTTCTCATCCTCGGCATGGGCCTTCTTCGACCGGGCGCAACTCTCGTTCCAAATCCACCGGCACCGCGCCCACTCCGCTTCCAGCGCGGCGCCTGCGGTGGACGACACACGAAGCCGGTAGGTGTACCGGGCATGCCCGGCATTCTCCCCGCTCTGCGCTCCTGTCGTCATGACCCCCAACCTAGCCGCCCCCACTGACAACGAAAGAAAGCGCAGGTCAGAGCAGATGTGCAACGAACTCCGCCGCTACGCGGCTCCGCCCCAAGGACCCATTCCTCCCCGGGCTGAAGCCCGGGGCATCCTGGGAGAAATCCTGTGAAGCGTCCGGTGCGGACTGCTCCCCCGATCCGGCACCCACGTCGAGGAAGCGTCCGCCCGGACGGGCCTGCAGGAGGTCTCGCAGCCGCTGTTTGTATGCACCATAGAACGGCTCGGCGGCCAGGCATTTCAGAACTTCGACGAGTTCGGTCGGCTGCGGCTGGGTGTCGACCGCTGGGAAGGCGTGGGGCACATGCCGTTGGCTCATGGGTGAAACGTAGGCGCTACGGCTTATGCGGGGCGAGGTTCGGGAAAGGCAGGCGATCACCTTTCTGGCCGGTGCATTACCCTCCTGACCGGCGCCGTTTTGGTGCGCTGCCGGGTGGGCCGAGGCGATGGGGCGTGCCCTGCGCTGTGGCGAGGAGGTGGCGCAGGCGGTTGCCGTCCGGTGCGATGGCGGTGACGAGGACGGCGGGGCCGGCGAGTGGTGTCAGTACGGCCTGGCCGTCTTCCGGCGCGTCGCCGATAAGTTGGACTTCGAGGGGATTGTGCTCGAAGTCCGGGTCGACGATGAGGAGTTGACCGGTCGCGCGGTGGTCGGCGAGGACGGCTGGGCCATCCCAGCCGGGGGCACCCGGCCCGTACGCGGCTTGCTGGTCCAGCAGGGTGCTCCCGTCGCGCCGGACGGTGAGCCGGGTGGTCACACAGCCGGATGCTTCGCCCGTGCGTCCGAGGATTTGTTCCTCGCGCAGTACGAGCCGTGCGGTGGGGGCGAGGTCGATGGTCCAGGTCTGCCGCAGGTTGCTGCCGGCCGCGCAGATCAACGGCTTGGGCAGCCAGTGGAGTTCCGCGTTGTCTTCTACGGTCAGGTGTACGGCGTAGGTGGCGGGCTCGGGGGTGGGGCCTCGCAGGGCAAGGGTTGCGGCTGCGGAGGTGATGTGGAGTGCCGCGCCCTGCTGGGCGGTGGCTTCGATGCGTAGCCGGTCGCCGCCGAGGGGGGCGCTCATGGCTCCGACGACGCACACGCGCGCCTCGGTTCCTCGTGAGCGCAGGCGTCGCAGTTCGAAGGGGCCGTCGCCGTCGAGGACGGGCAGGGTGGTGGTGCCGCCTCTGGTGGCTGCCGCGATACGGGCGGTGGCCCTTACCCCGGTGGTGGCCGCCCGCTCGGTGGCCGGCACGGTTGCTTCGGTGGTGAGGGTCATGCGGGGCCCGCGGTCCAGTCGGTGAGGCGTTCACGGACCCAGTCGGCAACCGGTTTGACGCCGCCCTCGTTCTTGAGGGAGGTGAAGGCGACGGGCAGTTCGCCGCGTTGGACCTCGGCGTCGCGAGCCATACCTTCCAGGTCGGAGCCGACGTACGGAGCGAGGTCGGTCTTGTTGACGACGAGGAGGTCGGCGTTGGTGACACCGGGTCCACCCTTGCGGGGGATGTCGTCGCCGCCGGCCACGTCGATGACGAAGATCTGCGCGTCGACCAGGCCCTTGGAGAAGGTGGCCGTGAGGTTGTCGCCGCCGGACTCCACCAGGATCAGCTGGAGCGGGCCGGCCTCGGCCTCCAGGTCCTCTACGGCTTCGAGGTTGGCGGAGATGTCGTCGCGGATGGCGGTGTGCGGGCAGGCGCCGGTTTCGACGGCCTTGATGCGCTCGGGTGGCAGGACCGCTTCACGCAGGAGGAAATCGGCGTCCTCGCGGGTGTAGATGTCGTTGGTGACCACGGCGATGGACAGCTCGTCGCGCAGAGCCCGGCACAGGGCGGCGACGGTGGCGGTCTTGCCCGAGCCGACCGGTCCGCCCAGACCGATGCGCAGGGCGCGACGGGTGCCGTCGGGGCGCTGGGGATCGACGGCGCTGTAGGTGTGCCGGTGGGGGTACTTCTCGTCGAGATCTTGGTCGAGATGCATAAGAACTCCCGTCGTGCGTGGTCTCGTGGTGCGGGCGGTCAGGAGGCGAAGAGCCGTACCGGCCAGGCGGCGTGCTGCTGCGCGGTGATGTCGAGCAGCGGCGCTGAGGCGGCGGGCAGCGCGCCGGTCCCCTCCTCATGGATGCGTGCGGCAGCGGCGGCGGCTGCGGCGGCAATCCGGTCGAGGTCGGGGGCCAGGCGGGCGAGGACAGCGGTGGCGTGGAACGGGTCCAGGCTCAGCAGCCGAACCGTCGCCGTGGCCGGCCCGCTGATGGTCTCGTATGCCGCCGCATACGCGGCATCCAGCGGCGCGAGGCCGGCCGACCGGGCGGCCAGACCCAGCACCACCGGCTGGTGCGCGCCCTGCGGCCTGGCCGCGGCCAGGCCGTCCAGCTCGGCCGAAGGCCAGGTGGCGCGAGCTGCCCGCATCATCTGCCGTCCGAGTTTGCGGGCGGTGGTCCGAAGGGCCTGCACCGGAGTGCGGGCGTCGGCGGCCTCGTCCAGGTCCAGTGGATCGTGGCCGGCGGCAGCCGCGGCGGCGAGTGCCGCCGCGACCAGGCCCGCGGTGTGCAGCCGTCCCCGGCAGAAGTCCTGAAGCGAGTCCGCGTCCCTGATGCGGCCCGCGGCCACGGCCGGTTCGGCTCCCCCGGAGTGCGCGTGCCCTCCGGCGGGGAACCGGCCGTCGGCCAGGACGAACAGCGCGGCGCGGTTCATCGGTGCTCCTTCGAGATCATCAGAAGAGGAAGTACCGCTGTGCCATCGGTAGTTCGGAGGCGTAGGCGCGGTCGACGATGTGGTCGTCGACGAAGGCCGTCACGTCCGTCACCTTCGCGCCGCCGACGACGACCTCGTAGGTGTCGGCGTCGATCTCGACCTCGGGGGTGGCGTCGTTCTCCTTCATGTGCTTCTTGAAGACACCGCGCGTGCTGGTGATGGCCTTGAACTGCTTGTTCAGCCTGCGCCGTCCGGGCCCAGCGCTGTCTTTAGTCTTCTTGGTGGTGGCGTCGTCGGCCTGTTGGGCGGCGAAGTGGTCGATGGCCCGTTGGGTGACGAAGTTGTAGGAGATGGCGCCAGGTGCCAGACCCGTGGACCCCCACATGGGGCGTGGCAGGACCGGCTGCGGGGTGGGGATGGACGCATTCGCGTCACCCACCTGCGCGTACGCGATCTGCCCGCCCTTGATGACGAGGTGCGGCTTGACCCCGAAGAACTTCGGCTCCCACAGCACCAGGTCGGCCAGTTTGCCGGTCTCCACCGATCCGACCACCTGGTCGATTCCCTGGGCGATGGCCGGGTTGATGGTGTACTTCGCGACGTACCGGCGGGCGCGCCGGTTGTCGGCCGGCCCATCCACCGGCTTCTTGTCCTGCGTCTTCTTGTCCTGCGTCTTCATGTCCTGCGGCAGGTCCTCCTCCAGGAAGCCCCGGCGTACCTTCATGACGTGCGCGGTCTGCCAGGTCCGCATGATCATCTCGCCGATTCGGCCCATGGCCTGGGCGTCCGAGGACATGATCGAGATGGCGCCGAGGTCGTGCAGGATGTCTTCGGCGGCCATCGTGGAGGGCCGGATCCGGGAGTCCGCGAAGGCCAGGTCCTCCTCGACCTTCGGGTTGAGGTGATGGCAGACCATCACCATGTCGAAGTGTTCCTTGACCGTGTTGACGGTCAGCGGCCGGGTGGGATTGGTCGAGGCGGGCAGTACGTTGCCTTCCTGCACCATTTTGATCATGTCGGGGGCGTGGCCACCGCCGGCGCCCTCGACGTGGAAGACGTGGATGGAACGCTTCTTGATGGCGTCGATGGTGTCCTTGACGAAGCCTGCCTCGTTCAGTGAATCGGCGTGGAGCGCGAGCTGCACTCCGGTCTTCTCGCAGATGTCCAGGCACTGGTCGATGACGGCCGGGGTGGCACCCCAGTCCTCGTGAACCTTGAACCCGATGATGCCGGCGTCCACCTGGTCGAGCATGGACTCCTTCGACATGGTGGCGCCCTTGCCGAGCAGACCGATGTTGACCGGGAAGGAGTCCAGCGCCTCGAAGGTGCGATTGATGTGCCAGGAGCCGGGCGTCACGGTGGTGGCGGTGCTGCCCTCCGCCGGCCCCGTGCCGCCGCCGATCAGGGTGGTGACACCTGCGGCCAGCGCCTCGTCGATCTGGTCGGGGCAGATGAAGTGGACGTGGGTGTCGACCCCGCCGGCGGTGAGGATCCTGCCCTTGCCCGCGATGACCTCGGTGTCCGGACCGATGACGAAGTCCGTGGGAGCCGGGCCGATGCCGTTGTGCTTGCGCGCTCCGTCGTGCAGGCGGTTCATGGTCTCGGGGTTGTACGCCTTGCCGAACGCGACGATGTCGCCGTCCCGGATGGCGACATCGGCCTTGACGATGCCCCAGTGGTCCAGGACCACAACGCCGGTGATGACGGTGTCAGGGGGCAGGACACGCCCACCGGCCGCTTTGTCGGAGCTGTCCGGGTCGCGCGGCGCGATGGACTGTCCCATCGACTCCCGGATGACCTTGCCGCCGCCGAAGACCATCTCGTTGCCGCTGTGCTCGGGTCCGCCCGACCAGTCGTCCTCGATCTTGATCTGCAGCGCGGTGTCGGCGAGGCGGATGCGGTCGCGGGTCGTGGGGCCGTACCGGTCCGCGTAGGCAGCACGGGTCAACGGGTCGGAAGGCTTCGGCGTCTCCTGGCAGCAGGAGCAATCGGGGCACTCGGTCACGGAATTCACACCCGCCCCGCGTCGAACGAACCCTTGGTGTTGTCGAGCGACCCCTTGACCTTCCGGGGCAGACCCTTGACCTTTTCGCGCAGACCGTGGACCACACGCTCGCCTTCGATGGGCACGAGTTCGACCTCTTCGGTGATGCCGGGCTCGAAACGTACGGAGCTGCCGGCCGGTACGTTCAGCCGCTTGCCCCACGCCTCCTTGCGGTTGAAGACCAGCCCGTCGTTCACCTCGGCGAAGTGGTAGTGGGAACCAACCTGGACGGGGCGGTCCTCGGGGTTCTCGACCAACAGCGTGGTGACCTGATTCGCTTCCCTGTTGCGCCGGTTGAAGACCACGACCTCGTCTCCTTCGCGGGTGGAGAAGTCGACCTTCCCCGGCCAGACGATCGGCTCTTCCTCCCGGCCCGCCTCCGGGAGGGGTTCGTGGATGGTGACCAGCTTGGTGCCGTCCGGGAACGTGGCTTCCATCTGCACGTTCTCGATCATCTCGGGCACGCCCTCCATGACCTCCTCGCGCGTCAGCACCTTCCGCCCGGAGGACATGAGGTCAGCGACGGTCTTCCCATCCCGGGCACCCTCGAGGACGTGCACGATCAACAACGCCATTGTCTCGGGGTAGTTGAGCCGCACCCCCCGCGCCCGTCGCTTCTCGGCGACGTCCGCCGCCACGTGAATCATCAGGCGTTCTTGTTCATGTGGAGTCAGGTGCACGGCCCTACCCTGTGTCCGTCCTTGCCCAGGACTCCTGCCCTGGGCTCAAGCGCCGGGGGCCTCGCCATCCACCGGCCCACAGACGGGTCGAAGCCCTTGCAGCTTCACTCCCGCTCAGTCGGCACAGCACTTCTTGGCTGGTCGATCCCCGTCTCGCAGAGCAAGTTTGATCACGGAGCCGGTGCCGGAATCGGGATATGGAAGATCCACACCCGCACGAGTGGCGGCTGACACGATCGTTCGAGGAAGAGGTCGTTCGAGGCACGGGGCGGTCAGTGAGCTCCGGGCCTCTCCGGGGCACCGTGCCGGACCGCGGAGGACTTCTGTGTGCGGATCAGTTCCCGGTACCAGGCGTACGAGTCCTTGGGCGTCCGGCGCAGCGTCTCGTAGTCGATGTGGACGAGGCCGAACCGCTTGCTGGCGCCCTCGGTCCATTCGACGTTGTCGGTGAGCGACCAGGTGAAGTAGCCGCGGACGTCGACGCCCGCGCCGATGGCCTCGTGCAGGGCCCGCAGGTGCCCTTCGAGGTAGGCGATCCGGCGGGTGTCCCGGGCGGGCTCGTCGACGGCGCAGCCGTTCTCGGTGATGTAGAGCGGCGGGAGCCGGTCGCCGAAGCGGCTGTGGAGCTGGACGAGGGTTTCGCGCAGGCCGTCGGGGACGACGGGCCAGCCGAAGTCGGTCTTCTCGTACCCCTCTATCTCGCGGATGCCGAAAGGGAGTTCGGCGGGCATCCGGAAGCCGGAGAAGGAGTCCGGGGCTTCCGTGTACGGGGCGCCGACGAGGGTGGGGTTGTAGTAGTTGACCCCGTACCAGTCGATGGGGGTGGAGATGGTCGCCAGGTCGTCCTCGACCGGGCCCGGCATCAGCGCGGCGAAGTTCTCGTCGGGGTAGCGGCCGGTGAGGATCGGGTCGGCGAACATCCAGTTGGTGATGGTGTCGTACAACTCCGCGCCCAGGCGGTCCTCGTCACGGTCCCCGGCGGTCCAGACGGGGGTGTGCGAGACGGCGACGCCGATGTTGTCCGCGCCCGCGCCGCGCAGGGCGCGGACGGCCAGGCCGTGGGCGAGGAGCTGGTGGTGGGCCGCGGGCAGGGCGTCGAAGAGGAGGGTGCGGCCCGGTGCGTGCTCGCCGAGGGCGTAGCCGAGCATCGTCACTTCGGCCGGTTCGTTGATGGTGATCCACATCGGTACGCGGTCGGCGAGGCGCTCGGCGACGATGCCCGCGTACTCGGCGAAGCGGTAGGCCGTGTCGCGGTTGAGCCAGCCGCCCTCCTCGTCCAGGGCCAGCGGGGTGTCCCAGTGGTAGAGGGTGGGGGCCGGGGTGATGCCGTGGGCGCAGAGTTCGTCGACGAGGCGGTCGTAGAAGTCGAGCCCCTGCGGGTTGACCGGTCCGCTGCCGCCGGGGACCACACGGGGCCAGCTGATGGAGAACCGGAAGGCCTCGGCGCCGAGGCCGGCCAGGAGGGCGACGTCCTCGCGGTAGTGCCGGTGGAAGCCGGTCGCGCGGGTGGTGTCGGTGCCGTCCTTGATCCGTCCGGGCTGTGCGGCGAAGGCGTCCCAGCCGGAGGGACCCTTGCCGTCGGTCTCGGACGCGCCTTCGGTCTGGAACGCGGAGGCGGAGGCCCCCCAGAGGAAACCGGGCGGGAACGACGGCACAGTCATCTCGGCCTCCACAGCCGTAAGAGGGAGCGCGTATTGAGCAGAACCTGACGGGGCAATGATCAGAGCCAGACCTTAATCGCCAGTAACGGGCTCGATCCAGTGTCGTGAGTCAGCCGTCGCGGCTGCTGCCGGCCATGGAGCACGGGGGCGAGGAGACGAGGAGCGTTACATGCTGTTCGAGGTATGGGCACCGGATGCGGACTCGGTGGAACTGCGACTGGCGGGGGCACCACGCGCGATGGGGCGTGATCCCCTGCGGGACGGCTGGTGGACGGTCGAGGCGGAGGCGGTGGACGGGGACCGCTACGGCTTCGTTCTGAACGCGGGCGAGGCCGGCGGGGGTGGTGAAGGCGGCAGCGCGGGCGGCGCGACCGTGCTGCCCGATCCGCGTTCGCGTCGGCAGCCGGACGGGCCGGACGGCGAGAGCGCCGTCGTCGACCAATCGGCGTACGCCTGGCGCAACGACTGGGCGGGCCGGGGGCTGCCGGGCGCCGTCCTGTACGAGCTGCACATCGGTACGTACACGGACGAGGGCACCTTCGACGCCGCGGCGGCCCGGCTCGGCCATCTCGCCGAACTGGGGATCACCCATGTGTCGCTGATGCCGGTCTGTCCCTTCCCCGGCACCCACGGCTGGGGGTACGAGGGGGTGTCGCTCTGGGCCGTGCACGAACCGTACGGCGGCCCGGAAGGACTGAAGCGCTTTGTCGACACGGCACACGGCCTCGGGCTCGCGGTCGTGCTGGACGTGGTCCACAACCACCTCGGCCCGTCCGGCAACCACCTCCCGGCCTTCGGCCCGTACTTCACCGAGACCCACCACACGCCGTGGGGTGCGGCGGTCAACCTCGACGCGCCCGGTTCGGACGAGGTGCGGGCATATCTGCTGGGCAGCGCGCTCGCCTGGCTGCGGGACTACCGGCTCGACGGGCTGCGGCTGGACGCCGTCCACGCCCTGGCCGACGACCGGGCGCTGACGTTCCTGGAGGAGCTGGCCGCGGCGACCGACGCGCTCGCCGCCGAACTCGGCCGTCCGCTCTCGCTGATCGCCGAGTCCGACCGGTGTGATCCGCGGACCACGACGCCGCGCGAATCGGGCGGCATCGGTCTGCACGCCCAGTGGAACGACGACTTCCACCACGCCCTGCACACCGCGCTGACCGGCGAGTCCCAGGGTTATTACGCGGACTTCGCCGCGGCCCCGCTGGCCGCCGTCGCCAAGACCGTGACGAACGCGTTCTTCCACAACGGTACGTACTCCAGCTTCCGCGGCCGTACCCACGGCCGCCCCGTCGACATCGCCCGCACCCCGGCCCACAGCTTCGTCGGCTATGCCCAGACCCATGACCAGATCGGCAACCGGGCCCGGGGCGACCGGCTCTCCGCCACCCTCTCCCCCGGGCTGCTGGCCTGCGCCGCGACCCTCGTGCTGACCGGGCCGTTCACCCCGATGCTGTTCATGGGCGAGGAGTGGGGTGCCCGTACGCCCTGGCAGTTCTTCACCGACCACACCGACCCGGCGCTCGCCGAGGCCGTACGCAGCGGCAGACGGCGGGAGTTCGCGGCGCACGGCTGGGCGGCGGACGACGTTCCGGACCCGCAGGACCCGGCCACCCGCGACCGCTCCTGCCTGGACTGGAGCGAACCGGCCCGGGAGCCGCACGCCCGTCTGCACGCCTGGTACCGCGAGCTGATCGCGCTGCGCCGCGCCCTGCCCGACCTCTGCGACCCGGACCTGGCGTCGGTGCGCACCGCCCACGACGAACAGGCGCGCTGGCTGGCGTACCGGAGGGGCGATCTGCGGATCGCCGTCAACCTCGACGAGAAACCGGCCACGATCCCACTGGGCGGCGGCCGGCGCCGGGGCGGCGCGGGCCGGGTGGTGGCCGCGTGGGAGCCGGTGGAGACCCCGGGCAGCGACGGGCTGCTGCATCTGCCGCCGGAGTCCTGCGTGGTGCTGGCCGACGACTGATCCGCGAAGCCGCGTCCGGCTGCTCGGCTACTCGGCTACTCGGCTACTCGGCTACTCGGCTACTCGGCTACTCGACGATCGCCAGTTCGCGCGCGGTGCTGTTGAGGCGACGGCCGCCGTCCTCGGTCACGGTCACGATGTCCTCGATCCGGACACCGAACCGGCCCGGCAGATAGATGCCCGGCTCCACGGAGAAGCACATCCCGGGCACCAGCGGCTGTTCCTCGCCCTCGATCATGTACGGCGGTTCGTGGGTGGTGACGCCGATGCCGTGGCCCGTGCGGTGGATGAAGCGCTCTCCGTAACCGAACTCGGTGATGACGGCGCGGGCCGCCCGGTCGATCTCCTGGCAGGCGACGCCGGGCCGGACCGCGTCGCAGCCCGCCTCCTGCGCCACGCGCACGATGTCGTGGACCCGCTGCTCCTCGGCGGTGGGCTCGCCGACATGGACCGTACGGGAGGTGTCGGAGCCGTAGCCGTGCTTGAGGCCGCCGAAGTCGAGCACGACCATGTCGCCCCGCTCGATGGTGCGGTCGCCCGCCTCGTGGTGCGGATTGGCGCCGTTCGGACCGGAGCCGACGACGGTGAAGTCGACCTGGGAGTGCCCGAACTCCGTGAGCAGCCTGGCCAGATCGGCGGCCACCTCGGTCTCCTTGCGCCCGGAGAAGCGGACCTTGAGGATCTCCTCATACGTGGCGTCGGCGGCGGCCCCGGCCGCGGCGAGCCGGTCCAGTTCATGGCTGTCCTTCACGGCGCGCAGCATCGGCAGCGCCTCGGTGAGGGAGACGTACGAGGTGCCCGGGAGCGTCCGCTGCAGCGCGAGCAGATGCATCGCCCACGCGTTGTCGCTGATCCCGAAGCGGCCCCGGTCGTCGAGCAGCGGGGCGGTGACGGCGTACGGGTCCTTGCCGTCGGTCCAGTCCCGCAGGGTGAGGGCCGGTGCGCCGACGGCCTTCTCGGCGTCCGGGGCCTCCAGGGTCGGGACGACGAGGACCGGGTCCTGGCCGGCGGTGAGGACGAGGACGGTGAGGCGTTCGGTGTTCACGGGCTGGTAGCCGGTGAGGTACACCAGGTCCGGTCCGGGGGCGACCAGCACGCCCGCGAGCCCGGCCTCGGCGGCGGTTTCGGCGGCGCGCGCCATCCGGGCCCGGTAGTCGTCGGCGGTGAACGGTACGGGCTGGTTCGGGCTGGACATGCGGACCTCCTGGCGACGCGACACGGCATACAGCATCCTGCCCGTGCACTCCGTTCCGCGCGAGCGGGAATCAGTTTTCCGGGTGCGGTCGTACGACGAGGTCGGCGCGGGAACGACCCCGCTCGACCAGGCGCGCGTTGGGTTCGTCGGACTCGGCCACCCAACGCTCCGCGTACGGCCGCGGCCTGCCGAAGCGCACATGCCGGTCGACGAGCCGCCGTACCCGCAGGGCTGGTTCGAGATCCAGGAACCACGCCTCGTCCAGCAGCCCGCGCACGGGCGCCCAGTCCCCTTCGTCGTGCAGGAGGTAATTGCCCTCGGTGACGACGAGCGGGACATCCGGGGGTACGGGGACGGCCCCGGCGATCGGCTCCTCCAGGGCACGGTCGAAGGCGGGGGCGTACACGGTGGTTTCCGGTTCCGGGTGGCGCAGGCGCCGGAGCAGGGCCGTGTACCCGGCGGCGTCGAAGGTGTCGGGGGCGCCCTTGCGCCCGGCACGGCGGAGCCGTTCCAACTCGGCCTGGGCGAGGTGGAAGCCGTCCATGGGGACGAGGACGGCGAGACCGTCGAGCGCGTCGACGAGCTGTGCGGCCAGGGTGGACTTTCCGGCTCCGGGCGGTCCCGCGATGCCGAGAATGCGGCGGTGGCCGGGGACGGCGAGGCGCAGGGCGCGGGCCCTCGGCTCCGTGAGGTCACTGATGTCCATGCGGGGCATTGTCCTGCCGCGCGCCGGACGAGTGTCACGGCGGGTGTCATGGTGGCTGTCATGGCGGGTGCGGTCGACGCGGCGCCCGCAGGGGCGGGTAGTGTTACGTATAACGAATGGGCTCGCGACACCCTTGCCCGCCCCCGTCCGAGGAGCCTCATGCCGCACATCGCCCTGGTCACCCTGGTCGTCCGCGACTACGACGAAGCCGTCTCCTTCTACACCGACGCCCTCGGCTTCGAGCTGGTGGAGGACACCGACCGCGGCGACGGCTCGCGCTGGGTGGTGGTGCGTCCGCGTGATGCGCAGGGTACGGGGCTGCTGCTGGCCCGCGCCAAGGACGAGGAGCAGGGGGCGAGCGTCGGGGCGCAGACCGGTGGGCGGGTCGGCTTCTTCCTGCATACCGAGGACTTCGCGGGTGACCACGCGCGCATGCTGGCGGCCGGGGTGCGGTTCCTGGAGGAGCCCCGGCACGAGGTCTACGGCTCGGTCGCGGTCTTCGAGGACCTGTACGGCAACCGCTGGGATCTGCTCCAGCCCGCGTAGGCGCCGACGAGCGCTCAGCGCGTCCCGTTGCCCTCCAGGTACGCCAGCACGGCGAGGACCCGGCGGTGGACGGTGCCGTCGTCCGGTTCGAGGCCGAGCTTGGCGAAGATCGAGCCGATGTGCTTGCTCACGGCCCGTTCCGTCACCACCAGTTCGGCGGCGATGGTGGCGTTCGCCTTGCCCTGTGCCATCTGCTCCAGGACTTCCCGCTCGCGCGGAGTGAGGCTCCGCAGGGGTTCGGCCGACGACTTGCGGGTCAGCAGCTGGGTCACGACCTCGGGGTCGAGCGCCGTGCCGCCGGCCGCCACCCGCTCAAGCGCCTGGAGGAACTGCTCGACCCGGCCCACCCGGTCCTTCAGCAGGTAGCCGATGCCCTCGGCGCCCCGGGCGAGCAGCTCAGCGGCGTACGTCTCCTCGACGTACTGCGAGAGGACCAGGATCGGCAGGTCGGGCATCTCCGCGCGGGCGGCGAGTGCGGCGCGCAGCCCCTCGTCGCGGAAGGTGGGCGGGAGCCGTACGTCGAGCACGGCGGCGTCCGGGCGGTGTTCGAGCAGCGCGGGGAGCACCTCGGGACCGGCCGCCGCGTCGGCCACCACCTCGTGGCCCGAGCCGGTGAGGAGCAGGATGAGCCCCTCCCTCAGCAAAGCGTTGTCCTCGGCGATCACGATCCGCACGGCAGCTCCACTTCGATTTCCGTCGGCCCCCCGGTGGGGCTGCTCATGCGGGTGGTGCCGTCGAGGGCGGCGATCCGCCGCCTGATTCCGACCAGTCCGCTCCCGGCGCGTTCGTCCGCACCGCCGTGCCCATTGTCGCCGATGACCACCCGCAGGATGCCGGGGCCGCGGTCGATGCCTATCCTCGCGGCAGTCGCGCCGCTGTGTTTGCTGATGTTGGTGAGGGCCTCGGCGATCACGAAGTAGGCGGCGGCCTCGATCGCGGCCGGCAGCCGGCGCCCGTCCTCCACGCCGTCGAGCTCCGCGGCGACGGGCACGCTGACATCGGCGGCCAACGCCCGTACCGCTCCGGCCAGCCCGCGGTCCGTCAGGACGGGCGGATGGATGCCGCGCACCACGTGCCGCAGTTCCGCGAGGGCCGCCTCCGCACCGTCCTGCGCCTCGTCGAGGCGGATGCGCGCGGCGGCCGGGTCACGGTCCAGGAGCTGTTTGGCGAGGCCGATCCGCATGGACAGCGCGACGATCCTGGCCTGGGCGCCGTCGTGCAGATCCCGTTCGATCCGCCGCAGTTCGGCGCCGTGCGCCTCGACCGCTCCGGCCCGGCTCTCGGTCAGCTGGGCGATCCGCTCGGCGAGCGCGGTGGACGGCGAGACGGTGAGCAGGGAACGGGTCCAGCTCGCCGACAGATCGGCGAGGACGGGATGCCACCGCAGCATGAGTCCTTGTCGCACGGGCTGCGGCGTCCCGTACTCGTCGGTGCTGCGTCTGTCCAGCAGGTGCACGACGGGCAGGACGACCCCGTCGACGAGGAGGCCGACCGGCCACAGCACCATCGCGAAGTAGCCGAGGACGTTGCCCATGAGCGCCTGGAGCGGCAGCCAGAGCGCGTCGCGCCAGACCGTCGGATCGGTGAGGACGCGCCGTACCCGCTCGGAGAGTTCACCACCGTCCAGCGGCGGATACGGCGTCGGCGTGAACGGGACGCCGAGCCGCGCGGCCGCCCTGCGCCGCTCGAACTCCGCGAAGCGGCGCAGCACTTTGGCGGCCTCGGGCAGTGCGGGCAGCCCGACGACCACGACGGCGAACATCAGGACCGCCACCACCAGGAAGGTGCCCAGATACGCGATCAGCCCCATCCCGACGCCGACGAACAGATAGCGCGAGGCGTCCCACGAACGCCGGATGGCGACCGTCAGCGGGGCGGGAGTGATGCTCATGCGCATCACGTTACGGGGGTTCACCCGCCGCCGGAGTGGAGACCTCCCCCGGGTCCTGGTGGAGCCGGCTACACCCCCGGTCCGGGAGCGCGCACTCTCGTCCGGCCACCCCCTCGCTCATAGCGTTTACCCAGGTCAGAAGGGACGAGGCCGAGCATGAAGCTGGACAGGGAACGGGTGGAGTCGACGGTGGACACGATCACGGCGATGCGGGCGACCGCACTGAGTCTGGAGTCGGTGAGCCGACGTTACGGGCGCCGCGGCGACCGGGAGACGGTCGCGCTCGACGCGGTGAGCTGCGCGGTCCAGGCCGGAAGCTTCACCGCGGTGGTGGGCCCCTCGGGATCGGGGAAGAGCACGTTCCTGCAGTGCGCGGCGGGCCTGGACCGTCCGACATCGGGGACGGTACGGGTCGGGGGCACGGATCTCGGCGCGCTGTCCGAGGCCGCGCTGACCCGGCTGCGCCGGGACCGCATCGGTTTCGTCTTCCAGTCGCACGCCCTGAATCTGGTGCCTTCGCTGAACATCGAGGAGAACGTCGTGCTGCCGCTGGTACTGGCGGGCGCCGATCCGGCGGCCGAGCGGGTGCTGGCCCGCGGCCGGGACCTGCTGGCCCGGGTCGGCCTGGCGGGACGCGGCGCGCAGGACCCCGCGACGCTCTCGGGCGGCCAGCAGCAGCGGGTCGCGGTGGCGCGGGCGCTGGTGACCGAGCCCGATGTGATCTTCGCGGACGAGCCGACGGCGTCCCTGGACCCGGAGTCGGCGACGCTGGTGCTCGGTCTGCTGCGGGACGCGGTACGGATCGACGGCCGTACGGTCGTCATGGTCACCCATGATCCGGTGGCGGCGAGCTGGGCGGACGCCGTGCTGACGATGGACGGCGGCCGACTGCGATGAGCGAGCGTACGGGTACATCCACGAGTACGGCTGCGGGCACACGCACGGGTACAGGCACGGGTACAGGTACGGGCACGCGTAGGTCGCGCACCGATGTGCGGCAGGGGGTGCGGCGGGCGTCGGCGTTCCTCGCCCGGCGTTCGCTGAAGACCCATCGCCGGGCGTGGGCGGCGGTGTTCGTGGCGACGACGGCCGCCGCCGCGCTGATCGGCGCGTTCGCCTTCGTCCTGGGTTCGCTGCTGCCGGCGCAGCCGCCGGTGGAGCGCTATGCGGGGGCCGACGCGGTGGTGGCGGCCGATCAGAAGGTGACGTACACGGCGAAGCCGTGGGGCAGTGAGCCGAAGACCGCCACGACGTATCTGTCCGAACGGGTCCGCCTCGACCGCTCGGTGGTGCGGAAGGCGGCCGCCGCCGACGGGGTCGCGAAGGCGGTCGCGGACGACTCGGTGCCGGTGACCGTGAGCGGCGGGAGCACCGGGCCCGGCGCACCCGGCGGGGCGGGCGCGGCTTCGGCTGTCGGACGGTCCTGGGAGTCCGCCGTGCTCACTCCGTACCGGCTGACGGACGGACACGCGCCGAGGACGTCCTCCGAGGTGGTCATCGACCGCGCGCTGGCGGCAGCGGCCGGAAGCAAGCCCGGCAGCCATGTGACATTGCAGTTCGACGGGGCACCCCGCGTGTACACCGTGAGCGGCGTCGCCGACACCGCGCACCGGGGCGCCGCCCCCGCCGTCTTCTTCACCGAGCAGCGGCTGACGGCCCTGGCCGGACACCCCGGCACGGTCGACGCCATCGGCATCGTCGCCGAGAAGGGCGTCCCGGCCGGCACGCTGCGGGCGTCACTGGCAGCGGCGCTGCCCGACCGCGCGCACGGCGACCGCGGGATCCGGGTCCTCACCGGCTCGGAGCGCGGGCAGGCCGAGTACGTCGGCGCGCTCGGCGCCCGCGGCGATCTGCTGCCCCTGCTCGCCTCCATCACCGGGACCGTCCTCATGGTGGCGCTCCTGGTGATCGCGACCACCCTGTCCCAGGCCGTCCACCAGCGCTCCGGCGAACTGGCGTTGCTGCGCGCGGTCGGGGCGACGCCCCGGCAGCTCAGGTCGGCCGTCGGACGTGAGGTGAGCCGGGTGACCGGCGTCGCGGCGGTGCTGGGCGGAATCGGTGGCGTACCGCTGGGTCTGCTGATGCGGTCGCTGCTGACCACGGACCCGCTGCCGCTGCCCGTGCCGGTGTGGCTGCCGTTCGCCGCGGGGGCCACGGCCGCGGTGCTCGTCGCGCTCGCGGCGCGTCCGGTGTCGATGCTCGCCGCCAGGTCCATCACCCGGCTGCGGCCCGCCGCCGCCCTGAGCGCGGCACGGGCGCCGGAGTCGGACGAGCCGGGGCGGGTGCGTACGGTCTTTGGAGTGGTGCTGGCCGTGGCGGGTGCCGGTTCGGCGGGCGCGGCTACGGCGCAGGGCGGACAGGCCGCCGCGGTGGCCGCCTCGGGTGCGGCGACCTCGCTGATCATCGCGGTGGCGCTGCTCGGCCCGTGGATCGCCCGGGTGGCGGTGCGGGTACTCGGTACGCCGGTACGGCGTTTGGGCGGGGTCTCCGGCTTCCTGGCCGCCAGGTCCGCCACCGCGCACCATCGGCGGCTCGGTGCGGCGATCACCCCGATCGTGCTGGTCGTCGCGTTCGTCTGCGTGCAACTGGCGGCGGGCACCACGCTGGAACGGGCCGCCGGCCGGCAGGCCGCGGACGCCCTGCGGGCGGACCTGGTGGTGACCGGCCCCGCCGCCGGCATCCCTTCGGACGCGGCCGAGGCCGTCCGCCGGGCCCCCGGGGTGTCCGCCGCGACGGGCCTGCTGCGCTCGACCGTCGTCCTCTCCCACCGGGAGGCCGGCGACCCCGCGCTGGACAGCTTTCCGGTGCTGGGCGTCACGGCGGACCAGCTGTCCGGCACCCTCGATCCCCGGGTGACGGCGGGCGATCCGGCCGACCTCACCGGCCGGGGCACGGTCGCGGTCGGCAAGGACCGGGCCGACGACCTCGGCGCCGGTGTCGGCGACACGGTGCGGCTGCGCCTCGGGGACGGTACGCAGGTCCGGCTGCGGGTGGTGGCCCTCTACGAACGGTCCCTGGGGCTGGGCGAGTTCATGCTGCCCCGCGAGACGCTGGCCGCGCACGTCTCGGCACCGCGCGACCAGCAGATCCTGGTCCGCTCGACGGACGGCGACGCCGCGTCGGCCGTGCGGCGTGCGCTTGCGCCGTACGAAGGGGTGCGGGTCCGTGCCGCGACGGCCGACGACGTCCGCATCAGCCCGTCGTCCTCGGACCAGGACGACGCCCTGATCATCATCGGCGTCGGAGTGATCGGCGGCTTCGCGCTGCTCGCTGTGGTCAGCACCCTGGCCCTGATCACGGTCGGCCGCCGCCCGGAATTCCGCCTGCTGCGGCTGGTCGGCGCGGGGCGCGGCCAGCTGCTGCGGATGCGGGTCCTGGAGACGGGTCTGGTGACGGTGGCAGGCCTGACGATCGGCACGCTGGTCGCGGCGATCCCCCTCCTCGCGTTCGCCCTTACCACTACGGGCTCGCTGCCGTACCTTCCGCCGGCCCAGTACGGAGTACTCACACTGACCGTGACGGCGGCCGCGGCGGCGGGCACGCTGCTGCCGGGGGCGCGGGGCGGCCGGTTCCAGAATGCGGTCGACCGTCAGTGAGCCTTCGTGCAGCCGACCCCGGTGGTGAAGCTCACGACTGGGCCATCCACCGTGCCAGTTGCCTGAACGTCAAATATCTTTTGCGGAAATGCTTGCTTGAGGGACAGACGCCAAGCACCGGCGATATCTTGAGCCAGAGCGAGGGCGTTGGCCTGGGATTCGGCGTCATCGTCGATATCAATATACAGCCATAGCCTGAATTGATTCAGGTTTGCTTCGATGGAGGCGATGTCACCATTCAATTTGCTGCGCCATAGGCGAAAGTTGATGGGGTCGTACGAGCGGTCCCAGAGGACACATCCCTCCACCTCGACGAACTGCGGAAGGAAGACACGTGAAAGAGCGATCCATTCAGCCTGCCCTGCGGACCGGGAAAGGAAGTCCAGGTAATCGGCGTCGCCACCCGAGGCTCCCGCCCACGCCCTGATCAGCGGATCTTTCAGTGGATCCATCAGGAATCCCTCATTACGGCAGTTCTCACTACGCGTCACCCCATACGGCTTCGAGTTCCTGACAATGAACGATGATCGACGCGCCTGTCAGCGCAATTTCATGGAGACAGCCATCTTGTCGAGGAAGAATTTCGTCGAGCAGCACCGTATCGGCCGGCATCCAATCAATTGAATGCTCGTAGTCGATCGAGAAGCGCGAGACCCGGAGTACCGAATCCGAAGACCGGATTCATGCCACTGATTGGCGGAAAACTCGATGGCCAGGACCCCGCACTTGTCCGTCGGCACGGAGATGTCCGCCAGTTCGAGGTCCTTTACGCAACGGCTACTGCGCATGCTGTAGTGCTCCGCGTCGGAGGCAAGGGCCCAGGCACCGGCCGGCAACGCATCCCGTATCTTCGGCAGCTCGGCGAGATAGGCACTCGGGTCCAAGTCGAACCCGTGCACCCCTGAATCCCGGTCCGCTTTCACAAATTTCAATTACAACCTTCCGGTGCAATTCGTACGGGCGCCTCTCGTGAGCCTCGCCCACCCTGCCCGGATCGCCCGCGATCTCACCGCCGCCCGGCAGCACGGAATCGTCGGCGCCCTCACCGACACGGGGCTCAAATGCCGGGTCAACGCGAGACCGGAAAGGGCTCGATCCATCCCTGAGTCTCCCGTGCGAAGAAATTACATCGGAGAATATTCGATCAACGCAGGCATAGCACGATGATCAGTCCCCTCCATCGTCACCACAACATTCCTGCGAGTCGCATCTCCGAGCCGTCGAACAAACGCTTCCAGGTGAGCGAAAGACGTGGGACCCTCGACGTCGGCGGGGTCAAACGTGAATTCGATCTCATCGATATCGAAGAAATAACAGGTGAACCAAATACCGCCTACCTGCACAGCCAAGCTTGCCGATTCCTCCGGCTCGCTCTCCAGTCGGTCAAACAGGCTGCGGGCATCAGGAATCACCCCATCGCTCGATTCGGAAAGAGTCCAAGTGAACTGGACGGACCAATCCGCAAAGACCAGCCCCTCAAGGAGGTTCTGCCAGTCATTGATCGAGGCGTCCAGGATGCACACGTCGCGAAGTGCCCCGTCAACCTCGAAGTCCTCGCTGCGATACTGCATACCAATGCCATCCAATCCGACCATTACAGGAACCCTTCAAACGTGAGCTGGTTATTCCGCCAGCTCCACCGGGCACCGGTCACCACGGGTTCGAACCCGGGCTCATGGTGAAGGCCGAGCGAGGCGTGGTCCTGACGGAGATGAAGCACATGCTTCTCATGCCGTCCCCCTGCCCGTCAGACGTGACTTCGACCCGCCACACCGCCCGCCGCCCCCGCCAGCGCGTCGAGCACCGGCGCGATCAGCGGATGCCCCTCCGCGCCGTGCCGCACCGCGGCGAAGACCCGGCGGGTCGGCGCGCTGCCCTCCACCGGCCGGACCACCACTTCCGTGAGGTCCATTCCGCGCAGCGCGGACCGCGGCACCAGCGCCACCCCGGCGCCCGCACCGGCCAGCGCGACCACCGCGCGGAAGTCGTCCGAGGAGTGCTCCAGCCTCGGCTGGAACCCGGCGAACTCGCAGGCCAGGACCACCACGTCATGGCAGGGGTTGCCGGGGTACGGGCCGATCCACGGGTCCTTCTCCAGGTCGGCGATCGCCACCTGTTCCTGGCCGGCCAGCCGATGCCCGACCGGCAGCACCGCGTCGAACGGCTCCGAGTACAGCGGCACCCGGGTCAGCCGCCGGTCGTCCTCGCCCGGCGCGCCCCGGTACTCCACGGCGACCGCGACATCGACCTGCCGGTCCAGCACCATCGGCACACTCGCGTCGCCCTCGGCGTCCTGGACGCGGACCCGGATGCCGGGCGCGGTGAGGGTCAGCTCGGCGATCGCGGGGGCGAGGACCAGGCCGATGCCGGTGGCGAACGCGGCGACCGTGACCGTACCGGCGTCCCCCGCGCCGTACGCGGCGAGCTCCGCCTCGGCCCGTTCCAGCTGAGCCAGGACGGCATTGGCGTGGGTGAGCAGGATCTCGCCGGCGGCCGTGAGCCGGGCGCCGCGTGCGTTGCGTTCGACCAGCCGGTGTCCCGTCTCCTGCTCCAGCGCGGCGAGCTGCTGGGAGACCGCGGAGGGCGTGAGATACAGCGCGGCGGCTGCGGCAGTCACCGTACGGTGGTCCGCCACCGCACGAAGAATGCGCAGCCGCCGTGCATCGATCATGTGCCCATTGTCCCAGGTCACGGAGGCAACCCCGGCGCCCGGGTGGCAGAGCCGGGCGCTACTGCCCCAGCGCGGCCCGCGCGTCGACGAACGCGTCCACGACCCGGTTCACGTCCGCCGTGGAGTGCGCGGCGGAGAGCTGGACGCGGATGCGGGCCGCGCCCTGCGGGACGACCGGGTACGAGAACCCGATCACGTACACACCACGCTCCAGGAGCAGCTCCGCCATCCGGCCTGCCTTCGCCGCGTCCCCGATCATGACGGGGGCGATGGCGTGGTCGCCGGGCAGGATGTCGAAGCCTTCCTCGGTCATCCGGCTACGGAAGAGCGTGGTGTTGGCATTGAGCCGCTCGCGCAGGTCGCCGGCCGCCTCCAGCAGGTCCAGGACCTTGAGCGAGGCCGCCGCGATGACCGGGGCGAGGGTGTTGGAGAAGAGGTACGGGCGGGAGCGCTGGCGCAGCAGCGCGACGATCTCGGCGCGGGCCGCGACGTAGCCGCCGGACGCGCCGCCGAGCGCCTTGCCGAGGGTGCCGGTGATGATGTCGACGCGGTCCATCACGTCGTGCAGCTCGGGCGTGCCGCGGCCGCCGGGACCGACGAAGCCGACGGCGTGCGAGTCGTCGACCATGACCATCGCGTCGTAGCGCTCGGCCAGGTCGCAGATCTCGCGCAGCGGGGCGACGTATCCGTCCATGGAGAAGACGCCGTCGGTGACGACGAGCCGGCGCCGGGCCCCGGACGCCTCCTTGAGCTGCGTCTCCAGGTCGGCCATGTCGCGGTTGGCGTAGCGGAAGCGCTTGGCCTTGGAGAGGCGGATGCCGTCGATGATGGAGGCGTGGTTGAGGGCGTCGGAGATGACCGCGTCGTCCGGGCCGAGGACGGTTTCGAAGACGCCTCCGTTGGCGTCGAAGCAGGAGGAGTAGAGGATCGTGTCCTCCTGGCCGAGGAACGTGGAGAGCCGCTGCTCCAGCTCCTTGTGGACCTCCTGGGTGCCGCAGATGAAGCGGACCGAGGCCATGCCGTAGCCCCAGCGGTCGAGCGCCTCGTGGGCGGCGGCGATCACCTCGGGGTGGTCGGCGAGGCCCAGGTAGTTGTTGGCACAGAAGTTGAGCACCTCGCCGGGGCGTCCGCCCGCGGTGACGGCGACGGTCGCGGACTGCGGGGTGCCGATCACGCGCTCGGGCTTGTGCAGTCCGGCGGCCCGGATCTCGTCGAGGGTGGTACGCATGTCGTCGCGTACGGAGTCGAACATGAGGGGTGTCTCCCAGCTGTCTACGGTGGCGTCGTCTACGGAGGCGTCGGTCAGGAGGTCCAGTCGAGGATGACCTTGCCGCCGCGGCCGCTCGCCGCGTCGTCGAAGGCCGCCTCGAAGTCGCGGTAGCCGTACCGGCCGGTGATCACGGGGGCGAGATCGAGGCCGCCCTCCAGCAGTACGGACATGGCGTACCAGGTCTCGTACATCTCGCGGCCGTAGATGCCCTTGATGGTGATCATCGAGGTGACGATGCGGGACCAGTCGACGGGGAACTCCTCGGACGGGAGCCCGAGCATGGCGATCCGGCCGCCGTGCGTCATGTTCTCGATCATGTGGCGCATCGCCTCGGGCCGTCCGGACATCTCCAGGCCGATGTCGAAGCCCTCGCGCAGGCCGAGGCGCTTCTGTCCGTCGAAGATGGTCTCCTCGCTGACGTTGAGAGCGAGGCTGACGCCGATCTTCCGGGCCAGTTCCAGCCGGGCCTCGCTGACGTCGGTGATGACGACGTTGCGGGCGCCGGCGTGCCGGGCGACCGCCGCGGCCATGATGCCGATCGGTCCGGCGCCGGTGATCAGGACGTCCTCGCCGACCAGCGGGAACGACAGCGCGGTGTGCACGGCGTTGCCGAACGGGTCGAAGATCGCGGCGACGTCGAGGTCGACGGGGGCCCGGTGCACCCACACGTTGGACGCGGGCAGGGCGACGTACTCGGCGAACGCCCCGTCCCGGCCGACGCCGAGCCCGAGCGTGGAGCGGCACAGGTGACGGCGCCCGGCCAGACAGTTGCGGCACTTGCCGCAGACCAGGTGGCCCTCGCCGCTGACCAGGTCGCCGACGTTGATGTCGACGACATCGGCGCCGGTCTCCGCGACCTCGCCGACGAACTCGTGTCCGAGGATGAGCGGGGTGCGTACGGCCTGCTGGGCCCAGCCGTCGTAGTTCCGGATGTGCAGGTCGGTGCCGCAGATGCCGGTGCGGAGCACCTTGATCAGTACGTCCGAGGGGCCGATCTCCGGCTCGGGCACGTCCATCAGCCAGAGTCCCGGCTCGGCCTTCTGCTTCACGAGTGCCTTCACGGCTGCGGCTCCCTGCGCTGTACGGCGTTGAGTACCCCGGGCCGGGGGCAGCATCGGGGGAAGCCTGCGGCCCGGGGAAGAATGAGAGGGACGGCATGGCAGCGCGCGTCGATCGGCTGCCGCGCTCCATCCTCTGCCGTCACGGAGAAATCTGCCGCACCCCGCGCCACAGGTCCATCGAGGATTTCTTAAGCGTGCCCGCAGCTCCGCTTCATGCCCCGCACCGCACGGCCCGGCGGCCGACCACCCCCCGAACAGGGAAAACGGGCGGCCGGCCCCCGCGAACGTGCCGTGATCAGTCGCCGAGCTCCTGCGGCGGGTTGTCGCGGCCCGGCACCTCGTTGGGTGCGAGGACGCGGCTGCCGCCCGGGTACGGCCTGGTCCATTCGGTGGACGCGTACCTGGTGATCCGGTTCAGCTGGGCCGGCTTCACCTGGTCCTCGACGGGGCGGGAGCCGCCGGTGGTCCTCGCCTGGATCGTGCTCCAGGCCTCCCACCGGGCGGCGACCTCCCGCAGATGCGCGGGCACCTGCGGGCGCTGCGCACCGTTGTCGGCCGCCTTCGCGGCAGCTGCCGAGGCCGGCTTCTTGAGTCCGTAGTCCAGCGGGATCCGGTTGGGCAGGCTGGTGTACGGGGTGAAGTCGGGATTCTCGGTGAACAGGTCGCGCATGGGCTCGGCGGCCCGGTCGATCTGGTTCATCGGCTGGGCGCCGAGCATCTGGCAACCGTCCTCACCCCATCCGTCGCCGCCACCACCAACGGGCCGCACTTTACGACTGGTTGGCAAACGGCACGGCGAAGCCCGAGCGAACACGGCACGGCACATCACGGGTCGGGGCAGCCGCCGGAAAGCTCACGCCGCGCGCCAGCCGCTCCAGCGCAGAACGGAAACTCTGACCACCGGTCCGCCGGGTGGCCGGCCGGCGTACTGCTCGTATTTCGCCGTGAGCAGGCCGATGCCGCGGGCCGCCTCGGGGGACCGGTCCGGCGGCGGGAGCACGCACGCTTCACCATCGGCCCGGGCCCACCACAGGCGGTCCCACTCCTCCTCGTAGTGGTCGATGAGCAGGCAGACCGACGGGTTGGCGGCGATGTTGGCCAGGCGTTTCAGCCGTGCCGTCCGCTTCGGTTTGTCGTCCACGGCCAGCAGCACCGTGTCACCGTCCAGGGCGAACACCACCGGAACCAGGTGCGGGCGGCCCTCCGCGTCGGCCGTCGCAAGGTGGGCGATGCGCGCCGCGGCGAATCTCGCCCGTGCCTCAGCACTCGTCAGGGCGGGCATCGCACCCTTTCCAGCAGTTTCGGCGGCGCACGAGCGTCAGTGCCACTTGGTGCACGCCCAGTCTCCGCCGGCACCGTCGAAGTGCTCGACGCACGCCCGGTACCGGTAGCTGGACCACACCATGGGGGTATACATGACACGGTTGAATGACGCGGACTCCACGTACGTCACACCCTTGTTGACCTGGAGCCGGAAGCGGAACCCGTCGAAGCCCTTGGGGACGTACGCCCAGGCTGCACTGCACTTGGCCGACATCCGCAACTGGACCTCGGGACCGCCACCGGCCGACTTGACCCGGTCGAGGGTCTTCGCTCCCTGGTCACACTTCGTGGAGTGCGGGTTCTTCCCCGTGCAGGACGACCCCTTGCACCCGCCGGAGGCCACCGACTGCGCATGGGCCCCTACGTCGGTCCTGGGCTGTGGCGCCGCGTCGGCCTGCACCGACGGCACCACCAGAGCCCCCACCGCCGCCATCGTGGCCACCGCAGTCGTGATGTGCGCGCGTACCATTTGTCGTTCTCCTGACGAATTATGGAATGGGTCAGGAGATTTGTACGGTGCGCACGGGGCAACCGCCACCCGATCGGCCACGCCGTCCTTCGGACGGATGGAAAGTCGGACTGCGACGCACTACCGGGCCGCACCCACCCCCGCACTCACAACTCGCCCGTGTCCAGGTCCAGATCGAACGGTCCCGGAAGACGCAGGTTGCGACAAGCAGAACGGGCTGATGGAGGCGGTCACCCTGATCAGTACAGCAGGTCCAGCTCGGCGCGGACCGTCTTGCCGAGCGGCACGCGGTCCAGCACCGCCCACCGGTCGGCCAGGGCCTCGACAATGATCAGCCCGTTCCCGCTGCCGGAACCGGGCGGCGGCGCCACCAGTTCCCCCGGCCCCGGCGGGCGGGCCTCGCCCCGCGTATCGCCGACCTCGATCCGCAGGACGCCGAGCGCGTCCGTATCGCCCGGCGCGTGGGTCAGCCGCACCTCGAAGTCGCGACCCGGCACCCGGCCGTGCGTTGCCGCGTTCGCGGCCAGCTCGGCGACGATCAACGCCGCCGCCTCCGATGCGTCACTGCGGTACGGGATGCCCCAGTCGTGCAGCACGTGCAGTGCCAGATGACGGGCGAGCCTCGCCCCGCGCGGCGTCGAGCTGAAGCGTTGCGCGAACACACGTACGGTGAACGGCGGTTGGGGGGTGGTGAGTGCTTCCATGCGCCCACCGTGATGGCCGGAACACCCATCGGACCAGCTCAGCAACTCGTACGCTGAGTCAGCGTACGGGTGCGGAGGGTGGACAGTACGCGTAACGGTCCGTGACCATGGGCGAGTTGCGGACCGGGGCAGACACAAGGCACGGGAGGTGGCCGGACATGACGGACGGCGTCGGCGGAACGGGTGGAGCGACGGGCGCGAACCGGGAGCCGGAGCCCTCCGACAGCCTGAAGGCGTTCGGGGAGGTCGTCAAGGTCTTCCGGAAGCGAGCGCTGCTGACACAGGAGCAGTTCGCGCCGAAGGTCCGGTACTCGGTGCCGACGGTCGCCTCGATCGAGCAGGGGCGGCGGTTTCCGCCGCCTGCGTTCGTCGACCGCGCGGAGGACGTCCTGGACGCGTTCGGGGTCATCAAGGCCGCGGCCAAGCACTTGTCGCGAAAGTCGGGGCTCGCCAGTTGGTTCCGGCAGTGGGCGCAGCTGGAGGCGGAGGCGCTGAACCTGTACACGTACGAATGCCGGTTGATTCCCGGGTTGTTGCAGCCGGAGGCGTACGCGCGGGCGTTGTTCGTGAACCAGCTTCCGCCGCTTGGTGACGATCAGATCGAGGCACAGCTCACGGCTCGACTCGACCGGCAGAAGCTGCTCACGGAGCGGCCGAACACCGCGTACAGCTTCATCCTGGAAGAGCACCTGTTCCTGCGGCGGACGGGCGGCGCGGAAGTCACGCGGAACCTCATCGACCACATTCTCCGACTGGTGCAGCTCCGGAATATCGAAGTTCAGATCATGCCGCAGATTCGGGAGAGTCACGCCGGGCTCGACGGTCCAATGCGCCTGCTGGAGACCCCTGACCACCGGTGGTTCGGCTATGGCGAGGGCCAGGAAAGCGGCCACTTTCACGCCGACCCGGCAGTGGTCAGCACACTCCAGATGCGGTATGCCAGGATGCGTTCACAGGCTCACTCACTCGAATACTCCGTGGGCCTGCTGCAGCGGATGCGAGGAGCGGTATGAACACCACAGACCTGGCCTGGTTCAAGAGCAGCTACAGCGGCGGTTCCGGCGATGACTGCGTAGAGGTCGCCACCTGCCCCACCACCGTCCACGTCCGGGACTCCAAGGTCGAGCAAGGTCCGCACCTCGCCCTCTCCCCCGCCGCCTGGGCCGGCTTCGTCGACTACGCCGTGAGCGGCTGACCGGGCACGGACGAACACGGTGCCGTGCCGCGCACCGGATCAACTCCGGTGCGCGGCACGGCGGGTATCACACGTTACGTGTCAGGCGTCAGGACAGCGCCAGCTCGGTGACGTTGTTGGCCTCCAGGACCCACGTCGCGCTCAGGCCGCCCCCCTTGACCCGTGCGGCGCCGTCGCCCTTGAGGACACCGATGCGCTTGCCCGACAGGGCGATCTGGATGGCGTGGGTGTACTCGTGGGCCCACCTTGCGCCGAGGCCGCCCTCCTTCACATACGCGTCGCCCCTGTCCGTCAGGACGCCGATGCGGTTGCCGGACAGTTCGAGCTGGATGACGTCGTCGTGCTCCCGCACCCACCTCGCGCCGAGGCCGCCCTCCTTCACCCAGGCGGTGCCGTCACTGGTGAGGACACCGATGCGGTTGCCCGCCAGGTCGAGGCCGATGACGTTGCCGGATTCCTTGACCCACCTCGCGCCGAGGCCGCCCTCCTTCACCCACGCGGCTCCGTCACCCGTCACGATGCCGATACGGTTGCCCGACAGTTCGAGTTTCTTGACCTTGTCGTGCTCCTTGACCCACCTCGCGCCGAGGCCGCCCTCCTTGACGTACGCGTCCCCGTTGTCCTTCAGGACGCCGATGCGGTTGCCGGAGAGTGCGATCTGCTTGACGTCGTCGGACTCACGGACCCACCTCGCGCCGAGGCCGCCCTCCTTCACCCACGCGGTGCCGTAAACCGTGAGCACGCCGATGCGCTTGCCGGACAACACGACCTGCTTGACGTTGCCGGTTTCCTTGACCCAGGTGGCGCTGAGGCCGCCCCCCTTCACGTACGCGTCACCGTTGGCACGCAGCGTGCCGATGCGGTTGCCGCCGTTGCCGGAGACCGTGCCGGGCACCGCGCCGGCCGTGGATGCTCCGGCGAGACCGGCCAGGGCCAGAACGGCGGCGGCCGCGGAGAGAGTCTTGAGGTTCATCCGAGTAACTCCTGAACGCAGAACTACCCTTGGGCCCGGATTGCGGCGCCCACGGGGGATTCATCAATCCGAAGACGACCAACGACCGGGAAGGCCGGGGGTGCGTAGGCCATTGGAGTGATGAAGAAGCACCGAACGGACTTTTGCCACGGGCCGTCCCGTTGGGGTGAACGCCTCGGCCGGGGTCGCCCGCGTGACCTTCCGGCAGGGTGCGTGCGGGGGCGACGCCCTTGATAGCGTCGCTCCCGCGATTGCGGACCGCTCCCCGCCGGGGTCGTCGCTGCGCCCGGACGGCCTGCCCTCGACGGGTGGCCGTCGGAGCGAGCGTGCTGACGTTACGGGGGCGTTCGCGGCAAGGACGAAGAGGGCCTACGCATGAGCCTCGCGCAGTTGCATTACACCTCTGCCTCTGCGGGGGACGACAGGGACGGGGGCGGTGCGCGGTTCACCGCGGTCGGCGCGGGCATACCCACGCCGGTGCTGGCCGAGGCCGAGCAGCTCCTGGGCTACGAGCCGCCGGCTGCCGCCCCTTATCACCCGACCGTTGATGAACTCCGGTCGTTTCCCGAGGCGTTGAGCTTCAGCGCACTGTCCGACGGCAGCCATCTGCTGAGCCGTACGGTGGCGCTCGGCGGCCCCGGCGCGGGCCGTTTCCACGCGCACGCGGTGCATCTTCCGGCCGGTACCCGACTGCCGGGCGACGCGCTGCCGGTCACGGCCTGGCGGTCGCCGAACTGGGCGTCCAGCCCACCGGACGGCGTGGTGCCCGGCCGCATGACCCACCTGCCCGCCTCCGCCGCCTTCGGGCCGCAGGCGCTCAACGACTTCGCGGTCTCCCGGAGCCCCTGGCTGGCGGCGGTCTTCGCCGATCTGCGCAGGGTGAGCGAGGAACCGTCGTCGGCGCGCGTGGTGCTCGTGGAACGGCAGAGCGCCGATGTGGCCCGCTGGATCGCCCTGGCCGCTGCCGTGCTCCCGCCGGAGACCGCGCAACGGCTGACCTTCACGACGTACACCCGCCGCCCGGCGCAGTCCCCGCACCAGGTCGTCGGGGTGCTGCCGGACGACGCGCCCGCAACGGCCGGCCCCGACAGCGGGCTGCGGGTGCACGACTGCACCGGTCCGCGCCCGGAGGGGCCGGTGGCCGATGCCTGGGCCGAGACCTGCGCCCGGATCTGGCGGCACCGGTCTCCGGAACTGTTCCGGATGGCGGCGGAGCTGCCCGGCGAGCCCTTCGCCGCGGGACCGCTCGCCGTGACGGCCCTGTGCACGGGCGTCGAGCTCGGCCCCGACGGGCGGGCCGCGGCAGCCGCCTGGGCCGCCGAGCGGCCGTACGCGCTGGACGAGGAGCGGACACGGCGGCTGACCGATGCGCTGACCGCTCCCGGCATCGACCGTACGATTAATGAACTCGCCTGTGTGTCACGGTTGTTGACGGCTCTCGACGGCCGGTCACCGGCCGCCACGACCGCGTCGCTCGCGGCTCTGCTGGTGACGGAGGCGGTGCATGGCGATGATGTCGCACTCGAACCGCCCGCGCGCTCGTCCTTCGCCGGGCCGGCCGGGGAGCGGGCCGCCGCCGCGCTCGTCGCGGCTCTGGGCGACGACCTGCGTACCGAACTCGCCACCGGTGCGGCCAACGCGTCCGCGTCGGCGTCGTCGGACGCGCCCGGCCGGGGTGTGGCGCGCACCGTGCAGCTGCTGCGGATCGCGCGGCTGCTGGACGTGGACTGCGCGGACCTGATTCCCGACGTCGTACGCCGGATGGCCCGGTCACTGCTGGACGAAGGGGCGGCCGGCTGCGCACCGGTACTGCTCGACCTCCTGGACGAACAGTTCGATGTCCGTACGGCGTTGCTGGGCGAGCTGGACCGGATCGCCCCGCACGATCCGGCGGGGACGAAGCGGCTGCTGGCCGGGGTCGCCCTGCCGTTCACCGGAGCGCAGGCGCTGCCGCATCTGCGGATGTGCGCGGCGGCGCCGGACGCCGGGGCGGGTGCCGGGGACCGGGTGAAGGCGCTGCACGCGGTGCTCCGCGCCGGTGGCATGTCGCCTTTCACCGAGCCGCTGGTACTGCGGACCGGGGTGGGTCTGGTGTGGGGCGAGGATCTGCTCACGCCGGGCGAGGCCCGACTGCTGCTGGGCGGGACCACCTCCGACGCGCACCGTACGGCCGGTACGTGGTCCGCTCTCGTCGCGGCGGCGCTCGGCGCCCGCGCGGACGACGAGGAGGCTCCCGAACTCGCCCATGACCTGCTGCGCGGCTTCCCGCAGGAGATCGACGCGCGGGCGCGCGGCGCCCTGCTGCTCCTGGAGTTCGCGCGGGAGCTGCGGTCGGGGACGGCGGAGCCCGGCTGGGCGGCACGGGCCCGGAAGCTGTACGCCGGGGCAGAACCGGTGGAGCCGGGCGTACGCGACCAGGCGTTCGGCGCCCTGGCCCGGCAACTGCTCGCCCCGGACCGCCCCGAGGCGGAGCTGTACGCGTTCGTCCACAGCGACGACGCGGACCTGATCGCGGCCTACGGCAGGGCGGCCCGCCATGAGGCCGTCCTCGCCCGGCTGCGGGCCGAACCGGCCTATGCGGCCGACTGCTTCACCGTCTGGACCGTCCACCCGCACGCGGGCCGCGCGTGGACGCGGACCACCGGCTCCTTGCTGGAGGAGGTGCTGCGTCCGGCGGTGAGTGCCTTGTCGTCCGCCGCGATCACCGCGGTGGAGGAGGCCGTGGAGCGGGCCGGCAGCAGGCAGCGCGCCGAGGCGTTCAGGGCGTGGAACCGCTCCGGCGGTACTCTCGGCCGACTCGGCAAGCGGCTGGCCCGACGCGTCCGGCGGCCCTGACCGGGGCCGGCCTCCTTGTCGCGGGTCCCGTCCCGTTTCGTGTTCCGCCGAGCAGCACCGCGCGGGCCACGACGGTCAGCAGTCCGCCCATGAGGAAGGTGCCCCGCACACCGGTGAGCGGCAGGACCAGTCCCCCGAGCGCGGCACCCGCCGCGATACCGGCGTTGTAGGCAGCGGAGTTGGCCGCGAGGGCGATGTCCGTGCGGCCCGGTGCGCAGCGCAGCATCTCGTTCTGAGTGGCCATGAACACCGGCCCGAGCGCGGCGCCCATCAGCATCAGGAACACCACCGCCGCCACCGGGTCGGCGCCGGCCGCGTACAGGCCGAGCAGGCCCACCGCCTGCGTGGCCACGGCGGTGGTCAGCGTGGCCTGCGGGAAGCGGTCCAGTACCGCCCCGGTGATGCTCACCCCGGCCAGACACGCGAGACCGAAGACCATGAACAGGGCGCTGACCGCGCTCCGGGAGAACCCGCTCACGTCGCCCAGGAACTTCACGAGGTAGGTGTATCCCGCGAACGCCCCGGTGGCGGACAGTGCCCCGGCCGCCAGGACGGTCCCGAACCGGCGGGTGTCGGGTTCGGTTCCGTAGGCGGAGTGTCCTTCTTCCGGACGCGAGGTCGGCAGCAGGACGGCGATCGTCACGAGGGAGATGATTCCCAGGCCGGCCAGCGCCGCGAGTGGCACCGGCCAGTCGCTCCGCCGGCCCAGCCAGTTCCGGCGGGAACACCGAGCACGAGGGCGAGCGAACCGGCGACGGACAGTGCCCCGATCACCCGCCCACGGGCCTCGGGCAGGAACAGACCCACCGCGACAGGCCCCATCACGGCCCAGAACAGCGCCTGGGCGAGCGCGGTCAGCAGCCGCGCCGCGAGCAGCAGCGAGTAGGAGGTGGACAGTGCCGCAGCCAGACTGGACACGATCAGCACGGCCAGCAGTCCCGTGAGCACATGGCGCCGGGGTACGGCCCGCGTGAGATGGGCCAGCGGCAGGGACGCCACGGCGACCGTCACGCCGTAACCGGTGACCAGGTAGCCGACCGCCGGTACGGACACCCGCAGGCCCTCGGAGATGAGTTCCAGGAGGCCGATCGGCAGGTTCTCCGCGGTGTTGAAGGTGAAGGCGGACAGCATCAGGGCCACGAGCACCGCCAACCTGTGCCACAGAGCCGGTGGTGCGGTGCTCATACGCCTTTTCCTGCCCTCGCCCGTCGAAGCAGCTCGTCAGCCTGGCAGAGTGCGCACCGGCAGGCATGTGATTTTGCGCGGGAGTGACCGGTACCGTGTGACATATCGATGTGCCATGTCGATCTCGTGTGCTCCCGGCGGGCTGCGTGACACCCCCCAGGAGGAACACATGACGACGAACCGCGGACGCAAGGACGTCATCCGGGACCGGATGGCCGCGACCGGCGAGTCGTACAACGTCGCCGCCCGCAATCTGAAGGCGATGAAGGACATGGGCGCCACGCGTGAGGCCGTCCTCACCCAGCGCTGGCATCCCGCCGAATCGCTCGACGTGCCGTGCCCCTGCGGTGGCACGTGCGAACCCGGCGAGCGGTGCGAGCGCTGTCACGCGCCGCACCGGCACGTGGCGCGCTACCCCGGGAGCGTCACGGATGTGGAGACCTGGGCGGACCGCTACGACTGCACGGGCTGCGCGTCCTCGTACATCCTGACCGTGGTCCTGCCCGGCCGGCCGTGGGGCGTCGCCGAGACGGTCGTCCAGGGCGGGTCCGCGGAGCCGGTCGTACGGGCCCGGGTCTTCCCGGGGGTCGCCCACCCGCTGCTGCGGCCGGAGAACCCCGAGGGCGAGGACGAGGGCTGACGCCCGGCGTCAGCCCTCGCTCAGGTCCTCACCGTCACGTCCTGGCCGTCAGGTCGTAGCCGTCAGCCCTCATCGGCCGTCAGCCTTCGTCGGGCGTCAGCCTTCGTCGGGCGTCAGCCTTCGTCGGGCGTCAGCCGCAGCGAGATCGAGTTGATGCAGTACCGCTGGTCCGTCGGGGTCGGGTAGCCCTCGCCCTCGAAGACGTGGCCGAGGTGCGATCCGCAGCGGGCGCAGCGGACCTCGGTGCGGACCATGCCGTGGCTGCGGTCCTGGATCAGTTCGACCGCGTCCGTTTCCTTCGGGTCGTAGAAGGACGGCCAGCCGCAGTGCGACTCGAATTTGGTGTCGGAGCGGAACAGCTCCGCACCGCAGGCGCGGCAGGAATAGACGCCCGTGGTCTTGGTGTCGGTGTATTCGCCGACGAAGGCGGGTTCCGTGCCGGCCTGGCGCAGGACCGCGTACTCGGCTGGGGTCAGCTCCGCCCGCCACTGCTCGTCCGGCTTCTCGATGTCGTACGACACGTCGCTCCCTCAGCTCGACAGGTGGTCCAGGATCTGCGGGCCGAGGTCCGTGACGTCGCCCGCGCCCATGGTGAGAACGAGGTCGCCGGGCTTCGCCATTCCCGCGATGGTCCCGGGGACCGCCGCCTTGTCATGGACGGCGGTGACGTCGGCGCCCGCGGCCCTGGCGGCGCCGATGATCAGGTCGCTGGTGATGCCGGGGATCGGGTCCTCGCGGGCCGGGTAGATGTCCAGGACCACGGAGGCGTCGGCCAGCGCGAGGGCCTGGCCCATCTCGGTGCCGAGCTCCTGGGTGCGGGAGAAGAGATGGGGCTGGAAGACGACCAGGAGGCGGGCGTCGGACGCGGCGCCGCGCATCGCTTCGAGGTCCGCGGTCATCTCGGTGGGGTGGTGCGCGTACGAGTCGATGACCTGCACGCCCGCCGCCTCGCCCTTGAGCTGGAGGCGACGCTTGACCCCGGTGTACTTACCGAGGGCCGAGGCGAGGTTGTGGGCCGGGATGCCGAGGGCGACACCGGCGGCGAGGGCGGCGACCGCGTTGTGGGCGTAGTGGCGGCCGGGCACGGAGACGGTGAAGGTGAGGTACTTCCCGTTCAGGATGACCGTGACCTCGCTGGTCAGGCCGCGCGGGGTGACCTTGTGGACGCGTACGTCGGCGGTCTCGGACTCGCCGTAGGTGACCACCTTCACCGACGAGAGCGCGCGCACCCGCTCGGTCAGCTCGACGGCGCCGGGCTGGTCGGCGGCGATCACCAGGGTGCCACCGGGGACGATCTTGCCGGCGAACGTCTCGAAGGATTCGTAGATCTCGTCCATCGAGGCGTAGTTCGCGTGGTGGTCCAGCTCGACGTTGAGGACGATCGCGACCTCGGGGTCGTACTTCTGGAAGCTGCGGTCGCTCTCGTCCGCCTCGGCGACGAAGATCGCGCCCTCGCCGTGCGCGGCGTTGGTGCCGGGGCCCGCGAGGTCGCCGCCGATGGCGTACGAGGGGTCGAGGTTCAGTTCGGACAGGGCGACGGCCAGCATCGACGTGGTGGTCGTCTTGCCGTGCGTACCGGCCACCGCGATCGCGCGCGCGCCCTCCATCAGGGAGGCCAGCGCGTCGGAGCGGTGGACGACGGGGATCGCCAGCTCGGCGGCGCGCGCCAGCTCCGGGTTGTCGGGGCGGATGGCGCTGGAGACGACCACGCACGAGGCGTCGTCCGCCAGATGGGCGGCGGCGTGTCCGATGTGGACGGTCGCCCCCAGCGCCCGCAGCGCCTCGGCGGTACCCGACTCCTTGGCGTCACTGCCCGCGACCTTCGCGCCGCGCTGGGTGAGGATCTTCGCGATGCCCGACATTCCGGCGCCGCCGATGCCGATGAAGTGCGGCCGTTCCATGGCGGCAGGAATACCGGGTGCCATGCGTGTGTCTCCCCAAAAGTTGAAACGATTCCCGCACAGCCTATTCGCTGTGCGCGAAGAGCTTGAGCACCGGGACGCCGACCTTGTGCCGGGCCCTGGACGCCCAGTCCCGGTGGAAGAACTCCTCCACGTAGTGCGGCGCGGTCAGCACGATCACCTCGTCCGCCTCCGCCTCGTCGACCACGGTCTTCAGCTTGTCCAGCGGGTGCTCCTCGATCACCTGCCCGACGGCTTCGGAGCCTGCCTGCCGCAGTGCCTCGAGTGACACTTCGAGCGCCAGTTCGGCCGATTGCCGGGCGTCCTTGCCCTCCGGCTCCTCGACCTCGCGGGCGGCTTCCTTCAGTTCGCCCATCGCCAGGTCGTCGATGGCCCGCAACAGCACATCGGCCTGGTCACCGCGCGGCTGCATGAGCACGACGAAGGAGGTCCGCTCCTCCCCGTGCAGGGTGGTGACGAACTCGACGTCCTCGGAGGTGAGGGCCTTCTCGATCATCAAAACGCTGGTGAACACCACGGGCGCCCTTCTGCTTCAGTGGCCGTCACCCGGCCTCTGCTGAAACCATCCTTCCCCGTGCTCGCACGGGGTCTGCGAGATTAATTGTGCCCACCGGAAGCTAACCGGAACGATAAATTCCGCCGATTGTCAGATCCGACGGTATCGGGTGAAGAGGAACCCGGCCTCTTCCAGCAGTGATGCCAGGGCGAATCGTTCCGGCACGGCCACCGACGGCCCCCCGGCGATCCGCTGCGCGTCGCCGGCGGTCAGCATCGGCGAGACGGTCAGACAGAGCTCGTCCAGTACCCCGGCCGCCACGAACTGGCCCAGCATCCTGGGCCCGCCCTCGGTCAGCAGCCGCTTGAACCCGCGCTCCGCCAGCTCCCGTACGGCCCTGACGGGGTCCACCCGGGAGCCCTCTCCCGCGATCACCACCTCGGCGCCCGCCTGCCGCGCCGCCGCGATCCGGTCGGAAGGTGCTCCGGCGCTGGTCAGCACGAGGGTCGGGACGAGCGGCGAGACGAAGAGCGGCCACGAGAAGTCCAGGTCCAGGCTGCCGCTCACCACGGCGATCGCCGGCGCGGGCCCCTGCCCGGCCGCGGCCCGGCGGGCGGCGAAGGCCTCGCGCGCCCTGGCGGGCCGGTAGCCCTCCAGCCGTACCGTCTCCGCCCCCACCACGACCGCGTCGGCCAGCCCGCGCAGGGTGCCGAAGATCCTCATGTCGCTCGCGCAGGAGATCGGCTGCGAGCGGCCGTCGTGCTGGGCGGCGCCATCGAGCGTCGACACCATGTTGGCGCGCAGCCACGGGCCGGTCTGCTCGGGGTACGCGTAGGCCTCGGCCAGATCGTCCAGGCTCCACTCCCCCTCGTCGTCAGCCGGTGTCAGGTCGGTCACAGGGAACAGGCGTCGCATGTTCTGCAGTCTGGCACGGCGCTTAGGATTGATGGTTGTGTCGTCCACCATCGCCGTGCCTGGGCAGAGCCCCATAGCCGAAACGGCCCCGCTGTCCCTGTGCGCCCTTGAGCCGCACGTCGCCGCCGACCGGCTGGTCGCCGAGATGGTGCCGCCGCCGCGCTTCGACTCCGTGCGCTTCGGTACGTACGTCCCGGACCCCAACCGGCCCAGCCAGACCGAGGCGGTCGAGGTCCTGAGCGGATTCGCGGCCGGGCTCGGCGGGGCGCACGCCAGCGGCTCGGGCAAGCGCAAGTGGTTCAGCAGGAAGCCGGCGGCGCCCGCGGGGCCCGTCGGGGTCTACCTCGACGGCGGCTACGGCGTCGGCAAGACGCACCTGCTGGCCTCTCTCTGGCACGCCACGCCCGCCGCTCCCTCGCTGAAGGCGTTCGGCACCTTCGTCGAGCTGACGAACCTGGTCGGCGCGCTGGGCTTCCAGCAGACCTTGCGGACGCTGAGCGGGCACCGGCTCCTGTGCATCGACGAGTTCGAGCTGGACGACCCGGGCGACACGGTCCTGGTGTCGTCGCTGCTCAGCAGGCTGGTCGAGGCGGGCGTCGCGCTCGCCGCCACCTCGAACACGCTGCCTGGCAAGCTGGGCGAGGGCCGGTTCGCCGCCGCCGACTTCCTGCGGGAGATCCAGGGGCTGTCCGCGCACTTCCGTCCGCTGCGGATCGACGGCGAGGACTACCGACACCGCGGGCTGCCCGAGGCCCCCGCGCCGTACTCCGACGAGCAGGTCACCAAGGCCGCGTACGCCGCCGGGGGCGCGAGCCTGGACGACTTCCCCTCGCTCCTCGACCACCTCGCCCGCGTCCATCCGAGCCGCTACGGCGCGCTGACGGACGGTCTGCGGGCGGTCTGCCTCACCGACGTGCAGCCGGTGCCGGACCAGTCGACCGCGCTGCGGCTCGTCGTCCTCGCCGACCGGCTGTACGACCGGGAGGTACCGGTGCTCGCCTCCGGGGTGCCGTTCGACAGGCTGTTCAGCGACGAGATGCTGAACGGCGGGTACCGGAAGAAGTACTTCCGGGCGATCTCCCGGCTGACGGCGCTGGCGCGCGACGCGAAGGGTCTGGTAGCGCAGTAGGTTCGGGGACGTACCACCCCCTCGGGGGCGTACCACCCGAGGTGCCCCGCGGCGCCTCGTTTCTCCCGTATCAACCGCGCACACCGTTTGAAGGGATCCAGCATGGCTACCACGCGTCAGGCGCACACGGTCTGGGAAGGCAACCTGATCGAGGGCAAGGGCGTCGTCACCTTCGACTCCTCCGGCATCGGCGACTACGACGTCTCCTGGCCGTCCCGCTCGGAGAAGGCGAACGGCAAGACCAGTCCCGAGGAGCTCATCGCGGCGGCCCACTCCAGCTGCTTCTCGATGGCGCTGTCCAACGGCCTGGCCACCGCCGGCACCCCGCCGACCCGACTGAACACCCAGGCCGACGTAACCTTCCAGCCCGGCACCGGCATCACCGGTATTCACCTCACCGTCCAGGGCGAGGTGCCGGGCCTCGACGAGGCGGGCTTCCTCAAGGCCGCCGAGGACGCCAAGGCGAACTGCCCGGTCAGCCAGGCGCTCACGGGCACGACGATCACGCTCACCGCGTCCCTGGCCTGACTCCGACAGGGCCCTCACGGCTACCTCACAGGCCCCTGCGGGCCCGTGACGCGCATGAGGCTCAGTGACCCGCATGGTTCCCGCGCGGCGATGCGCGTGGTACACACATGCGGGTCACTTCTCCTGTCCGCCAGCAGGGAGTTGCCTCATGTCATCAGCACGGTCACAACAACGCGCAACACGACGACAGGTCCTGGCCGGCAGCGGCGCCGCCGTTGCCTCGATCGCCTTCGCCGGGGCGTTCTCCGAACTTTTCGCGGGTACCGCCGCCGCCCGCGGGCACAGCGGCTACGGCCCGCTCGTGCCCGACCCCGACGGTCTGCTCGACCTCCCGAAGGGCTTCCGCTACCGGGTCCTGTCCCGGGAGGGCGCCCCGCTCCGCTCCGGCGAGGGCCAGGTCCCCAGCAACCATGACGGCATGGCCGCCTTCGCGGGCCGGCACGGCCACGTCACTCTCGTCCGCAACCACGAGAACCGTGTCACCGCCAGGATTCCGGTGCCGGTCGTCGAGAGCCTCACCTACGACCCCATGGGCAAGGGCGGCTGTACGGCTCTGGAGCTGGACGGTCGCAACAACGTCCTCGGCGAACGCGTCGCCATCGCCGGTACGGCGGTGAACTGCGCAGGGGGCCGCACTCCTTGGAACACCTGGCTGACCTGCGAGGAGACCGAGGACAAGGCCGGTACCAACGGCTACACCAAGGACCACGGCTTCATCTTCGAAGTGGACGGCGCCGATCCGCACCGCACCGGGGCCGTGCCGCTCACCTCGATGGGCCGCTTCCAGCACGAGGCGATCGCGATCGACCCGAAGAACGGGATCGTCTACGAGACGGAGGACGCCTTCGACAAGCCGTTCGGGCTCTTCTACCGCTTCCTGCCGAACAAGCCGCTCGGCGGTACGGGCTCGCTGCGGGCCGGCGGTCATCTGGAGGCCATGCGGGTGCCGGGCGTCCCCGACCTCTCCGTGGTCCAGGAGACCGGCGCGAGCTTCGAGGGCATCGAGTGGGTCCCCGTACCGGATCCACTGGCCGCCGGGACCCCGATCCGGTTCCAGGACTTCGGCCCGAAGGGCATCACCCACGCGCAGAAGCTGGAGGGCTGCTACTGGGGCGGGTCCTCGGTCTACTTCGTCTCCAGCTTCGCGCACAGCTCGCAGGGTTCGGCGGCCGATCACTACGGCCAGGTATGGCGGTACGAGCCGAAGCGGCGCCGCCTCACGCTGGTGATCGTCTTCGGTCCCGGTACGGACGTCCAGCTGCCCGGCGAGTCCCCCGACAACATCTGCCTGGCCTCCGACGGGGGGCTGATGGTGTGCGAGGACGGCGACGGCGCGCAGCATGTGTTCGGCCTGACCCGGGGCGGCGAGGTCTACGCGATGGCGCGGGGCCGGCAGAACATCGGGACGCCCGAGGAGCCCTCGTGGGGCGAGTTCGCCGGGGTCACGTTCGCTCCGGACGGCAGGACGATGTTCGTCAACTGCTATACGCCGGGGACGACGTTCGCGGTGACGGGTCCGTGGCACTGAGGCATTGACGCACTGACGGACTCGTTGCGCCGGGGGGCGGTGAGCCGGTCGGGGGTACCGGTATGTCCATTGACCTCCGGCCGGAGCGCCACCACCCCCCACGACCTGGGCGATCGACTACATTCCGCAAGTGACCATCTCTGTACGAAGATTTACGGTAACTGCGGCACTGGGTGTCGTACTGGGCGCTGTTCTGACCGGTTGTGGCATGCACAACGCTGCGACAGGGCACGGCAGGCCGGACGCCGGAGCCCACGCGACCGAGCACTCACCGGCACCGGCCTCGCCCACGCCGTCCGTGAAGGCGGCTCCCGCCTCGTCGGAGCCGCCCGTCATGCCCCCCGGGCAGGACGGGCGGACGCCCGTGTTCGAGCGGGGTCCGAAGAACAGCACCGACAAGGTCGTCGCCCTCACCTTCGACGCCGACATGACGGCCGACCAGGGACCGCGCGCGGCGGCGGGCGAGCATTTCGACAATCCCGAACTGATCGCGCTGCTGCGCCGGTTGAAGGTTCCCGCGACGGTGTTCATGACGGGACGGTGGGCCGAGGAGTACCCGGCGCAGGCCCGGTCCATGGGCGCCGACCCGCTCTTCGAGATCGCCAACCACTCGTACAGCCACTACGCCTTCACCACCCCCTGCTACGGGCTGCCGACCGTGGCGAAGGGCGGGATGCGCGCCGAGGTGGAGCGCGCCTTCGCCGCGTTCCGGAAGGCCGGTGTGCGCCACGTGGTGCCGTACTTCCGCTTCCCCGGTGGCTGCTACGACGATGCGACGCTGCGCGCGCTCGCGCCCGAGCGGGTGACGGCGGTGCAGTGGGACGTGGTCAGCGGCGACGCGTTCGCCACGGATGCGGACGCGGTGGCGCGGCAGGTGCTGGACGGGGTGAAGCCGGGCTCGGTGGTCGTCATGCACTGCACCCGCAGCGCGGCGCCCGTCACGGACGAGGCGGTACGCAAGGTGGTACCGGAGCTGCGCGGCCGCGGGTACCGCTTCGTGAAGGTCTCCGATCTCATGCGCACCCGACCGTCCTAGCACAGCACCCAGGGTCCGCCGAGGCCGTACCGGCGGCCCACCCCGCGCAGGTTCAGTTGGCCGACGCCTTCTCGGGCTTGAGCTCGCTGGGCCGTACGATCACGAATCCTTCCCCGTCCAGCCGCAGTTGGACGGCTTCTCCGGACCCGCCACGAATCATCGAGCCGAAGCTCTGCGAGCGGTGCAGCGACGTGTTCAGGTTGGCGCTCCATCCGACCACCGCGTCCGTGTCGACGCACACCGGCTGATGGGGCGTGACGGGTATCACAATGGGGTGGCCCTCACACATCAGGCCGAGCTTGCCGTACCCGGTGAAGACGCTGTTGAAGAGCCCGCCGCCGGTCATCCCGGCGCCCTTCACGGTCTTGATCTCGTAGGAGAGCGTGGGGTCGAAACAGAGCACGTTGCGGCCGTTGATGGTGAGGACGTCGCCCTGCTCCATCTCCACGATGAAGCAGTTGGCGGCCTCGTGCGCGAACCATGCCTCGCCCTGGCCGCGGACCGCCATCAGTGCCAGCCCCTCGCCGGTGACGGCGCGCTTGAGCATGCCGCCGAGGCCCTGGCCCTTGCGCTCGAACTGCAGATCACCACGGAAGGCGATCATCGATCCCTGCCGGGCGTGCATTTCGCCGTTGACGGCGTATTTGATGGACTTGGCGTTCTGCAGGGTCATCCCGGGGGCTGTTGCCTGCTGCGCCATGTTCTCGCTGGAAAAGAGATCGCTCTTCATGCGGTGCATCCTCACCCGGAGCGATTCGTTCCGCCAAGAAGGGTTTTCCGGGCGGCTGGCAGACTGGGACGGGTGAGCGACAACGACATCCCCGTATCCCCGTCCGGACATCCGGCGACGTCCAGTGCCCCCGCGGTGGACAGCCCGTTCAGGTCCGGGCGCACGAGCCGCGACGAGGCGCCGCAGTACGTGCTGCCGCTGGTCGTGCACATCGAGAAGGCTTCTCCCCCGGCCCGTACCGACGCACTGCGGACCGCTGCCCGTGCGGTGCTCGTGATGCTCTCCGACGAGCGCTCGGCAGGCGAGGGCGAGTGGGCGAGGGCGATGCGGGACTGGCAGGACGCCCGGATCCGCAAGGTGGTGCGCCGGGCGCGCGGCGCGGAGTGGCGCAAGGCGTGCGCGCTGCCCGGCATCACGGTCACGGGCGAGAGCGCCGAGGTGCGGGTTTTCCCGCCGGTGCTGCTGGACGGCTGGCCGAAGGAGCTGGCGAAGCTCCAGGTCTCGGGGACGGATCTGGACGACCCCGAGCCGCCGGCCGCGCCCGATCTCGCCGGTCCGGTGCTGTGGCTGAACCCGGAGCTGGACATGTCGGCGGGCAAGGCGATGGCGCAGGCCGGGCACGGTGCGCAGCTCGCCTGGTGGGAGCTCTCGGACACGGAGCGCAAGGCGTGGCGCGAGGCGGGCTTCCCGCTTTCCGTCACCGCTCCGGAGGCGGGGCGCTGGCAGGAACTCACGGTGAGCGGGCTTCCGGTGGTGCGTGACGCCGGGTTCACCGAGATCGCGCCGGGGTCCTGCACGGTGGTCGCCGACCATCCCGCGCTGCGCGGCTGAGCGATGAGCGGGGGCCGGGCGGCCGGCGGCGGCGCTCCGGATTCCCCGTACCGGGAACCTCAAATCAACCTCTGAACGTCCCCGTCTTCGGGTTGACCCCCACTCGCCGGGGCCATGAGCCCTGCACAGTACGGACCGGAGCGGAGCAGGGGGCGGCATGAGGCTGGGGATCGGTATCGGCTGGCGGCCGGAGATCGCGGACGCCGTCGAGGCGCTGCCGGGGATCGACTGGGTGGAGGCGGTCGCGGAGAACATCTGTGCCGGCCATCTGCCCGATTCGCTGGTGCGGCTCAGGGAGCGCGGTGTCACCGTCGTCCCGCACGGCGTCGCGCTCGGTCTCGGTGGGGCCGAGCGCCCCGACGCGGGCCGGCTCGCGGATCTCGCGGCCCGCGCCGAGCTGCTCGCCGCCCCGCTGGTCACCGAGCACATCGCGTTCGTACGGGCCGGGGGGCCGCGTACCGCTTCGCCGGGGCTGGAGGCGGGTCATCTGCTGCCCGTACCCCGCACGTGGGACGCACTGGACGTGCTGTGCGAGAACGTACGGATCGCACAGGACGCGCTGCCGGTGCCGCTGGCGCTGGAGAACATCGCGGCGCTGATCTCCTGGCCCGACGAGGAGCTGACCGAGGGCCAGTTCCTCGCGGAGCTCGTCGCACGCACGGGGATCCGGCTGCTGATCGATGTCGCCAATCTGCACACCAACCACGTCAACCGGGGCGAGGACCCGGCCACCGCGCTCGACGAGCTGCCGGTCGAGGCCATCGCCTACGTGCATGTGGCGGGCGGCGTCGAGAAGGACGGTGTCTGGCACGACACCCACGCCCACCCGGTCACCGAGCCCGTGCTCGACGTCCTCGCCGAACTCCGCTCCCGGGTCGACCCGCCCGGCATCCTCCTGGAACGGGACGACGACTTCCCGCCGGCCGAGGAACTGGCGGGCGAACTGACCACGATCCGCGCCACGCTGGACCGGGCGGCCGCCCTGGGCGCGGCCGCGCGGGCGCCCGCCGCACGGCCCGTCCCGGGCGCCGGCTCGTCCGCGCCCGGCGCGAAGCCCGCCCCGCACCCCCGGCCGGTGTCGAGCCCCTCCTCCCCCGGCTCCGTGCGCGACCGGGTCGCCGTCGCCCAGACGGCGCTGCTCTCCGCCCTCGTCGCGGGCGCCCCCACTCCGCACGGCTTCGACCACCGTCGGCTCGGGATCCAGAGCCGTGCCCTGGCGGCCAAACGGGCCGGGGTCGTCGCCAAGGTGGCGCCGGAACTGCCGGAGATCCTCGGCGCCGGCTACCGGGACGCCTTCCTCGCGTACGCCAGGAACCACCCCATGTCCGCCGGATACCGGCGCGACGCGCTGGACTTCGCCGAGGGGCTCCTGATCGCCGGCCAACCCGCCGACGACGCGGCGCGGCGCCGGCTGACCCACTGGTGGCAGGACCGGGCGGCCGCCCGCCCGCCGCGCCGCTCGACCCGGCTGGTACGAGCGGCCCGCGCGGCCCTGATCGGAAGGTGACCGGACGATGCACGGCATGAACACCCTCGCGATGCTGGTGGATCTCGGCGTCGTGGTCTCCTCGGTCCTCCTGATCGTGGGGCTCGTGCGCTCCCGCCGCGGCACTGCGGGCTCCGTCCACGACCTCTTCGAGGCCGCCTTCCTGAACGGCGGTCCGGGCAGGGTGGTGGACACCGCGCTCACCGCGATGCAGACGGATGGGCGGCTCGCCATCGGCGGTCCCGGCATCGTCGCCGTTCAGCATGCGGACGCCCGTGACCCGGTGGAACGCGCGGTGCTCCAGGAACACGCCATGGCCCCCAGCGGCGCGCTGCACACCTTGCGTGAGGCGGTGATGCGGCATCCCGCGGTGCAGGAGATCGGCGACGGGCTCGCGGCCCGCGGCCTGCTGGGCTCACCGGCCACGAGCCGTGTGTGGCGGCGCTGGAGCAGCATTCAGGGCCTGGGCTGCCTGCTGGCCGTTCCGGTCTCCGCCGTGGTGACGGTGATTCAGGTCATGGCCGACGACTCGGCCGACCTGTTCTCCTCGGTACCGTTCGCCCTCCAGGTCTTCCCGGCCCTGGTGATCGGCTTCCTGACCGGCTTCATCTGCGGTGGTGTGGCCCGCCGGCGCGTCACCAGGGCGGGGCGGAAGGCGGCCGAGGCATGCCGCACCGCGAACGCGTACGACCCGCGGCCGGCCCATCTGGTGGCGACGCACGGACTGCGGGCCCTGCCCGATCCCGTGCTGCGGGCGCAGTTGATCGCGGCGGTCCGGATGCGTCCGGCCGGGCGCACATCGAGCCGGGTCTCCGGCTCGTCCCCGGGCTCTTCCCCGGACTCCGCCGCCCTGCTCCTCGCACCGGCGGTGTGGTGCGCCGGTACGGGCCCCGGCAGCGGCAGTTACGGAAGTTCCCATGACGGCGGCAGCAATGGCGGAGGGGGCGGCGGCGGATGCAGCTCGGGGGCGAGCTGCGGCTCGGGCTCCAGTTGCGGCTCGGGGTCCGGCTGCGGTGGGTCGAGCGGCTCCAGTTGCTCCAGCAGCAGTGGCTCCAGTTGCGGGGGCGGGTCCAGTTGCGGCAGCAGCAGTTCCTGAGCGACGGCGGCGTCCGGCGCCTCGGCCCGGGCCGCCGAACCGTCCATATGGTGAACAGGCCATGGCGTTACCCGGCCCGCACCGCATAGGAATCCGTCATGCTCTGGGTTCTGTTGCTGCTGGTCGCATGGGGTGCGGCGGCCGTCTCGTGCGTCCGGCTCTGTCTCGTCACGGCCCGTGCGGGGCTGCTGTCCGAGGCGTCCTCGGATGCCGTACGGAGGGTGCCGGACGGTCATGAACTGACCCTGTACGAGACCGCGTTCCTGTCCGGCGGCCCGCACCGGGTGGTCGATCTGGCGCTGGTCACCATGCATCTGCGGAGGCGCCTGCTGCTCGCGCACACCGGGTGGGCGACGGTCGTGGACCCGGAGGCCCGGGACGAGATGGAGCGCACGGTGATACATGCGATCGGTCCGCAGGGCCAGTCCCCGATTCCGTCGGTACGGGCGGCCGCAGCCGCCGCCGATCCGGTGCGCGCCCTCGCCGACCGGCTCGTCACCGCGGGCCTCGCCGTCCCCGGCGGCGGGGACGGGGTGGCCGCCGCGGTCCGCACGGTGCGCGGCGCGGCTCTGCTGGTGGCCGGGACGGGTGCCGCGACGCTGCTGATACCCGGTCAGGAAAGCGGCCTCGGCGGCCCGGTGCTGTCCCTGCTGGTCTGGTTCGGGCTGCCGCTCGCGCTGACCCTGGGCTGTCTGGCCATCGCCCGGATGGAGGTCCATCCGTACAGCGGTGCCTGGGCCTCACCGGCCGGGCAGCGGCTGCTCGCCGCGCACGAGGTCCCGACGGCGGGCGCGGACCACGACGTCCTGGCGGCGATCGCCATACGGGGGGTGCGCGCCGTGACCGACCCGGCGCTGCGGGCCGCGCTCAGGGGCAGGCCGGGCGGCGCGGGCCGGTAGCACTCCCCGTCCGCTTGTCCTGGGGGAATGCGTACCGAAAAAACACCGGTGCGGCGCGCGCAGGGCACGCCGCACCGGGAGCCGAACCCGGTGTCGCTGGAACGACGGGCAGCGCGAGATAGCGCCGGGTGCCCGCCGTCTGATCTTCCGGGTTGGGGTGGTCGGAGCCCGCTCGCTACGCGAGCCCGGCCACCAGGTCCGCGAGCGACTTCCTGCGCCCCGTGTAGAACGGGACCTCCTCGCGGACGTGCATCCTCGCCTCGGAGGCCCGCAGGTGGCGCATCAGGTCGACGATGCGGTGGAGCTCGTCGGCCTCGAAGGCGAGGATCCACTCGTAGTCGCCGAGCGAGAAGGAGGCGACGGTGTTGGCCCGGACGTCGGGGTAGCCGCGGGCCATCTTGCCGTGGTCCGCGAGCATGCGGCGGCGGTCCTCGTCCGGCAGCAGGTACCAGTCGTAGGAGCGCACGAAGGGGTAGACGCTGATGTAGTTGCGCGGCGTCTCATCGGCCAGGAACGCCGGGATGTGCGACTTGTTGAACTCGGCGGGGCGGTGCAGCGCCATGTTCGACCAGACGGGCTCCAGTGCAAGGCCCAGCTCGGTGCGCCGGAAGAGGTTGTACGCCTCCTGCAGCTCGTCCGGGGTCTCGGCGTGCCACCAGATCATGATGTCGGCGTCGGCACGCAGGCCGGACAGGTCGTAGGTGCCGCGAACGGTGATGTCCTTCGCCGCGAGCTGGTCGAACAGCTCCTGGACCTCGTCGGCGTAACCGGCACGGTCCGCGGGCAGGACATCGCGCAGCTTGAAGACGGACCACAGCGTGTAGCGGACGACCTCATTGAGGTCCTTGGCCTTCTTACCCGCGTTGGGGCCCTTGCTTGATTTCACAGTCTCAGGCGCACTCATACGGCTATTGTCCCGCCTCGCTCCGTGTGCCCTGAACCAGGGTCGACGTGGCGATGATCTCTTCCCCGGACGCGCCCGTGAGGTCGCGGGCGATCTCGTCCGCGGCCCGGTGGGCGCTCGCGACGCACGCCGGGATGCCGACGCCGTCGTAGACCGCTCCGCAGACCCGCAGGCCGGGCAGCTTGGCGACCTCGTCGCGGATCCGGGCGACCCGTGCCAGGTGTCCCACGGGGTACTGGGGCAGTCCGCCGATCCACCGGGTGACCTCGGTGTCCACGGGCCTGGCCGCGAGTCCGGTCGCCGCCGCGAGGTCGCGCAGCGATACATCGACCAGCTCGGTGTCCTCGCGGTGCAGGTGGTCCTCCTCGCCGTACCGGCCGACGGAGGTGCGCAGGACGAACAGGTCGGGGGCGGAGTCGGCGACCCAGTTCCACTTGTGGGTGGAGAAGGTGGAGGCCTTGATGGTGCGGCCGTCCACCGGCGGTACGAGGAAGCCGGAGCGCCCCTCGAGTGCCCTGGTCGCGGCCACGTCGGAGCGGCGGAACGCCATGGTGACGAGGGCCATCGACGCGTACTCGACACCGGCGAGCTCGGCGGAGGCGGCCGGGGACTCGGCGGCGAGCAGGGTGGCGGCGGACCAGGCGGGGGCGGCCAGCACGATGCCGTCGGCGGTGATCACCCGGGCGTCGGTGCGGACGTCCCAGCCGTCGGTGGTACGGGTCAGGCCCAGCACGGGGGTGGCGGTCAGGATCTCCCCGCCCGCCGCGCGCACGGCGTCGGCGACCGCGTACGGGAGGGTGCCGATGCCGCCGTCGATGCCCTGGAAGACCGGTCCGGTCTGCTGCCGGGCCGCGGCTTGCTCCTGGATGCGCCGGACACCGTCGAGCAGCGAGCCGCCCTCGCGCACCACCTCGAAGAGCTGCGGTACGGCGGCGCGCATCGAGATCCGGTAGGCGTCGCCTGCGTACACGCCGCCGAGCAGCGGTTCCACGAGCCGGTCGACGACCTCGCGGCCCAGCCGGTCGGCGACGTACGCGCCGACCGCGACATCGTCGCCGACGGCGGTCGGGGTGAGGTCGCGCTCCTGCGCGATGCGGGCGAGTCCCTCCGGGGAGAGCACTCCGCTGAGCGCCGCCGGGTCGCCCGGCACGCCCATGACATGGCCCTTGGGCATGGGGCGCAGGGCGTCGCGCGTCCAGACCGAAGCGGTGGCGGTGGCGGGTGGCTGGAGGCGGTCGCCGAGTCCGACGGCGCGTGCCAGCGCGACCGCTTCGGGGCGCCGGGCGAGCATCGACTCGGCGCCGAGATCGACCCGGGTGCCGGCGATCTCACCGGTCATGAGCTTGCCGCCGAGCCGCTCGGTGGCCTCCAGGAGGGTCACCCGCAGCCCGGCCTCGAGGAGCCGGTGGGCGGCGGCGAGACCGGCGATGCCACCGCCGATGACGACGACGTGGCCCGGGCCTGTGTCTGCGCGGTTGATTGAACGCTGCATGCCCCCACTCTCTCAAACCTCATCCGAGTCCCGAACGTGACCGCTTCGAAACCGGTATCGGGCAACCCGTTCCCCTACCCCGTACGTCGAACCTGCACCATCAACCACCCGCCCCGGGAGAGCAGTTATGCAGACCGACCGGCATCTCGGCCGTTCATCCGTCCGTCGTTCGCGCACGGTCCTGGCCGCCGGAGTCGTGGCCGGCCTCCTCGCGCTGAGCGGCTGCAGCGCCTCCGGCGGCGCGAGCGACTCGAGCGCGAAGAGCGACAAGGCGGTCTCGGCGGACGAGCGGAGCGCCGCGGACTCCGGGGCCGCCAAGTCGGCGCAGGGACCCCAGGAGGCGGGCGGCTCGCCGGCCGGCCCGAAGAAGTCCGGCACCCTGCCCGCGGGCACCCATGTCATCCGTACCGCCACGCTCTCCGTGGAGGTGAAGAGCGTGCCGAGGGCCGCAGCGGCCGCCCGCTCGGCCGCGGAGAGCGCGGGTGGCCTGGTGGCCGGCGAGGAGACCGAACGGGTCGACGACACGCGCGAAATGTCACATATCGTGTTGCGCGTTCCGCAAGCCGGGTACGACGCGGTGCTGCGGGAGCTCGCGGGCGCCGGGAAGCTCCTGTCGCGCACGTCGTCCGCGAAGGACGTCACCGACCAAGTGGTCGACGTGGAGAGCCGGATCGCCACCCAGCGGGCGAGTGTGGCGCGGGTGCGCAAGCTGATGGACCGGGCCGAGAAGCTCGCCGACGTGGTCACGCTGGAAGGCGAACTGAGCAGCCGTCAGGCATCGTTGGAGTCACTGCTCGCCCAGCAGGCGTCGCTGGAGGACCGCACCACGCTGGCCACGATCACCCTCGACCTCTCCGAGCCGGAGGCGACGGCGAAGCAGGACGGTGACGACGGCCCCGGATTCCTGGACGCGCTGGGCGGCGGCTGGCACGCGTTCGTCACGGTGCTGCGATGGCTCGCGATGGGGGTGGGCGCGGCGGCCCCGTTCCTGGCCGCGGTCGCCGTGCTTCTGCTGCTGGGGCGGCTGCTGCGGGGCCGGCTGCGCGGACGCCGTACGCCGCAGGCATCGCCGTCGCCCGAGCCGTCGAGGTCCTCGTCCACGCCTCCGGCGTCGTAGCGTGGCCCCTTCGGACTCGGTGTCGAAGGGACCAGGCATGACAGCGGAACGACTGGTGGTCATCGGTGGTGACGCGGCAGGCATGTCCGCCGCGTCCCAGGCCCGCAGGCTCAAGGGCCCCGACGAGCTGAGCATCGTCGCCTTCGAGCGGGGCCATTTCACCTCGTACTCCGCCTGCGGCATCCCGTACTGGGTCGGCGGCGACGTCGCGGAGCGGGACGATCTCATCGCCCGTACGCCGAAGGAGCACCGGGCCCGCGACATCGAGCTGCGGATGCGCACCGAGGTCACCGAGATCGATGTCGCCGGGCAGCGGGTGCGGGCCCTGGACCGGGAGACCGGTGAGATGTACTGGACGGGCTTCGACAAGCTGGTGATCGCCACGGGGGCCCGGCCGGTACGACCGGCGCTGCCCGGCATGGACGCGCCAGGGGTGCACGGGGTGCAGACGCTGGACGACGGGCAGGCTCTGCTGGATTCGCTGGACCGGGTGGCGCCGGGACACCGGCGGGCGGTCGTCGTCGGGGCGGGCTACATCGGCGTCGAGATGGCGGAGGCGATGCTGAAGCACGGTTTCGAGGTGACCGTGCTCAACCGCGGCGAGCAGCCGATGGCGACCCTCGACCCCGACATGGGGCGGCTGGTTCACAACGCGATGGACGGCCTGGGCATCATCACGGTCAACCAGGCCGAGGTCACCGCGATCCGCACCGGCCCGGACGGCCGGGTCCGCGCGGTCACCACGGGCGACACCTCCTACCCGGCGGACGTGGTGGTGCTCGGCATCGGTGTGGAACCCGAGACGACGCTGGCGCGGGCCGTCGGCCTTCCGCTGGGCCCGCACGGCGGGCTGCTCACCGATCTGTCGATGCGGGTCGTCGGGCACGACACCATCTGGGCGGGCGGCGACTGCGTCGAGGTCCTCGACCTGGTGGCGGGCCGCACCCGTCACATCGCGCTGGGTACCCATGCCAACAAGCACGGCCAGGTCATCGGGTCCAACGTGGCGGGCGGCTACGGGACGTTCCCGGGGGTGGTCGGCACGGCGGTGAGCAAGGTGTGCGATCTGGAGATCGCCCGCACCGGGCTGCGCGAGAAGGACGCCCGCGCGGTGGGCCTGCGGTTCGTCACAGCGACGATCGTGTCAACGGGCCGGGCGGGCTACTACCCGGGGGCGCAGCCCATGACGGTGAAGATGCTCGCGGAGTACCGAACGGGGCGGCTGCTCGGCGTGCAGATCGTGGGCCGGGAGGGGGCGGCCAAGCGCGTGGACATCGCGGCCGTGGCGCTCACGGCCGGGATGACCGTGGACCAGATGACCGCCCTGGACCTCGGCTACGCGCCGCCGTTCTCACCGGTGTGGGACCCGGTCCTGGTGGCGGCCCGCAAGACGGCGACGGCACTGCGGCGGGCGGGCACCGCCTGACAGCCTCTGAGTGCGCGGTGCCCGGTCCCCTCGGCTCAGCGCTCGGTCCGCTCGTGCACGTACTCCACGAGCCGCGTCAGGGCGTCCGGGTCCATCGACGGCATCACGCCGTGGCCCAGGTTGAAGATGTGCCCCTCCAGGCCGGCGGCCGCGTCCAGCACCTCCTGGGCCTTCTCCTCCACCACCGTCGTCGGCGCGAACAGCACCGCGGGGTCGAGGTTGCCCTGGAGTGCCTTGCCGGGGCCGACCCGCCGCGCGGCCTCGTCCAGCGGAACCCGCCAGTCGACGCCGACGATGTCCGCGCCCGCCTCGCCCATCGGGCCGAGGAGTTCGCCCGTGCCGACACCGAAGTGGATGCGCGGGACCCCGTACGGGGCGACGGCCTCGAAGACCTTCGCCGAGGCGGGCAGCACCGAACGCCGGTAGTCGGCGGGGGCCAGCGCGCCCACCCAGGAGTCGAAGAGCTGGACGGCCGAGGCGCCGGCCTCGATCTGGACCTTGAGGAAGGCACCGGTGATCTCGGCGAGCCGGTCGAGCAGGTCGGCCCAGAGCTGCGGGTCGCCGTACATCAGGGCCTTGGTGTGCTCGTGGTTGCGGGACGGGCCGCCCTCCACGAGGTAGCTCGCGAGGGTGAAGGGCGCGCCCGCGAAGCCGATGAGGGGGGTGGCGCCCAGTTCGGCGGTGAGCAGGCCGATGGCCTCGGTGACGTAGGGGACGTCCTCGGGCGTGAGGTCGCGCAGCCGGGCCAGATCTGCGCGGGTGCGGATCGGGTCGGCGATGACGGGGCCGACGCCGGGCTTGATGTCGAGGTCGATCCCGATGGCCTTGAGCGGGACGACGATGTCGCTGAAGTAGATCGCGGCGTCCACCTTGTGGCGCCGTACGGGCTGCATCGTGATCTCGGCGACCAGCTCCGGCATCATGCAGGAGTCGAGCATCGGGATGCCTTCGCGGACCTTCAGGTACTCGGGCAGCGAACGCCCTGCCTGGCGCATGAACCAGACCGGCGTGTGCGGCACGGGCTCGCGGCGGCATGCCTTCAGGAACGCCGACTCATGGGTGGCGGAGGTCTTTGTCTGCTGGCCCATGGGGCGGTCGTTGGCAGTCACACACAGAATCTTCGCATGAAGCCGCAAGCAGCCGGGGCCGCCCCGGGTGTCCCTCCCTGCACGAGGCTCCGGTTCCGCCTACTCTTCCCCGCATGGCTCCGGCTCAGGGACAGTTCTCCGATCAATCCGATGGCGCTGACAGCAAGGACAGCGCGGAGGGTGGTTCCGTCCCGCCCGCGTTCCGGTCGGCGGTGGACGCGCTGCACGCGGCGCGGCTGCGCCCCGAGCTGGAGGTGGAGTCGACACGGCCGCCCAAGCGGCTCGCTCCGTACGCATACGCGCTGGAAGCGGCGGTCGTCCAGGGCGAGGAGGATCTCGCCGACGGCCGTCTGGTGCTGCTCCATGACCCGGACGGGCACGAGGCCTGGCAGGGGACCTTCCGCCTGGTGACGCTGGTGCGGGCCGAGCTGGAGCCGGAGATGGCTTCCGATCCGCTGTTGCCGGAGGTGTGCTGGTCGTGGCTGACCGGTGCGCTGGAGGCGCGCGGTCTGTCGTACGGCGAGGCGGGCGGCACGGTGACCCGGGCGGGCTCGCACTACTTCGGTGCGCTGGCCACGCGCCGCCCGGCGACGCAGATCGAGATCCGGGCGTCATGGACGCCACGCGAGGGCCGTGGCGGGGTACCGGACACGGCGGCGCACCTGACGGCGTGGGGCGATCTGCTGTGCCAGATCGCCGGCCTGCCGCCGTCGGACCCCGCCGACGCGGCGGTGGTGACGCTCCCTCAGCGGCGCGGCCCCCAGGCCCCCTGAAACCCTTCGCACCCCTCTTCCCCGACGAAGCACTCCCCATGCTGGTAACACTGCGTCACAAAGGTCGCAGTATTACCGGCATTTTTTTCGTACAATCGATCGCGTGTCCGATTTGCCCGAATTGTTACTCACTAAATCGTGATCTTCCTCTAAAGGAGGACGGGTCTGCTGCCGAAGAGGTCAATGACCCTTCAAGCACGGTTCGCCCCGGCTTCATCCCCGAGCCGGCCCGTCCCGCCACTTCCCAGGAGGCCTGGTGTCCGTTCTCCTAGAGCAGCCCGCAAGCCTGGTCGCCTACCGCCCGAACAAGCCGACGGCCATGGTCGTCGTGGCCGACCCGCGCGTCCGTTCCACCGTCACCCGCCATCTGTGGGCACTCGGAGTACGTGACGTCATCGAGGCGTCGTCCATCGCGGAGGCCCGTCCCCGCGTCGGCAATCCACGCGACATCTGCGTAGCCGACGTCCACCTGCCCGACGGTTCCGGGCTGACCCTGTTGTCCGAGACCCGAGCCGCCGGCTGGCCGAACGGCCTCGCCCTTTCCGCCGCCGATGACATCGGCGCCGTACGCAACGCCCTCGCGGGCGGCGTGAAGGGTTACGTCGTCACCGGCACCCGAACCAATATCGGCCACCCCACCCGTCCCGGCGTCGCCCCCATCGGCGCCAATGCCGCCCGTATGCACCGCCGGCCCCCCGGCACCCCGAGCCACCCGGGCGGCTACCGCGAACTGTCCGGCCGCGAGGTCGAGGTCCTCCGGCTGGTCGCCGAAGGCCAGTCCAACAAGGCCATCGGCGTCTCGATGGGCCTGTCCGCCCTGACCGTCAAGAGCCATCTCGCCCGAATCGCCCGCAAGCTCGGCACCGGCGACCGCGCAGGAATGGTCGCCGTCGCCCTGCGCACGGGCATCATTCACTGACCCCGTACCCCGGCAGGTCCGCGCAGCGATGCGGACCGGCTGGTTTACATTCATCGGCGCCCGTCGACGGAACGTTCCGTCGACGGGCGCCGTACATACACAGATACCCTTGACACGTGACCGACGCCCAAGAGACCGCAGCAGACACTTCACTGCGAACCACCGGGGGCGCTCCCCCGGACGACGTCGCCCCGGCGCCGACCCCCTTGCTCGAACCTCGCGAGGGAATTCCCCCGGTGGTGGCATCCGACGACGCCCTCGCCCGGGTGGTCGCCGCCTTCGCCTCGGGCTCCGGCCCGGTCGCCGTGGACGCCGAGCGCGCCTCCGGCTACCGCTACGGCCAGCGCGCCTACCTCGTGCAGCTGCGCCGCGACGGCGCGGGCAGCGCGCTGATCGACCCGGTCGGCTGCCCCGACCTGTCGGGACTCGGGGACGCGCTGCACGGCAGCGAGTGGATCCTGCACGCCGCCACTCAGGACCTGCCCTGTCTGCGCGAAATAGGGATGACTCCCACCGGGCTCTTCGACACGGAGCTGGCCGGACGGCTGGCCGGCTTCCCGCGGGTCGGCCTCGGCGCCATGGTCGAGAGCGTGCTCGGATACTCGCTGGAGAAGGGCCATTCCGCCGTCGACTGGTCCACCCGCCCGCTGCCCGACCCCTGGCTGCGCTACGCGGCGCTCGACGTCGAGCTGCTGATCGATCTGCGCAACGCCCTGGAGGACGAGCTCGACCGGCAGGGCAAGCTGGAGTGGGCACGGGAGGAGTTCGACGCGATCGCCTCCGCGCCGCCCGCTCTCCCGCGCAAGGACCCGTGGCGCCGCACCTCCGGCATGCACAAGGTCCGCCGCCGCCGTCAGATGGCGGTGGTACGGGAGCTGTGGACCGTCCGTGACCAGGTGGCCCAACGCCGGGACATCTCACCCGGCAAGGTGCTGGGCGATGCCGCGATCGTCGAGGCCGCGCTCGCCCTCCCGCCGAACGCGCACGCGTTGACCGCCCTGCCCGGCTTCGGCCACCGCATGGGGCGACGGCAGCTGGAGCAGTGGCAGGCGGCCATCGACCGGGCCAAGGCGCTGCCCGACTCGGAGTTGCCGCAGCCCGGCCAGACCCTCGCCGGTCCGCCGCCGCCCCGCGCCTGGGCGGACAAGGACCCGGCGGCGGCGGCCCGGCTCGTGGCCGCCCGCGCCGCGGTCTCGGAGCTCGCCGAGCGGCTGCACATGCCGCAGGAGAACCTGATCACGCCGGACACCGTGCGCCGGGTCTGCTGGGAGCCGCCCAAGAATCCGACCCCCGACGCGATCGAGTCCGCGCTCATCGGGTACGGGGCACGGCGCTGGCAGATCGAACAGGTGGCCCCGCTCCTGCTCCGTTCGCTGAAGTCCGCGGCCTGAGAGGGTTCTCGGCCGAGCTCGGCCGAGGGTCGTATTCACGCCAGGTTGTGCGGGCCCCGGGTCGCACCGCGTCCTCGATCGCCGGACGGGCAGTTTTCTCCGCCCCGTCCGGCGATCCGGCGTTTGAGGACGAAACGGTCCTCGCGGCCGAGCCCGTCCGTGTGTGACCTTCGCCGCTCCCGTCGCAAGGGGTGGGCAGTCTGGTTACTCGCAAGTAGCATGGGGGGAGCGGCGCGCCTCTGGGCGTGCCCCGCAGCAGTGCCATCCCGCACCCTGGAGGAGAGCCACCGTGCCTCGTACCATCAGGGACGTCGTCTTCGTCGACGGCGTCCGCACCCCGTTCGGCAAAGCGGGCCCCAAGGGCATCTACCACGAGACCCGCGCCGACGATCTCGTCGTGAAGGCCATCCGGGAGCTGCTGCGCCGCAACCCGGACCTCGACCCCGCCAAGATCGACGAGGTCGCCATCGCCGCGACCACGCAGATCGGCGACCAGGGCCTGACGCTGGGCCGTACCGCCGGAATTCTGGCCGGGCTGCCGCAGTCCGTGCCCGGTTACTCCATCGACCGCATGTGTGCGGGCGCCCTGACCGCCGTCACGTCGACGGCCGGCTCCATCGCCTTCGGTGCGTACGACGTCGTCGTCGCCGGTGGTGTCGAGCACATGGGCCGCCACCCGATGGGCGAGGGCGTGGACCCGAACCCGCGCTTCGTGTCGGAGAAGCTGGTCGACGAGTCCGCCCTGTTCATGGGCATGACCGCGGAGAACCTGCACGACCGGTACCCGCAGATCACCAAGGACCGAGCCGACGCGTACGCGGTCCGCTCGCAGGAGAAGGCCGCCAAGGCGTACGCCGACGGCAAGATCCAGCAGGATCTGGTACCGATCTCGGTGCGTCGCACCAACTCCGAGGGTGGTGAGACCGGTTGGGGCCTGGTCACCGCCGACGAGCCGATGCGTCCGGGCACCACCCTGGAGTCCCTCGCGGGTCTGAAGACCCCGTTCCGCCCGCACGGCCGCGTCACCGCCGGTAACGCCGCGGGGCTCAACGACGGCGCCACCGCCTCGCTGCTCGCCGCCGAGGACGTCGCCCGCGAGCTGGGCCTGCCGGTCAAGATGCGCCTCGTGTCGTACGCCTTCGCGGGTGTCGAGCCCGAGGTGATGGGCTACGGCCCGATCCCGGCGACCGAGAAGGCCCTCGCCAAGGCCGGGCTGACCATCGACGACATGGGCCTGTTCGAGATCAACGAGGCGTTCGCCGTGCAGGTGCTCGCCTTCCTCGACCACTACGGCATCGCCGACGACGACGCGCGCGTCAACCAGTACGGCGGCGCGATCGCCTACGGCCACCCGCTCGCCTCCTCCGGTGTGCGTCTGATGACGCAGCTGGCCCGCCAGTTCGAGGAGCAGCCGGAGGTCCGCTACGGCCTGACGACCATGTGTGTCGGCTTCGGCATGGGCGCGACGGTCGTCTGGGAGAACCCGCACTTCGACACGGCAGACGGAGACAAGGCATGAGCACCACCACCGAGCTTCTGAAGGGTGCGGCCGAACTGTTCCCGGGCGAGGTCGTCACCCAGGTGCACGTACGCCACCTGGATCTTCCGGCCGGTGCGGGCCGCTTCGCCCTCATCACGCTGGACAACGGCCTGGACCACACCAAGCCGACCACCTTCGGACCGCAGTCGCTGGCGAACCTGGACGCCGCGATCGACCAGGTCGAGAAGGAGGCCGCCCAGGGCGCGATCGTCGGTGCCGGCATCACCGGCAAGCCGTTCATCTTCGCGGTCGGCGCCGACCTCAAGGGCGTCGAGCTGCTGAAGGAGCACAAGGACGCGCTGGCCATCGGCAAGGGCGGTCACGACGTCTTCCGGCGTCTGTCCGGCCTCGCCGTCCCGACGTTCGCGTACTACAACGGCGCGGCGATGGGCGGCGGTGTCGAGGTCGGTCTGCACTGCTCGTACCGCACCGTCTCCAAGGCGCTGCCCGCGTTCTCGCTGCCCGAGGTCTTCCTCGGCCTGGTTCCGGGGTGGGGCGGCTGCGCCCTGCTGCCGAACCTGATCGGCGCCGACCGCGCGGTCTCCGTGATCATCGAGAACTCGCTGAACCAGAACCGCCAGCTCAAGGGCAAGCAGGTCTTCGAGCTCGGGATCGCCGACGCCCTCTTCGAAGGCGCCGACTTCCTGGAGCAGTCGCTGATCTGGACCGCTTCCGTGCTGAACGGCACGATCACGGTGGAGCGCCCGGACGTCGACCGCGGTGCTGCCTGGGACCAGGCCGTCGCCCGTGGCAGGGCCATCGCCGACTCCAAGGTGCACGGTGCGGCTCCGGCCGCGTATCGCGCGCTGGACATCATCGCCGCGGCGAAGAACGGCGACCTGGGCGCCGGCTTCGACGCCGAGGACCAGGCCCTCGCGGACCTGATCATGGGCGGCGAGCTGCGTTCCGGGATCTACGCCTTCAACCTGGTCCAGAAGCGTGCCAAGCGCCCGGCCGGCGCTCCGGACAAGGCTCTGGCCCGCCCGGTCACCAAGGTCGGCGTCGTCGGTGCCGGGCTGATGGCCTCGCAGCTGGCGCTGCTGTTCCTGCGCCGTCTGGAGGTGCCGGTCGTGCTGACCGACATCGACCAGGAGCGCGTCGACAAGGGTGTGGGCTATGTCCACGCCGAGATCGAGAAGCTGCTCGGCAAGGGCCGCATCAACCAGGACAAGGCCAACCGCCTCAAGGCCCTGGTCTCCGGTGTGCTGGACAAGGCGGAGGGCTTCTTCGACGCCGACTTCATCATCGAGGCGGTCTTCGAGGAGATCGGCGTCAAGCAGCAGGTGTTCGCGGAGGTCGAGGCGGTCGCCCCGGCGCACGCGATCCTCGCCACCAACACCTCGTCCCTCTCGGTCACCGAGATGGCGTCGAAGCTGCAGCACCCCGAGCGGGTCGTCGGCTTCCACTTCTTCAACCCGGTCGCGGTCCTCCCGCTGCTGGAGATCGTCCGTGGCGAGCGGACCGACGACGCCTCGCTGGCCACCGCGTTCGGTGTGGCGAAGAAGCTGAAGAAGACCGCGGTGCTGGTGAAGGACGCCCCGGCGTTCGTCGTCAACCGCATCCTCACCCGCTTCATGGGCGAGATCCAGAACGTCATCGACGAGGGCACCCCGGTCGAGACCGCCGAGAAGGCCATCGAGCCGCTCGGGCTGCCGATGTCCCCGCTGGTGCTGCTGGAGCTGGTCGGCCCGGCGATCGGTCTGCATGTGTCGGAGACCCTGAACCGCGCCTTCCCGGACCGGTTCACCGTCTCCGAGAACCTGGCCGCGGTCGTCAAGGCCGGCAAGCGCGGCTTCTACGTCTACTCCGCCGAGAATCCTGCCAGGCCGGAGCTCGACCCGGAGGTCGCCGCGCTCCTCAAGCAGGGCGATGCCGTCCTGTCCGAGGAGCAGGTCCGCGACCGGGTCCTGGACGCGGTGGCGCAGGAGATCGGTCTGATGCTGGACGAGGGCGTCGTCGCCGAGGCCCAGGACATCGACCTCTGCCTGATCACCGGCGCGGGCTGGCCCTTCCACCTGGGCGGCATCACGCCGTACCTGGACCGTGAGGGCGTCTCGGAGCGGGTGAACGGAAGGAAGTTCCTCGCGCAGGGCGTGGCGAGCGTTCCGGCGTAACGTCCTTCGCTGATACGCGGACGGGCCCTGCCGGTTCATTCCGGTAGGGCCCGTCCGTGCTGTGCGCGGGTGGCGGCGGTTCAACGGGGCAGGACGACCAGGGCGTTGGCCACCGGTCGCTCACGGACCGGCGCCCCGGCCGCGCCCCGCGGGCGGTTGCGGAGCCGGCCGTTCACGACCATCGTCGTGGAGCCTCCGCCGTCGAGGTTCATGGCATCCCGTGCCCCCAGCGAGCGCATCAGTTCCGCGGCCTCTTTCAGCGTCACCCCGACGCTCGCGCCGGGATCACGGCCATCGACGGTCACCAGCAGGAGTGTGCCGTCGTCCGTGATGCCCGTCAGGGTGCGGGGGTGGCGCTGGGTCAGGGCGGTGACGGGGATCCCGTTGGCCTCGATGTCGATGTCGGGAGCGCCGTCGCGCAGCAGCCGCGGCCCGGCCTGGACAACGGTCAGCCCCCTCCCCGAAATGCGGCGTCCCGCCCCGTCGTGCACCTGGGAGGTGATCCGCAGGGTGGCGCCGGTGCGGGCGTGGCGGCGCAGCCAGGCCGCCCCCTCGCCTATGCCTGTCAGGACCCTGCATCTCGCGGGTATCGGGCCTCCTCCGGGGGAACGGAGCTGGACGACGCGGCCGTCGGAGGCGATCACGGCCTCTGTCGAACCCGGTCCCGCAGCCGCTGCGGCACGTCCCCACTGACGCGTGAACAGGACCAGCTCGTCCTGGTCCTCGCACAGTTTGTTGTGGGCAGGGGCGGTCCGCACTCCCCGGGTGCCGCGGAGTACGTCCCCGCCCACACCGCCGCATCCGACGATGCGCCCCGGCATCCGGTTGACCCCGTCGATCGTCCGTCGGGCGCCATGGCTGTCCGTCACGGTGCTGACCGACCGGGCTTCGACGATACGCGTGGTGCCGCCGTCCTCGCCGAGCACCAGCGCGGTGCGGCCGTTCGCGGCTTCGCTGAGCATGGCGTTGTTCTCCACGTACAGCCCGAGCGGATCACCGTCGTACCCGCTGAACACCGCGCTGGTGGCGATGTCGAAGAAGGACGCATTGACGGCAGCCACCGCCCCGACGCGGTTCGCCATGGCCCGTACGGTCTCTGCCGTGTCGAGCCGAGACCCGTGGACCGCGCTCACCCGTACCTGCGCGGACGGCGAGACGGACAGCATCTGATGGCGGAGGGGGCCTGCCGCCCGCAGCCGCGTGGTGTGCTGGTGAAAGGTGACACCTGCCGGCAGTGGGCCGATGGGTTCCGGCGAGCGCGGCGCCGCCGAAACCTGGGCCGGGGCCCGGCCGGTGCCGTCTCCCGTGCTGCACCCGGCCAGGGCCCAGGCGCCCGTGCCGGCTCCCACGGCGAGGAACCGCCGACGTCTCATCTCGTACGGGCGTCGGGCAGCACCCCGGGGATGCTGTCGACGTCTCCCGCGTACACGGTCACCTCGGACCAATTGCGGTGGCCCGCCTGGTTCTCGTAACAGATGGAGAACCGGTCGTATCCGGCCGCTCCCGGAACTCCCGTGTACGTGACGCTTCCGTCCGGCACCGCGCTGACCGCGCCGTACTGGGCGAGGCCCACACCGACGACCCGCAGGCCCGCCTGGGCGGCGGCCGGGTCGGGGCCGACGACCCCGTAGCCGCCGGGCGGAATGGCCAGGCTGCGGCCCGGTACCCAGGCCCGTCTGACCCGGTAGCCCGCGTCGGTGACCTGCGCGGAGGACACCAGCTTTTCACCGGCGTACGACATCACTCCGACGCACACCTTGGGCAGCAGGACCGCCCCTTCCGGTGCGTCGTCGTTGACCTTGAGGATCGCGGTCACGGCGCGCTGCTCGTCGCCGCGGGCGTAGGTCGCGAAGCGTCCGTTGGGGAGGTGGCCCAGGCCCTGGAGGTTGGTCATCGTGGCGTGTTCGGCGACAACGTCGTCGAATATGTAGCCGTACGCGCGGTAGGGCCCTCCGGAGGGCAGCACGCTCAGGTGCAGCGTGATCTCCTGGCCGGGTACGGCCGCGATCGCGGGGTCCACGTCGGCGTGCAGTTCCAGCACCGCCGACACAGTGGTGCGCTCGGGGTGCGCGACCTGGATACGCGCCAACAGATACCAGTCACTCATTCGACCACCTCCAGGGTCCGGGTTCGCGTCAGTTCGTCGAAGACGTGGTCCTCCAGCCATTCGATGGCGCCCTCGGGAAACCGGGCGCGCTCAAGATGGGCGAAGCAGCCGGGCTCCAGCATCGCTCGCTCCCGCATCTCGGAGGCGATGAAGCGCGCGCACTCGATCGCGCCGGCCACCCTGAGATGGGTGTTGTCGGCCACGCCCTCGGGATAGTTGGGATGCTCACCGGCGGCGAGGTAGAGGAAGATCTCGCGCGTTCCCTGAGGCCCTGCCCGGCGCCACCACCGCACGCTCCATTCGTTCAGGTCGATCAGCGGCACGGACTTCTCGGCCGCGATCTCCTTCATCGCCAGCGGGTAGACGCCCAGCAGCCGGCGGAGATTGCCCTGCGCGTCGAAGACCCTGCGCTCGTGGCTGGTGACCAGGATCGGGTGGGCGCCCTGTTCGCGTACGCCGTCCACACAACGGCGCAGATAGCTCTGGTACTCCTTGAACGGCTCCGTGTAACGGCCCTTCCCCGGCTTCATGTCGATGAGCCCGAAGGAGAACAGCACCAGATCGCCCGGCCGGGCCTCGCGCAGAATCCAGGCCAGCCTGCCGCGTTCCACGAAGCTGCGCGAACTGGCGCCCGCCCGCGCGCAGTTGATGACCTCGGCGCCCCGGACGAAGAGCGCAAGCGCCTGTGCCCAGCCCGCCATCGGTGCGAAGCTGCGCTGGCGGCTGGTGACGCTGGAGTCCCCGGCCAGGAACACCCTGCGCGGCGAACCGCCCATCAAGCCCACTCCTTACGGGAGTTCTGGTCGCGGAAGTCCTGTCCCGGGGTGTCCAAGGACTGTCGTGCCGTCGGTACGTCGGACGCCTGGCTGCTGTCGACGGCCGACTCCAGCGCGTCGATCGCGCGGAAGACGCGTTCCGAGTTGCTGGTGTCCCGGCGCCCGAAGAACTCGTCGACCCGGGCCCGGTACTGCGGCTCCACGGCGAAGTTCCGCTGCACGGTGCCGATGATCTCCCGGACGGTGGAATCGACGTCCCGGCAGACCGGGCCGAAGCCGTCCCGCTCGAACTCGTAGTAGCCGCGCTTGTAGTGGTTGCCGTAGAAGTCCTCCTCGTCGAACGGCGTGTACACGATGGGGGTGCCCATGTACGCAACGTCGAAGAAGACCGACGAGTAGTCGGTGACCAGGAGCGAGCACTCGCGCATCGCCAGCTGCACATCACGGCCGTCTCCGGTGACCGTCACCGACGGGTGGTCGATACGGAAGTGGTGCAGGTACGGGCGGATCTCGTAGTGCGGCATGAACTCCAGCTCCACACCGCACTGTTCGAGCACCTTCAGCAGGCGCTCGTCGCGCAGCAGGGTGGAGAAGAAACGGAAGTACTCCGAAGCCGCGAACGGGATCTTCGCCTTGGCGGCCTTGTCGTACGACGGCGCCACGATGTCCCGCCGCCACGTGGGCATCAGCAGGATCCGGGGGCGTTCGGAGCGTACCGGCTTCAGCGCGTCGAAGCGGGGAAACCCCGCGGCGGCGACCCGTGCGTAGCCGTAGCCGCAGTGCTCGGCGAAATACGACCGTTCCGCCTGACCTACCGTCAGCAGCAGATCCACGCTGGTGACCTGATGGTGCACCGAGGGTGCCACGTCGTTGTAGGTGACCCCGTGCTGGAGGAAGACCCGGCGATAGTTCAGCAGATCGCCGTAGCCGCGCAGGAACGAACTCTTGCTCAGCTCGGGGAAGCCGAGGTACGCCTCCAGGTCGTACGGATTGATGAGCCTCTTGGCGTGCAGCAGATACATCCGGTACTTGCGCGACGTCCGGTCCAGGACATGACCGTACGGGGCCACCTTGGCCCGGTCCTTGGCGTCACCGTTGATCGCGTAGTAGACCTTGCGGCGCGGGTGGTTCTCCCTGATCCAGCGGAACAGGTGGTACGCGTTGTCTTGCGCGGTGTCTGCCCGCTCGCCGATGATCCAGATGTTCTTGCGGTGCAGTCGCGGATAGCTCAGCAGGTAGGCGAGCCGGGTGCGCCAGCCGGGGCGGCCGGGCAGCGCGGCGCGGGCCTGCCGCAGCAGGTGCCACAGCCGGCCGCGGAGCCTCTGTCCCGCGCCGGTGAAGTAGCGCAGGACCACGGAGTCGTCGTTGCGCACCGTGAGCCACAGCCGGTCCCTGCCGATGCGGCGCATGCCCTTGAAGCGGTGCAGCATGAGCCGTGCACCGATCTGCGCGTCCACATGGCGCTCGCCGTCGTGGAACCGCAGGGTGACCGTGAGGTCGCGGCCGGAGAGCGGGGCGAGGACCGCGGGGTCCGCACAGGCGCGCCAGCCGCCGAACCAGTCGCGTTCCTTGCGGACCCGCCAGCGGTCCCGGCGGTAGACCTGCTCCGCGGGGATGGCGACGGACCGCTTTCCGTCCGTGCAGACGAGTTCGAAGCGGTTGGTGAAGAGCTGGGCGATGTCCACGCCCGTGAGCGTCATCACGCCCTCGAACTGCAGCTCACCGTCGCGGTACCGGACGCTTTCCAGCACGCCCCGCTGCCGCTCCACACGGATCAGCCTGGAGTCCACCGGATCGGCGGCGAGCTTCCGGTACATCCCCTGCTCGTCCAGCCGGACCCTCGGCTCGTACTCGGCATCGCCGAACGGGTCGCAGAAGAGCTCGAAGTTCCGGGTCCGCACGGCGTGGTGCTGCACCCGGGACACGGGGTGGACGACGTACTGGAGGAGGACCTCCTCGGGAACCCTGGCGTAGACGTCGCAGAGCTCGTCGAAGGCCTGGGCGATCTCCGCCCGGTTCATGATGCGGTGGTAGTTGCGCAGGTACGGTTGGTACGAGCGCACCACGAACCGGTGAATCAGCCGGGCCGACGGCGCCTCGATCCGGTCGGCGAAGTCCAGCAGGAAGCGGTTGAGCCGCAGCCGTTGCCGGGCCTTGGCCGGATCGTTCCAGTCAACGTCGAAGAGCGAGTCGTTCTGGGCCGGATCACGCTCGAAGTACACGTAACGGTCGACCATGCTGAAGCCGCGCGCGGTCAGCATGGCCATCACGCTCAGCCAGATATCGGCGAAAGCGCCTCCGTCCGTGGGCCTCAGTCCGTTCCCCCGCAGGAGGGAGACGCGGAAGAGCTTGTTGCCGAGGTCGGTCGAGAAGACCATGTGGGGCGCCTTCCTGACCAGGTCGGTCAGGCCCTTCGCGCCCTTGCCGAAGTACCGCTTCCACGGTTCGTCGGAGTTGCGCCGCGGCCCCGGAAACGTGTCGTAGTTGCCGATGGCCACATCGACGTCGTGCTTCACCGCGGACTCGGTGAGCTGCCGCAGACAGTCGCCGCCGAGGATGTCCCGGCCCCGCGCGAACAGCACGTACGGCGCCACGACCTGAGCAAGGCCCTCTTCATAGGCGACCGCCGCGCCGCGGGCGGGGAGCCGCAGCACGGTCGAGTTGCGGTAGAACGCAGCGAAATTGTCCAGCAGTTCGGCCGTTCGGTCCGTGGAACCGTCGTCGGCGAACACGACCTGGGTCTCGGCGAACACGGTCTGCGCCGCGAGGGAGTGCAGGAATTCGTACAGATGGTGCTCGTCGTTGTGGCAGTGCACCACGACGGCGGCCCGGTACGCCCCGAGAGCGGGCACCGGTGCGGGGTCCTCGCCGCCCCGCCACCAGTGCCAGGGGGTGCCCCGGCGGTCCTCCTGCTGGGTGCGCTCGCTGGTCTCGGGACGCAGTGCGACATTGCCGCTGACCGTCTCGTACATCTCGACCGGACCCGACGGACTCTCGTAGCGCTCACGGGAGACGTCGATTCCGTGGACCGCCACCGTCGTGGTCGCCCGTTCGCCGGCGTGGCGCACCTGGACGAAGAGGTTCCACACTCCGTCGTTCGCGGCCGCGCCGATACTGGACGCGAGGTCCAGAGTCGCCCGGTAGTGGACCCGGTGGTCGTCGGTCTCGACCGCGTTGACCGGGAAGACGTGATCGCTCTTGGTGCTGCGCAGGCGGAGCACCGCCTTGAGCTCGACCTTGCCGCCGCGGGAGAAACGCCCGAACTGATTCAGGATGTACCCGGACAGATGGAGCTCGCTGCCCTTGATCTCCAGCTCGGTCGCCTGGTTGAACAGCCGGGCGTCGGACAGCGGCTTGTCCGCGAGATCCAGATCGGTGACATCGAGGAATCGTTTCGCCTGCGGGAAGTGCAGGAGCGACTCGGACCAGTAGACGCGTTCGTCGCTCTCGACCAGGTCCGAGCTGAGCACGCTGCGTCGCTGTGCGTAGTCCGAGACGGACAGCGCGAGATCCACCCGCTCGTGAATGAGGCAGAAGGCCCGGACCCGCTCCATCACTCCGCACAGGTCGTAGACGGAGGGTTCGAGCGAGCGCAGATACGGTGCGACGGCGGCGGCGAACCCGTGGCGGTACCGCTCGTCCCCGGCGCGCAGCTCGCGTGCGTACAGGTGGAGGTCGTGCGAGAGGAACTTCACCGCCTTGTGGGCCAGGAGTTCCTGCTCGCCCACCTGGCGCAGGAAGGCGTCGGTGTACTGATGGACGGCGACCCGGTCCTGGATGCTGCGCAGCTCACCGCGCCGGTTGGTGATCGAGGGGGCCGCGGACTCCCGCTCCCACATCCAGCGGTAGACGGGCGCCGTGAGGAAGGTGATCGAGGCGGCCCGGTAGTTGGCGAGCGTCGAGAAGTAGGTGTCCTCGTAGTAGACGCCCTCGGGAAACCGGACCCCGTTGTTGTGCAGGAAGTCCAGCCGGTACAGCTTGCCGGCCGCGATGGGGTCGTCGAAGAGCTGAGGCAGTGCGCGCAGCCCCGCCACGGTGCGCTCCGTGGTGTACAGCTGGGGCTGCCAGACCGTCGTTTCCTTGGTGTTGAGGTTGACCCGCAGCGCCCGGCCCGCCGTGATGTCCGAACCCGTGGTCACCGCCGAGGCCAGCAGTTCCTCGCACGCCTTGAGCGGCAGCTCGTCATCCGCGTCGAGGAACATCACGTACTGGCCGGTGGCGGCCATGATGCCGTTGTTGCGCGGAGCGCCGACGCCGCCGCTGTTCTGCGGGCGCTCGATGATCTGTACGCGGCGGTCACCGGCGGCGAATTCCCTGACGACGGCGAGGGTCCCGTCGACAGAGGCGTCGTCGACGACGATCACCTCGACGTTGCGGTGCGTCTGCGCGAGAGCGGACCGCAGGGCCCGGCCGAGAGTGGCGCTCGCGTTGTAGGCCGGAACGACCACCGAAACAGTGAAGAGAGACGGGTCGGCAGGCGAACTCATCGTACGGACCCTTCATTTTCCGCCCAGTAAGGCAGCGTCCTGAGCTGCTGCGTCTCAATGTCCTGAGGCCGGTGCGCATACGGCTGGGGATACGGCTGGAAGCCCAGGTCGTCGTCCTGCTCGGGCAGCGGGAACTGCTGGGCCAGGACCGCCTGCTGCTCCTCCACGGCGTCGGGCCCGCGGCGATGGCGGCCCTTGTGCAGATGCTCGGCGATGACCCCCGCGGTGGACGGCGTGGGCGCGAGCTTCTCCATGAGCCGGGTGAAGTCACGGGTGGACAGCCAGAACTTGTACATGATCACGAGCTCGAAGAGGCCGAGCGCCAGGGCCGATATCGCCGTGGTCCACAGGATCTGGCCGATCAGCGGCGCCACGATGAAGATGAACATCTGGAACTCGATGCCGCTGATGAGGTGGGGCCGGATACGACTGCGCAGCAGCGCTTGGCGAAACCGGGTGTACCAGGGAAAGCGGTGCCGGAACTGGGCGTGCAGATCGACCACGTCGCCGCTCTGCTGCTTCAGGACCTCGGCCTCCACGCCGGGGTTCTCGCGGAGCAGGTCCTCGATGAAGACCACCTTGGGCTGCTCGGGCTCGGACTGCGCACACTGTGCGGCGGCCGACGCCTCCCGCTCGGCCTGCTCTTCCTCCAGCGCCTTGCGCTCCAGCGTGACCTTCTCGATCTTCATGCGCATGGACATGCGCATCTTGTAGATCTGCAGAGCGTCGACGTACCGGAGCATGTCGAGGAAGACGACGGCCAGAGCGGCGAGCAGGTAGAGCTCGTTGTGGGTACGGAGATACTGGCCGCCCATCAGGGCCAGTGCGCAGAAGAGCACCCGGATGCGGTCGAAGACGTAGTCGAGCCAGCCGCCGAACACGGTGCCGTTGCCCTTGAGGCGCGCCAGCTTGCCGTCGATGCAGTCGAGGATGAAGCTCAGGTGGTAGAGGGCGGCCCCGATGACGAGGGACCAGGTATCCCCCTTGAGGAAGAAGTAGGCGGAGCCGAGGCCTACGAAGAGCGCCGACCACGTGACCCTGTTCGGCGTGATGAACTTGAACTTGGCCATCACGATCAGCATGCGGGTCGCCACGGGGTCGACCAGCAGGACTGTCCACCAGGCGTCGCGCTTCTTGCACGTCAGCTTCTGAACAGCCCGCAGCGACAGCTTCCCCATAACCCCTCAGACCCGACGTACCGTGAACAACGCGGCCCCAGCGGCCTGCGAGAACGCGCGATCAAGGGGCATTCACAAACTGGACACAGAAATTTCACCTGTGATCCGTGTAAAGACAGGACGCGACCATAGCAAGTTCAAAGGCAAACCAAAACTGGCAAAGGTTGTCCCAGGAACGACAGATGGATTTTTTGCGGCGATGTGTCCCTTTTTTGGTTACGCGGTGACCCACTGCGCGAAGGCCAGCCCGCTCACACCGGGCTCCTGACGTGCGACTCTCAGCCGGCCGTCGGTTCCCAGCAGCGCGATGACCGCCCGGCCGCCGCCGTCCACCGCCACGGCCGGGGGCACCAGCGAGGTCTCCCCCGCATCGAACCACCACACGCCGGTCTCCGGCCGGCCGTCCTCGTGGGCCCCCACGGCGCACGTTCCCGCGTGCCCCGATCTGGCCAGCACCGTACAGCCCCAGCCCTGGATCTCCACGCCGGGAACCGCGGCCAGCGGCCCGGATCCGTCCGCGCCTCCCAGACTGACCGGGCCCACCCCCGGGACCTCCACACAGACCTCGTTGGTACCGAAGTACCGGTAGCGGATCGTCCCCGCCTCCGGCGCCGCCGACAAGGTGCCGGGATAGGGGCTCACATGGGTCACGGGGTCCAGCGCCCAGTCCCCGCCGGGCGCCTCCTGGTGCCAGCGGACCACGGACGCCGAGTCCCTGGCCCTGGCCCAGACCTGGGCTCCGCCGGACCTTCCGGGCAGTGCGACCAGCTCGTCGGCGACGGCCGCGCCGCGCAGATGCTGCCAGCCGCTCCACCGCCCGTCCGGCGACTGCCGGCGGGTGCTGACCCCGTGACCGAAGTTACGCACGAAGACATGCAGGTTCCCCGCGGCGTCGAAGACCGCCACGGGGAAGCCGACCTCCCGCGCCTTGGACCGGTCGTTGGCATTCGGGTTGCCCACCGAGTGCCACGGGCCCATGGGGCGCCCGGTCTGGTACTGCGTCGCGTGCACCAGATCGACGTGCTCCTTGCCGTCCGCGCGCTTCCTGCGACGCAGACCGAGCAGGTGCGCGTACCCGTTGGCGTCCTGCACCACGGTGATGCCCGGAAGGAGATCGGGGCCCTCCAGCACCTCCGGCCCGCTCCACTCGTCGGCCCCCGGCGACCCCTCGGTCCAGCGGAGCACACCCGCCGCGGAGGGGAGATAGGCGGTGAGCCGGCCGTCCGCACCCCGGACGAGCCATCGGCCCGGCAGCGGATAACGCGTGCACGCCTGGGCACCGAGCCGCGGGTCCGTCCCGGCCCGATGACAGTTCACGAAGACCGGGAAGCCGCACTCCCGCTGGTACGTGCGGGCCGCGGCGACGGTGGCCCGCGCCACGCTGCCCCGCAGCGGTGGCTCGGCGATCACCGGCCGCTTGGCCTCCGCGTCGAACGAGACATGCGCGGGATCGGGATCGAGCGTCCGCACCGTCAGCGGGCGCAGCTCGTGCAACGCGTCGAGCACGAGCGCTGTGATCTTTCCCACCTCCGCGTCGATCACCCAGGGATCGCCCGCCACGCGGACGCCTCGCCGGCCGCAGTCCGCCGCGGCGCGGTCGAGCGCCGCGCGCTCGTCGGCCGTGCCCGGCTGGGCGCAGACGATGTCGACCACCGAGCCGTGGTCCTCCGTCGCCAGCAGTTCCAGGGCATCTCCGGGCGTCGCGACCACGATCGCCACACCTCCCCGGCCGTCGGCCGGCGCCGTTCCCGCACGGTCCGGCGCAGCCGTGCCACGCCCCCCTCGGCGGTCCCTTCTGCGTGCCATCCGCCCGTTGATCCCCTCTGAAGTGGAACCGGGGATTCAGACAACTCCCGGCTTCCTAGAAGATATGCACTCTCCCTTCCCGTCGGGAAATCTGTCTATAGTGCTCCAGCGTCCGCTCGATCAGCACGTGTGCGATCAGTTGGTGCCCGCCTGCGATTCTGTCGTCCGGGGAGTCCCGACGACGCGGTCGGCGGACCCGTACCATCCCCCTCCTCCGGCTCCGGCAGCCGATCGACAGGGAGGGGCCGACTCGCCTCAGTGGTTACCCCACTGACCCAGGGGCCCAGACGATGACGAGCTGTGTGTATGTCTGACGACTCCGATCTGCATTCCGCCCGCAAGCCCAGGAGCCGCAAGGCCGGGAAGGTGCGCACGCGCGGGCAGCGCATCAGGCGTGGCATCCTCTTCACCCTGCTCGCACTCGTGGTGGCCGGGGGCGGAACCGTCTACTGGCTGTACAGCCGGCTCGACGGGAACATCACGGGCGTCGACATCGACAAGGCGCTCGGCGACGACCGCCCCGAGAAGCTCCCCACCAGCGGCCAGAACCTCCTGGTCCTCGGTTCGGACTCGCGCGCCGGTGCGGAGAACAAAGAGCTGGGCGGCGGCGGCAACGTCAGCGGCGCGCGCTCCGACACCGCGATGGTGATCCACATACCCGAGGGCCGGACCAAGGCCGTCGCGGTGTCCATACCCCGCGACACCCTGGTGACCCGGCCCGAGTGCACCAAGGCCGACGGCTCGACACTTTCCTCCGCGAACCGGGTGATGTTCAACTCCGTCTACGCACTGGCCGGTCCGGCCTGCGTGGTCAAGACCGTGGAGAGCATGTCGGGGGTGCGCATCGACCACTACATGGAGATCAACTTCGCCGGGTTCAAGGAACTGGTCGATGCGATCGGCGGCGTCACCGTCGACGTACCGCAGGACATCCACGACAAGTCGTCCGGGCTGAACCTCACGGCCGGCCCGCACAAGCTCGACGGCACCGAGTCCCTCGCCTATGTCCGTACCCGGCACGGCATCGGTGACGGCAGTGACCTCGGCCGCATCGGGCTCCAGCAGCAGTTCATCCTGGCCCTGCTGAGCGAGGTGAAGTCCCAGAATCTGCTGGGCAATCCGGCGAACTCGTACAAGATCGCCAACTCGATCACCAAGTCGCTGACCACCGACTCCGGGCTCGCCTCGCTGACGTCCCTGGCGGAGTTCGGCCGGTCGATGAACGGCGTGGACCCGAGCACCATGGAAACGATCATGCTTCCCGTGGCGTACGACAAGCAGGACCCCAACCGGGTCGTGGCGGCGGAGCCGCAGGCCGGTGAGCTGTGGAAGGCGATCCGGAAGGACGTCACCATTCCCGAGTCCGCCAAGAAGTCGCCCGCCACCGGCGGTTGATGACCCGTTCCACCGACATGCGATGCGGCGATGCCCCGGGGTGAGAGCACCCCGGGGCATCGCCGCATCAGCCGTTCCGGGCCGCTCTCAGCGGCGCGCCTCGGGGTGGTACAGGCACCAGCCCTCCCAGGCCGCCGCGACCATCTCGCGCACGTCGTGCCGAGCCGTCCAGCCCAGTTCCTCCCGCATATGGGCGGCCGAGGCCACGACCCGGGCCGGGTCACCCGGGCGCCGGGCGGACACGGTCGGTTCCGCCGCCGGTCCGTATCCCGTGACCTCGCCGATCAGCGAGATCATCTCGCGCACCGAAACCCCCTCACCCAGGCCGATGTTGACCGTCAGGTCGGTCCCGTCACCGCGCTCGCCCAGGGCGCGCGCCACGGTGACGTGGGCGGAGGCCAGGTCCTCGACGTGGATGAAGTCGCGGACGCAGGTACCGTCCGACGTCGCGTAGTCGTCACCGAAGATCACCGGAGCACGGCCCTCGGTGAGCTTCTCGAACACCATCGGGATCAGGTTGAAGACGCCCGTGTCGGCGAGCTGCGGTCCGGCCGCGCCCGCGACGTTGAAGTAACGGAGCGAAGCGGTCGCCATGCCGTGGGCGGCGCCCGCCGCACGCACCATCCACTCACCGACGAGTTTGGTCTCGCCGTACGGATTGATCGGAGCGCACGGAGTGTCCTCGCTGACCAGGTCGACGTCGGGGAGGCCATACACGGCGGCGGACGAGGAGAAGAGGAAGCGGCGCGCGCCGGCCGCCGTGACGGCTTCGAGGAGGTTCTGCAGCCCGTGCACGTTCTCCCGGTAGTAGTGGAGCGGGCGGGCCACGGACTCGGCGACCTGCTTCTTCGCGGCGAGGTGGACGACTCCGTCGATGCCGAACTCCGCGAGGGTCCGGTCCAGGGCGTCACGGTCGAGCGTCGAACCCTTGACGAAGGGCACGCCCTCGGGTACCCGGTTCGGGTCACCCGTGGACAAGTCGTCGTACACGACGACCTGTTCGCCCACGTCGAGCATCGCCCTTACGACGTGGGCCCCGATGAAACCCGCACCACCCGTGATCAGCCAAGTCATACGGTCATAGTATCCGCGAGACAGTGCATGCCGGACGCGCCGCTACTACCGGGCATCGCCACGCGCCAGCCTGCTGTGGCTGCGCCCGTACGCGAAGTAGATGATCACGCCGATGATCATCCAGATGGCAAACCGCAGCCAGGTCTCGGCCGGCAGATTGAGCATCAGCCACACCGAGGCGGCCACCGACAGGATCGGGACCAGCGGCACCCACGGGGTGCGGAACGCGCGGTGCAGATCGGGGCGGGTGCGGCGCAGCACCAGGACGCCGAGGGCGACGACGACGAACGCGAAGAGCGTGCCGATGTTCACCAGCGTCGCCAGTTCGTTGATGCTCGTGAACCCGGCGACGATCGCGATGATCACGCCGAGCAGGATGGTCGGGCGGTACGGGGTGCGGTAGCGCGGGTGCGTCACGGAGAAGAACCGCGGGAGTAGTCCGTCGCGGCTCATCGCGAAGAACACCCGGGTCTGTCCGAGCAGCAGGATCAGACAGACCGTGGTGAGACCGATCGCGGCGCCGAAGCTGATGAAACCGGCGTAGACGGGATGGCCGATGGCCTTGAAGGCATCGGCCAGCGGGGCTTCGACGGACAGTTCGGTGTAGTGCTGCATGCCCGTGACCACCAGCGAAACGCCGACATAGAGCAGGGTGCAGATGAACAGCGAGGCGAGGATGCCACGTGGCATGTCACGTTGCGGAACCTTCGTCTCCTCGGCGGCGGTGGCCACCACGTCGAAGCCGATGAAGGCGAAGAAGACGACGGAGGCGGCGGTGAAGATGCCCATGACGCCGAAGTTCGTGGGCGCGTAACCGAACATCAGCTGGACCAGCGGCGCGGTCAGTCCGGAACCGGAGGGCTGTGGCCGGGCCTCGGGGATGAAGGGCGAGTAGTTGGCGGCCTTGATGAAGAACAGTCCGGCAATGATCACGATCAGCACGACGGCGACCTTGATGGCGACGACCACCGTCGTGATCCGGGCCGAGAGCTTCATGCCGAGCACCAGGACAACGGTCAGGACGAGCACCAGCACGAAGGCCAGGATGTCGAACCCGAATCCTTTCGCCACATCGGTTCCGGAGAGCACGTCGGGCATGGTCCAGCCGAAGTTGTCCAGCAGCGAGCGGACGTAGCCGGACCAGCCGACCGCCACCACCGCTGTGCCCAGCGCGAATTCCAGCACCAGGTCCCAGCCGATGATCCAGGCGACGAGTTCACCGAGCGAGGCGTAGGAGAAGGTGTACGCGGAACCGGCGACGGGAACGGTCGAGGCGAACTCGGCGTAGCAGAGCGCGGCCAGGGCGCAGACGACGGCCGCGGCGACGAAGGCGAGCGCGGTAGCGGGGCCGGCGGTCTCCTTGGCGACCTTCCCGGTGAGCACGAAGATGCCGGTGCCGATGATGACGCCCACTCCGAAGACCGTGAGGTCGAGCGCGGAGAGGGACTTCTTGAGCGCGTGCTCCGGCTCCTCGGTATCGCGGATGGACTGTTCGACCGTCTTGGTCCGGAACAGTCCGTCGCTGCTGGGTGGTGTGTCCTGCTGGGCAGTCACCGGCGTACCTCCACGCACTCGTCGTGTACGCCATGATTGGGACCGTGCCTGCCACGGAGGGCTCCGGACCGGACGATTTCACACGAATGGGCCGGTCGGACCACCCGTACAGGGTGCTCCGACCGGCCCATCGGCCGTATCGCGGTTCGCTCGTACGGCCCCGTGGCACCGCGGTCCGGAGGCCGCTCGTGCGGGGGGCGCGGCTCAGTCGCGGACGGGCTCCACGGCGACGGAGATGTCGTCCGCGCCCGTCTCGTAGCGGCCGCCCAGCCTGGCGACCAGGCCGGTGACCTGGCGGGCGATGTCCGGGGCGGTCAGCCCGATCTCGGCCATGACCTCCTTGCGGGAGGCGTGGTCGAGGAAGCGCGGCGGGATACCGAAGTCGCGCAGCGGTACGTCGACCCCGGCGTCGCGCAGCGCCTGGGCGACGGCGGAGCCGACGCCGCCGGCCCTGCTGTTGTCCTCGACGGTGACGACGGCCCGGTGCCGCTCGGCCAGCGGGGCCATGGCCTCGTCGACCGGCTTGACCCAGCGCGGGTCGACGACCGTCGTCGTGATGCCCTGGGCGTCCAGCAGATCGGCGATCTCCAGGCACATCGGGGCGAGCGCTCCGACGGAGACGAGCAGGACGTCCGGCCGGGTGGTGCCGGGCTCGCGCAGGACGTCCATGCCGCCGACCCGGCCGACGGCCTTGACCGCCGGGCCGACCGCGCCCTTGGAGAACCGGACCACGGTCGGCGCGTCGTCGACCTCGACGGCCTCGCGCAGCTGGGCGCGGACCTGGTCGGCGTCGCGCGGGGCGGCGATCCGGAGCGTGGGCACGCACTGCAGGATCGACATGTCCCACATGCCGTTGTGCGAGGCGCCGTCGGTGCCGGTGACGCCGGCCCGGTCCAGGACGAAGGTCACACCGCACTTGTGCAGCGCGACATCCATCAGGACCTGGTCGAAGGCGCGGTTGAGGAAGGTGGCGTACACCGCGAAGACGGGGTGCAGTCCGCCGGTGGCGAGGCCGGCCGCGGAGACCGCGCCGTGCTGCTCGGCGATGCCGACGTCGTAGATCCGGTCCGGGAACGCCTTCTCGAACTTGGTCAGGCCGACCGGCTGGAGCATGGCCGCGGTGATCGCGACGATGTCCTTGCGCTCCTTGCCGAGCTTGACCATCTCCTCGCCGAAGACGGAGGTCCAGTCGAGGCCCGAGGTGGCGATGGGGAGGCCGGTGTCGGGGTGGATCTTGCCGACGGCGTGGAAGCGGTCGGCCTCGTCGAGCAGGGCCGGGGTGTAGCCGCGGCCCTTCTCGGTGAGGCAGTGCACGATGACCGGCCCGCCGAAGCGCTTGGCGCGCTGGAGCGCGGACTCCAGGGCCTCGATGTCGTGGCCGTCGATCGGGCCGACGTACTTCAGGCCGAGGTCCTCGAACATGCCCTGCGGGGCGATGAAGTCCTTCAGCCCCTTCTTGGCGCCGTGCAGCGTCTCGTACAGCGGCTTCCCGACGACGGGGGTGCGCTCCAGGATGTCCTTGCCGCGGGCCAGGAAGCGCTCGTAGCCGTCGGTGGTGCGCAGCGTGGCGAGGTGGTTGGCGAGGCCGCCGATGGTCGGGGCGTAGGAGCGCTCGTTGTCGTTGACGACGATGACGAGCGGGCGGTCCTTGGCGGCGGCGATGTTGTTCAGCGCCTCCCAGGCCATACCGCCGGTGAGCGCGCCGTCACCGATGACCGCCACGACGTGGTCGTCCTTGCCCAGCACCTCGTTGGCCTTGGCGAGGCCGTCGGCCCAGCCGAGCACGGTGGAGGCGTGCGAATTCTCGATGATGTCGTGCTCGGACTCCGCGCGGGAGGGGTAGCCGGAGAGGCCGCCCTTGCTCTTGAGCTTCGAGAAGTCCTGGCGACCGGTGAGGAGCTTGTGCACATAGCTCTGGTGACCGGTGTCGAACAGCACCTTGTCCTTCGGCGAGTCGAAGACCCGGTGCAGGGCGATGGTCAGCTCGACCACGCCCAGGTTGGGGCCGAGGTGTCCGCCGGTCTTCGAAACGGCGTCGACGAGGAAGGTCCGGATCTCTTCGGCGAGCTGGTCCAGCTGCTCGGGAGTCAGCCGGTCCAGGTCGCGCGGTCCACCGATGCGGGTCAGCAGAGCCACCCGTTCCTCCTTGCGTTGAGCTGATCGAGCATGCCGATCCGATGAGTCTAGTGTTCCGCCCGTCGCGGCAGGCATCGGGCAGGGGTGTACTGCCCCGCCCCTGTCCGCAGCCGACCGTGCCCGGCGCCCCGATCGGGGCGCCGGGCACCGGTTGGAACGGCCGCGATGTCAGGCGCGACCTGCGGTCTTCTGGGTACGGCGGGAGACCGAGTCGATGACCACGGCGGCCAGCAGAACCGCGCCGGTGATCATGTACTGAATGGCGTTGGCCATACCGATCATGTTCAGGCCCTGCTGGATCGACTGGATCACGATCATGCCGAGCAGCGCGGACCAGACCTTGCCCCGGCCTCCGAAGAGGCTGGTGCCACCGATGACGGCGGCGGCGATGACCAGCATCAGTGTGTTGCCGCCGCCGACGCTCTTCGTGGCGCCGCCGGAGAGGCTGGCGATGAAGAGGCCGCCGAAGGCGCCCAGCGTGCCGGACAGGGCGAAGACGGTGATCCGGACCCGGTCGACGTTGATACCGGCACGGCGCGCGGCCTCCGGGTTGCCGCCGACCGCGAAGACCTGACGGCCGAAGCTCGTGCGCCGGGCGACGAAGTCCGCGACGATCAGGACGGCGAGGAAGAGCACCAGGGCGAGCGGCAGGCCACGGGCGCCCGCGGGCTCGTTCAGGACGTACGCGACGACGAAGCACAGGATCGCGACGACCGCGGTGCGCAGCACGACCTCGCCGGTCGGGCGGGCGGGCAGCCCCGCCGCCTTACGGCGCCTGCTGTCCACCAGGAGCGAGGCCCCGTACGCGAGGACGGCGACCAGGGCGAGTCCGTAGCCGGCGGCCTTGTCCTCGAAGAAGTAGTTGGTCAGGTTCTCGACGGCACTGCCGGACGGCGTGTTGATCGACCCTTCCCCGCCCATCATCCAGTCCTGCAGACCGCTCCAGCCGAGGAAGCCCGCCAGGGTGACGACGAACGCCGGTACGCCGATCTTGGCGAAGAAGAAGCCGTGCAGCGCGCCGAGGGCCATTCCGGAGAGAACGGCGACGAGGATCGCGAGCCACTCGTTCCAGCCGTTGTTGACGTTGAGCACGGCCCAGACGGCCGCGCCGACCCCCGCGACGGAGCCGACCGAGAGGTCGATCTCGCCGAGCAGCAGCACGAACACGATGCCGACCGCCATGATGCCGATGCCGGAACTGTAGACGGCGATGTTGGCGACGGAGCTCGCGGAGAGGAAATTGCTGTTCTGGAACTGGAAGACGACCGCGATGACGATCAGGCCGACGAAGACGGGAAGCGAGCCGAGCTCACCGCCGCGCACCTTGCGGGTGAACTCCGACCAGTAGCCCTTGAAGCCCTCCTCGCGGACGAGCAGACGCGGGTCGACGGCGGGTACGGGGGCTGCCGACTGCTCGGCGGCCGGTGGTTGCGGGGCGGGCTTCTCGGTGGAGGTCCCGGGGGTCTTGGCGAGGTCGCTCACTTCGCTTCCTCCTTCGTGGCCGAGCGTGCTTGGCGACGCGTGACGGCGTTGTCCGTGGCGCCGGTGATCGCGGCGATGATCTCTTCGTGGGAGGTGCCCGCCACATCGAAGACACCGTTGTTGCGGCCCAGGCGGAGCACCGCCACGCGGTCCGCGACGGCGCGCACGTCGGCCATGTTGTGGCTGATGAGGATGACGCCGTGGCCCCGCTCGCGCAGCCGCTCGACCAGGTCGAGGACCTGGGCGGTCTGCTCGACGCCGAGTGCCGCGGTCGGTTCGTCCAGGATGACGATCTTGGGGTCACCGATCAACGCGCGTGCGATGGCCACGACTTGACGCTGACCGCCCGAGAGCGCGGCGACCGGGATGCGGACGCTGGGGATCCGGATGGAGAGGGTGTCCAGCAATTCCTTGGCGCGCTTCTCCATCGCGATCTCGTCGAGGACGGAGACCTTGCGCAGTTCGCTGCCGAGGAAGAGGTTGGCGACGACATCGAGGTTGTCGCAGAGCGCCAAGTCCTGGTAGACGGTGGCGATTCCGAGATCCTGGGCGTTGTTCGGCCGGTTGATCCGGACCGCCTCGCCCTCCCACTCGATGACACCTTCATCGATCGGGTGGACACCCGAAATGGTCTTGACGAGCGTCGACTTGCCGGCACCGTTGTCGCCGACCAGGGCGACGACCTCGCCGGGGTGAATCTCCAGGTCCACATCGGTGAGCGCCTGGACGGCGCCGAACCGCTTGGAGATTCCGCGCAACGCCAGCACGGGCGTAGCGGACACGTGAATCATCTCCTTCGCCGCCTGACCGGCGGGGATGGTGGTGCTGAGCACAGGGGCGTGCGAGAGAAGTCCGGCGCCCGCCCCCGCCTGCGGGGCGTTGACGGAGCGGGCGCCGGACCGGCGAGGAGGACCGGAGGCCCGGCCCGAGGGCGCTACTTGATACCGGCTGCTTCGCAAGCCGCCTTGTACTCCGGCGTGCAGATCTCCGAGGCCTTGTAGACCTTGTCGGCGATGATCGTGTCGGCGACGTTCTCCTTGGTCACGACCTGCGCGTCGTACAGCTTGGCCGGGATGCCCTTGATCGCGCCGGAGACGCTGTCGACCTTGGTCGGGGTCAGGTCGTCGAACTTCTCGCCCTTGAGGAGCCTGACCGCGATCTCGGCGGTGGTCTCCGCCTCGGGCTTGATCTGCTTGTAGATCGTGAAGGCCTGGTCGCCCTTGAGGATGCGCTGCAGCCCGGCGAGCTCGGAGTCCTGACCGCCGACCGGGACCTTGATGGCCTGCTTGTTCAGGGCCGTGATGATGCCGCCGGCCATGCCGTCGTTGGCGGAGTAGACGCCCTGGAAGCCGTCCTTGCCCAGGGAGTCGATGGCCGCGCCCATCTTCTTGTTGGCCTCCTCGGGCGACCAGTCAGGGATGTCCTGCTCGTAGACGACCTTCTTGACCTGGGTGTCCAGGACGCTGTGGGCACCCTTCTTGAAGAACGGGGCGTTCGGGTCGAGCGGCGAGCCGTTGATCATGACAACGTTGCTCTCCTTGGCCTTGGCGCCGAGCGCCTTGACCATGGCCTCCCCCTGAAGGCGGCCGATCTTCTCGTTGTCGTACGACACGTACGCGGAGACCGGGCCCTCGGCGAGGCGGTCGTACGCGACGACCTTGACGCCCTTCTTGGCCGCCTGCTCCACCCAGGACTTGGTGGCCTCGTAGTTGACGGAGTCCACGATGATGACCTTCACACCCTGGGTGATGAGCGAGTCGAACTGCTTCTTCTGGGTATCGCTCTCCCCCGCGGCGTTGCTGTACTTGACCTTGCAGTCGCCGCACAGCTGCGTGATCTTCGCCTCGATGATGGGGCGGTCGAAGGTCTCGTAACGAGTGGTCTTGTTCTCCGGCAGCAGCAGGCCGATGACCTTGCTGTCGCCGCCGCCACCCTTGTTGTCGTCGCCCGCCTTGCCGCAGGCGGCGAGGGAGACGGTCATGGAAACAGCGGCCGTGCCGATGACAATGCGTCGCATCGTTGCGTTCATGTGGGGTTGCCTCCCTGACGAGGCCGCGACGGTGCGGCCGAGGTGGCAGGAAGTCAACTCGGCTGTGACGTCAGCGTCAAGGAGTAAATCCTTAACGAGATGACAACGGTGCCATTCGTCATCTAAGTGAAGGCTGGGCGGCTGACGGCAGGGTACTTTCCAAAAGGGTTGAATCCCCCATCTCGCTCAGCACCAGGGCCAGCGCACCCAGCACTTCGGCCCGGCCGCCGAGCGCCCCCGGCAGCACCGAGAGCTGCCGGGCGGCGCTGGGAATGGCGTAGCGGGAGACCGAGTCGCGGATCGGTGCGAGCACCAGCTCGCCGGCCTCGGCGAGCGAGCCGCCGAGCACCACCCGGCTGGGGTTGAGCAGATTGCAGAGGTTGGCCACCCCGCTGCCGATGTGGCGCCCGACGTCCCCGATCACCCGTCGGCAGCCCGGATCGCCCTCGCGGGCCAGCTGGACCACCCGCTCCATGGTGAGATCGGGCCCGTGACCGGGCTGGAGCAGCGGCAGGACGTAGCGCGCGGCGGTGAACGTCTCCAGGCATCCGCGGTTGCCGCAGCGGCAGACCGGGCCCGATTCGTCGAGCGTGATGTGCCCGATCTCGCCGGCCGTGCCGCCCGGCCCCCGGTAGATGTGCCCGTCGATCACCAGACCGGCGCCGACACCGCTGGCGACCTTGATGTACGCGAGGTCCTTGACCCCGCGCCCGCTCCCCCAGACCAGCTCGCCGAGCGCGCCGAGGTTGGCGTCGTTGTCGACGTACACCGGCACGCCGAGCCGGCCCGCGAGCTCCTCGCTGGGGTTGATGCCCGTCCAGCCCGGCAGGATCGACGTGGAGCCCAGGGTGCCGGACTCGACGTCGATCGGGCCGGGAACACCGAGGCCCACCCCGATCACCTTGTCCGGGCTGATCCCGGTCGCCTCGATGAGCCGTTTGACCAGGCGTTCCGCCCGTCCGAACCCCTCCGCGGCCGAGGCGTCGACATCCATCGGCTCGGACTCCTCGGCGAGCACCTGGTGGGCGAGGTTGCCGATCGCCACCCGCAGATGCGTATGACCGAAGTCGACGCCGATCACAATGCCGGCGTCACCGCTGAGCGAGACGCTGCGGGCCCGCCGGCCGCCCGCCGAGGTGGGGGTCACCTCGACCGTGCCGCCGTCCTTCAGTTCGCGAACGATGTTGGAGACGGTGGCCGCTGACAGGCCGGTGCTCCGTGCGATCTCCGCCTGGGTGAGCGAGCCCGCCATGCGTACCGCGCGCACCACCCGCTCAAGGTTGGCGCGATGCAGAGATGTCTGCGAACCCGGAGTCTCCATCGACTCTCTCACTCCTACCGATTTCTCCAACATGTGAACTCTAAGCTGAGCGTTTTGAGGTACTCCCCGTCAAGACCTTGAGCATGCGAAGCCTCGGATGAGCACCGCGCCCGCGCCCGGGGCACCCGTCCCGCACACACGAACCGCCCGCCGGCGCATGGCCGACGGGCGGTTCGTGTGTGTACGGACGGTACGAGTGCTACTTCACCGCACCCGCGGTGAGCCCGGCGACGACCTGGCGCTGGAAGATGATGTAGGCCGCAAGGACCGGCAGCATCGCCATCACCAGACCGGCGAAGAGACCGGACCAGTCACCCTTGTACCCCTGGCTGTTGGCCAGTTCGACCAGGCCCTGGGAGAGCACCCGGTGGTTCGGATCGGTGTTGAGCACCGTCGGCAGCATGTACTGGTTCCACTGCCCGAGGAAGTTGAAGATACCGACGCTGATCAGGCCGGGCTTCGCCATCGGCAGCATCACCTGGAAGAAGGTCCGGGTGTGCGAGGCCCCGTCGATCATCGCCGCTTCCGCCACCGAGCTCGGCAGTGACCGGAAGAACGAGGTGAGGAAGAAGACGGTGAACGGCAGCGAATACGCGATGTAGACCATGATCAGTCCGTGCCGCGTGTTCAGCAGGCCCATGTTGTTCATGACGAAGAACAGCGGGACCAGCGCCAGGATGATCGGGAAACTCATCCCGCCGATGAACAGGTAGTAGAGGAAGCGATTGCCCGGGAAGTCGAACCGCGCCAGTACGTACGCCGCCATCGACCCGAGCAGCAGGGTTCCGACGAGCGAGCAGCCCACCACCACGACGGTGTTGAAGAAGTAGTCGCTCATGTGCGCCTGGCTCCAGGCGCGCGACCAGTTCTCGAAGTGCAGCTTGTCGGGCAGCGACCACGGCGTCGACAGGATCGAGTCGTCCGTCTTGAAGGACGCCATCACCGCCCAGAGCAGCGGCAGGACGACCAGGATCGCCCAGATGATCAGCACACCGTGCGAGAAGACATTGAGGACCTGGCCCTCGCCGCTCTTCTCCTTGACGGCGGGCGCGGACGCCTTGGCCACGGGTGCCGGGTCGGCCGCCGGTGCCGCGGGTGGGGTGTCAGTCGTCTTCACGTGTACTCACCTCGTACTGTCGAGCCGGACACGGAGGCCGACCTGTGGTGCCTGCTGGGGGTCCGGGGGCCGTCCCCCGTGAATCGCAGCATCAGAACTCCAGCCGCTCGCGCCGGCCCAGTCGCATCACGACGGCGGCGAAGGCCATGGTGACGATGAGCAGTCCGACACCGATCGTTGTCGCGTATCCGGCCTGCCCGTCGCGGAAGGCCGTCTGGTACACGTACAGCGGAAGGACCGTGGTCGAGTAGTCGGGACCACCGGGGCCCACGGTCATGACCTGTACGGCGGTGAACGCCTCCACGCCGAGGGCCAGGATTCCCATGTAGACCCAGCCCGACTGCACCGTGTCCCACAGCAGCGGAAGCGTGATCCGGAAGAACGTGGTGAAGCGGTTGGCGCCGTCGAGGAGCGCCGCCTCGTAGAAGTCCTTCGGGATGGACGCCATGCCGGCCGAGAAGAGGACGACGAAGAATCCGACCGTCGACCAGACCAGCACCGACATGACGCAGACCAGCGCGAGACTCGGATCGCCCAGCCAGTCCGGCTGGATGGAGCCCAGGCCGATTCCCTTCAGTGTCGAATTCAGCATCCCGCTGACGGGGTTGAAAGCGAACTGGAAGAGCAGGGCGACGATGACGATCGAGAGCACCTGCGGGAAGAAATAGGCGATCTTGTAGAAGGAGGAGCCCCGCACGCCGGAGACCGCGGCGTTCTTGCGCCGTCGGCCTCCGACATTGAGCATGAAGGCGAAGAACAGCGCCAGGCCCAGCGTCACCAGCGGCAGCAGCAGCACGAGCAACACGCTGTGCTGCAACGACTTCCAGAAGACGTCGTCCTTCAGCATCTTCGTGTAGTTGTCGAACCCGACCATCTTGAAGTCCGGGCTCAGGCCGGTCCAGTCCGTGAACGAGTAGTAGATGGACTGGATGAACGGCCAAATGACGAAGACCGCGTACAACGCCAGTGGGACTACCAAGAACCCCACGATGAAACGGTACTTGCCGTGCTGCATCGTTTACCGACCCCGATCTTTCCGCGGGTGCCGCCGCTGGTGACGGTTGCTCACTGGTGCTTGTAGTGCTTGATGGACTGGTCCTTGGCCGCCGCGTCCGCGAAGGCCTGGATCTTCTTGAGGGTCTCGGCCGGGGTCGCGCGGCCGGCCATCATCTCGCCGATGCCGGCGACGCCGATCTGCTCCTTCTGGAGCTTCACGTACCAGTCCTGCAGACGCGGGTTCACCACGTTGTCGCCGGCCTTCTTCAGCGAGTCGACACCGGCCTGCATGGCAGTCGACAGGGTCAGACCGTCGGTGCCACCGTTGAAGGCGCTGAGCGACTTGACCTGCTTGGTGAAGTTCTTCGACGACTCCTCGGAGAGCATGATGCGCAGCTGCTCCATGCCGCCCTCGGGGTTCTTCGCCTTGGCCGGAACGATGAACGGCTCGCCGCCGGACGCCCAGATGGTGCCGAACGGCATCTTGTCGGACGAGTCCAGGCCGGACGGCGGCGCGACCATCATCTTGAAGTCCTTGGGCGTGGTCGGCGCCGCCTCGTTCTCCACCCACGAGCCGTTCGGGATGAACAGCGCCTTGCCCTTGGTCCACTCGGTCTGCGACTGGATGTGGGTCAGGCCGGGGGTGCCCTTGAGGACGTAGCCCTTCTGGTAGAGCTCGTAGTACGCCTCGAACGCCGCCTTCACCGCGGGGTCCATCCAGGCGTTCGGCTCCAGGTTGTCGATCTTGTCGAGAACCTCCCGGCCACCGATCTTGGCGATGAACGGGTAGAGCGAGAACGGCAGGTAGTACGGGTACTTGCCGGGGTACGTCCAGCCGGCGATGCCCTTCTTCTTCGCCTTCGCGCAGAGGGCGAGCATGTCGTCCCAGTTCTCGGGGTACTGCGCGTCGAGGTTGTCGAGCGCGGTCTGCGAGTACCAGACGCCGTACACGGTGTACGCGTAGTACATGATCCAGACGGGGTCGCCGTCGAACTGCCCCATCTCCAGGACACCCGGGCGCAGCGTGTCGCGGACCTTCTTGCTGGGGTCGTCGATGGACGGGGCGTCCATCAGCGGCGTGAGGTCGAGCAGCTGCTTCTTGCCGACCAGGACACCCATGTCCATCTGCTCGGCGCCGGAGTTGTCGATCAGGTCCGGCGGGGTGCCGCCGTTGAAGCGCGGCTGCAGCTGCGACTGGATCTTCTGGGTCGCGGCGTGCTTGACCTTCGGAGCCTTCGGGAACGCGGCGTTGTACTTCTTCTCCGCGTCGAGGGCGTACTGCTGGCCGAAACCACCGTCGAAGATGACTACCTCTAGGGGAGCCGTCTCGTTGACGCCGAGCGGGTTCGTCTTGCTGGTCTTGCCCTTCTCGACCTTCTTGTCGCTGCTGCTGTCACTGCTCGCACACGCCGACAGGAAGCTCATCGTCGGCACGGTGATCAGGCCGAGTGCGGCAGATCGCTTGATCACATCGCGACGGCCAAGGCCCTCATTCTTGTGGGCGGAGGTGGATCCCATGCTCAAGTCCTCGCCTTCTCCAGGACTCAGGCGGTGTGTACCGGTCGCCCGTCGATATTCGCCAGACAGGCGAAGGGCCCCGCCACCGCGGTCAGTTGCGCTTGGGTAGTGCTGATCTCAGGCTAGCCATGTGCAGTGGGGGGTTGAGGGAGTTCGGACATCGGATCGCACCTGTTGTGCCGTCCTCGGCCGTTCCCCCGTGTCCCCCTGTCCACGTCGCCGGAAACGGCTGTGCAGACGCCGACAGGTATAGTCCACTTGCGACCAACTGAGCAAGATCGAATGCAAGTTTGAGCAGCAGTCTTTCCCGAGTTGAGACCTTGCGGATACCTGGACCCCGTGCGTCCCGATCCGGGCGTAACGATTTCCGCATTACGGTTGATTCCGTCGGCGGTTCACGCCCAACACCCTTGACACATCCAGCCACTTGGCTCCCTACTGGATCCTGTGCAACTCGGTGACAACGTTGTCCAAGCGCACTTCCTCGGGAGGAATGCTCGGCATGCAGCCCCGACATGGTTCTCGTAAGAGACAAAGCCGTACGGCCGCGCTGATCGCGGCTTCACTGGTTCTGGTCGTGACAGCCCCCACCGCGGCCGCCGCGCAGTCGGCACGGACAGGAGACAAGGGCCAAAACGCCCCGGGGGAACGGACGTTCAGTTCTTCCTTCGAAGCGGATGAAAAGCAGCCGGACTGGCGCAACACCGTCGAAGAAGGCCCGGACGGAAAGAAGCGGTCATCGGGTGTCGATGGCGGCTTCTCCGCCGGAATACCGGGCAATGTGACCGACAAGGTGACGGACGTCCGCGCCAGCGGCGAGAACACCGGCGGCGGGGAGGTTAAGGAGAACCTGATCGACGGCGAGCCCGGCACCAAGTGGCTGGCCTTCGAGCCCACCGGCTGGGTCGAGTTCGACCTCGTCGAACCGGTCAAGGTCGTCACGTACGCGCTGACGTCGGCCAATGACCACGACGAGCGCGACCCGAAGGACTGGACCCTGCAGGGCTCCACCGACGGCAAGACGTGGCAGGAGCTGGATTCCCGGACCGGCCAGGCCTTCACCGAGCGGTTCCGGACAAAGTCGTACGACGTCACATCCGACACGGCATACCAGCACTACCGCCTGCAGATCACGAAGAACAACGGCGCCTCCGACGCGACCCAGCTCGCGGACGTCCAGTTCTCCGACGGCGACACCTCGGCCCCGGCCCCCGACTCGATGCGCAGCCAGGCCGACCGCGGCCCGTCCGGCTCCCCCACCGCCAAGGCGGGCGCGGGCTTCACCGGCAAGAAGGCCCTGCGGTACGCCGGTACGCACAAGGCGGACGGCCGGGCCTACTCGTACAACAAGATCTTCGATGTGAACACGGCTGTCACCCGTGACACCTCACTGTCCTATGTGATCTATCCCCAGATGGGCGAGACCGACCTCTCCTACCCGGCGACGCATGTCTCGGTGGACCTGGCATTCACGGACGGCACGTACCTGAGCGATCTGCGGGCGACCGACAGCAACGGCGGACCGCTGACCCCGCAGGGCCAGGCCGACGCCAAGCGGCTGTACGTCAACCAGTGGAACAAGGTCGACTCGGTGATCGGCACCGTCGCGGCGGGAAAGACCGTCGACCGGATTCTGGTGGCGTACGACTCCCCCAAGGGCCCGGCGAAGTTCCAGGGCTGGATCGACGACATCAAGATCGCCCCGAAGGCACCCGAGAAGCGCCGCCCGCACCTGTCCGACTACGCGTCGACGGTCCGTGGCACCAACTCCAGCGGTGGTTTCTCGCGCGGCAACAACTTCCCCGCCACCGCGGTCCCGAACGGCTTCAACTTCTGGACGCCGGTCACCAACGCCGGGTCGACCAGTTGGCTGTACGACTACGCGCGCGGCAACAACGACGACAACCTGCCCACGCTCCAGGCGTTCAGCGCCAGCCATGAGCCGAGCCCCTGGATGGGCGACCGGCAGACCTTCCAGCTGATGCCGTCGGCGGTCGCCGGCACCCCGGACGCCTCGCGCACGGCGCGTGCGCTGCCGTTCCACCACGAGAACGAGACGGCGAAGCCGCACTACTACGGTGTGACCTTCGACAACGGCCTCAAGGCCGAGATGACACCGACCGACCACGCGGCCCGGATGCGGTTCACCTACCCCGGCGACAACGCGAGCGTCGTCTTCGACAACGTCTCCAACGACGGCGGCCTCACCCTCGATCCGGACACCAGCTCCTTCACCGGCTTCTCCGACGTGAAGAGCGGCGGCTCGACCGGCGCGACCCGGCTCTTCGTCTACGGCGTCTTCGACGCACCGGTCACCGCGAGCGGCAAGCTGTCCGGCGGTGGCGGTGACGATGTCACCGGGTACCTCCGCTTCGACGCGGGCAAGGACCGCACGGTCGGCCTGCGCCTGGCGACCTCCCTCATCGGCATCGACCAGGCCAAGCAGAACCTCGCCGCCGAGATCCCCGCCGCCCGCTCCTTCGGCGCGGTCGAGGACCGGGCGCAGCGGGCCTGGGACGGCATCCTGGGCAAGGTGGAGGTCGAGGGCGCCACGGCCGACCAGCTGACCACCCTGTACTCCAGCCTGTACCGGCTGTACCTGTACCCGAACTCGGGCTTCGAGAAGGTCGGCGGCAAGGACAAGTACTCCAGCCCCTTCTCCCCGCAGGTCGGATCCGACACCCCGACCCGCACGGGCGCGAAGATCGTCGACGGCAAGGTGTACGTCAACAACGGCTTCTGGGACACCTACCGGACGACCTGGCCGGCGTACTCCCTCCTCACGCCGGACAAGGCCGGTGAGATGGTGGACGGCTTCGTCCAGCAGTACAAGGACGGCGGCTGGATCTCCCGTTGGTCCTCCCCCGGTTACGCCGACCTGATGACCGGCACCTCCTCGGACGTCGCGTTCGCCGACGCGTACGTCAAGGGCGTGAAGTTCGATGCCGAGGCGGCGTACGACGCGGCGCTGAAGAACGCCACCGTGGTTCCGCCGTCCTCGGGCGTCGGCCGCAAGGGCATGGCGACGTCCCCGTTCGTCGGCTACGCGAACACCGCCACGCACGAGGGCCTGTCCTGGTCGCTGGAGGGCTACCTCAACGACTACGGCATCGCACAGATGGGCCGGGCGCTCTACAAGAAGACGAAGAAGGAGCGGTACAAGGAGGAGTCCGAGTACTTCCTTAACCGCGCCCGCAACTACGTCGAGCTCTTCGACAACAAGGTGGGCTTCTTCCAGGGCAAGGACGCGAAGGGCGACTGGCGGCTCACGCCGGACACGTACGACCCGCGGGTCTGGGGCTACGACTACACGGAGACGAACGGCTGGGGCTACGCCTTCACGGCCCCGCAGGACAGCCGGGGCCTGGCGAACCTGTACGGCGGGCGCGCCGGCCTGGCCAAGAAGCTCGACACGTACTTCACCACGCCGGAGACGGCCGGGCCCGAGTTCGTCGGCTCGTACGGCGGTGTCATCCACGAGATGACCGAGGCGCGTGACGTACGGATGGGGCAGTACGGCCACAGCAACCAGGTCGCGCACCATGTCACCTACATGTACGACGCGGCCTCGCAGCCCTGGAAGACGCAGGAGAAGGTCCGCGAGGTCCTGAGCCGCCTCTACACCGGCAGCGAGATCGGCCAGGGCTACCACGGCGACGAGGACAACGGCGAGCAGTCGGCCTGGTACCTCTTCTCCTCGCTCGGCTTCTACCCGCTCGTCATGGGCAGTGGCGAGTACGCGATCGGCTCCCCGCTCTTCACGAAGACCACGGTCCACCTGGAGAACGGCCACGACCTGGTCGTCAAGGCGCCGAAGAACAGCGCGAAGAACATCTATGTCCAGGGCCTGAAGGTCAACGGCAAGAAGTGGACCTCGACTTCGCTGCCGCACGACCTGCTGGCCAAGGGCGGTGTGCTGGACTTCGACATGGGTGCCGAGCCGTCGTCGTGGGGCACCGGAAAGGACGCGGCGCCGACCTCGATCACCACGGACGACAAGGTGGCGACACCGAAGGCGGACGTGTTGAAGGGCGAGGGCGCCCTGTTCGACAACACGTCGGCCACGTCGGCGACGGTCACCTCGGTGGTCCTGCCGGTGGCCTCGGCCACGGACGCGGCCCAGTACACGCTGACATCGAGCGCGGCGGACCGGGCCCCGACGGGCTGGATCCTCCAGGGCTCGTCGGACGGCGCGACGTGGAAGGACCTCGACAAGCGGTCGGGCCAGTCGTTCGCCTGGGACCGGCAGACGAGGGTGTTCTCGGTGGCCACGCCGGGCTCGTACGCGCACTACCGCCTGGTGTTCGCCGGTGAAGGGACGCTCGCGGAGGTGGAGTTGCTCTCCTGACCCGGGTGTTCTGCCCGCGTCACGGCCGACGGCCGGTACCTCACCCCGGGGTACCGGCCGTCGGCCCGTTGGCGGGGCAGCCGCGCGGCGGCACGGCTCGGCTCCCGCTCAGTCCTGCTCCGGGCTTTCCGGAACGTCCCGGGGGAACAAGCTCTCGGGCAAGGTCACATTCCACGCCGTCAGAACCGGCTTGCCGTGCTCGGTGCCGAGCCGCGAGACCGCCCCCGTGGCGAGCTGGAACAGTGTGCCCTCGGCCGGGGTCAGGCCGAGATAGCGGGCGGTGAGTACGCGCAGGAAGTGGGAGTGGGCGACGAGCGCGATGTCCTCCTCCGTATCGCGGCCCGCGGCCCGCACGACCTCCGCCAGCACCCGGTCGGCACGCGCACCGACCTCGGCGGGCGTCTCGCCGGGATGCGCCTCGGGGCCGGGGGCGACCCCGTCGGTCCACAGATTCCACTCGGGGCGGGTGAGGCGGATCTCCTCGGTGGTCACCCCTTCGTAGCCGCCGTAGTCCCACTCACGCAGCTCGGGTGTGATGCGGGGCGCGGTGAGCCCGGCGAGCTCCGCGGTGCGCCGGGCGCGTACCGCGGGGCTGACCAGGGTGAGCGCGATCTGCCGGTCGGCGAGCAGCGGGGCCAGGGCGCGGGCCTGCCGTTCGCCGAAGGGGGTCAGGGGCAGATCGGTGTGGCTCGTGTGCTGCCCGGACCGCGACCACTCGGTCTCGCCGTGCCGGATCAGGATCAACTCGCCCATGGTGATTCCGCTCCCTGTGTGCCGATGGCGCTGTCGCGGGTGTGAACCCGCGGGCCCACGATCGCATTCCGTCGGGTCGGCGGCAGGCGCGGCTCGCCCTCGGGCGTCCGCGCGGCGGTGGACACCTAGGGTCTTTCGTTTGGATCAGGCCGGATCAGGGAGCGGGGTCCGGTGCCGTGCATCGCAAGGCGGAGGAGGGAGGCGACGCGGAGCGTCGGCGACCGACGACAACGCGGCGAGGTGCGGTGCCGGGGCACGCGAGCCCGGCATGATCCAAACGAGAGGCCCTACGGGTGGCGCGTTCCCGGTTTCCCGGTCGGGTACGTCCGTGCGCCGTTACATTGCGGCACATGCCGCAGCCCAAGGATCTCGATCCGTACACCGACTCCCGTTCCTTCTACGGCTCCGAGTTGCGCCGCCTGCGTGAGGCCGCCGGGATGTCCCAGAGCGAGCTGGGCGACCGGGTGTTCTGCTCGGGAACGTACATCGGGCTGTTCGAGATGGCGGAACGGCGCCCGCAGGAAGACATGTCCCGGGCCTTCGACGAACTGCTGGGCAGCGGCGAGCATCTTCAGCGGCTGTGCCGGCTGGCGCGCAAGTCGAAGGTGGCGGGGTACTTCGCGGATGCGGCCGAGCTCCAGCTGCACGCCTCGTCCATCGACAGCTATACGTCGATGGTGGTCCTCGGACTGTTGCAGACAGAGTCCTATGCGCGTGCGCTGACCCGAGCCGCCCACCCGTTCGCCGACACGGAAGTCATCGACGGACATGTCAGGACGCGCATGGAGCGCACCAGTCTCCTCAACGCGCCTGCGGCACCCGTGCTTTGGGTGGTGATTCACGAGGCCGCGCTCCTGTTGCCGGTGGGCGGACCGGCCGTCATGGCGGAGCAGCTCAATCATCTCGCCGAGCAGATCGCTTCCCGCCCTCGTATCGTCGCCCAGGTGCTCCCGTTCTCCGCCGGGGCACATCCCTTCCTGCACTCGTCCATGACGCTGATGCAGTTCACCGACGCTCCGTCCATCGTGTACACGGAGAGCGCGTACAGCGGCCAACTCGTTGAAGAACCGCTGCTGGTGGAGCAGTACCGATCCGCATACGATCTGGCCAGGGCCGCCGCGCTGTCGCCGGAGGCGTCCCTGGCCCGGATCGTGTCGGCGGCGAAGGAGTTCGCGACCGATGAGCATGGCACCTGACCTGAGTACCGCTGCCTGGCGTACGTCGTCGTACAGCAACGGCGACGGCGGTGAATGCGTCGAGGTCGCCGACAACGTCCCCGGCTTCGTCCCCGTACGCGACACCAAGCTGACCCACAGCCCGGTCCTGGCCTTCCCGGCCGCGGGCTGGGCGGCGTTCGTGCAGTACGTCAAGCGGTAGGGGCGACCACAGGCGCCGTACCACGCGAAGGGCCGCACCCCGGGAGACCCGGGATGCGGCCCTTCGGCTCTGCTGCCTACTTGCGGATCAGGCTGCGGAGCACGTACTGCATGATGCCGCCGTTGCGGTAGTAGTCCGCCTCACCGGGGGTGTCGATGCGGACGACCGCGTCGAACTCCACACCGGTGTCGGTGGTGACCTTGACGGTGCGCGGCGTGGTGCCGTTGTTCAGCTCGGTCACGCCGGTGAAGGAGAAGGTCTCCTCGCCGGTGAGGCCGAGGGCCTCGGCGGTCGCGCCCTCCGGGAACTGGAGCGGGAGGACGCCCATGCCGATGAGGTTCGAGCGGTGGATGCGCTCGTAGGACTCGGCGATGACGGCCTTGACGCCGAGGAGCGCGGTGCCCTTGGCGGCCCAGTCGCGGGACGAGCCGGAGCCGTACTCCTTGCCCGCCAGGATGACCAGCGGGGTACCGGCGGCCTGGTAGCTCTGCGAGGCGTCGTAGATGAACGACACGGGGGCATCGGCCTGGGTGAAGTCGCGGGTGTAGCCACCCTCGGTGCCCGGGGCGATCTGGTTGCGCAGGCGGATGTTCGCGAAGGTGCCGCGAATCATGACCTCGTGGTTACCACGGCGCGAGCCGTAGGAGTTGAAGTCACGGCGCTCGACGCCGTGCTCCGTGAGGTACTTGCCGGCCGGGGTGTCGGCCTTGATCGCACCGGCCGGGGAGATGTGGTCGGTGGTGACCGAGTCGCCCAGCTTGGCGAGCACCCGGGCGCCGGAGATGTTCTCGACCGGGGTCGTCTCCATCGTCATGCCCTCGAAGTACGGGGGCTTGCGCACGTAGGTGGACTGCGGGTCCCACTCGAAGGTGTTGCCGGTCGGGATCGCGAGCGCCTGCCACTGGGCGTCGCCGGCGAAGACGTCCTGGTAGGACTTGTTGAACATGTCCTCGCCGATGGTGTTGGCGACGACGTCGTTCACCTCGGCCTCCGACGGCCAGATGTCCGCGAGGTAGACCGGCTTGCCGTCCTGGTCGATGCCCAGGGCGTCCTTGGTGATGTCCACCTTCATCGAACCGGCGATGGCGTACGCGACGACCAGCGGCGGGGACGCCAGGTAGTTCATCTTGACGTCGGGGTTGATCCGGCCCTCGAAGTTACGGTTGCCGGAGAGCACCGAGGTCACGGCGAGGTCGTGCTCGTTGACCGCCTTGGAGACCTCCTCCGGCAGCGGGCCGGAGTTGCCGATGCAGGTGGTGCAGCCGTAGCCGACGAGGTTGAAGCCGACCTTGTCGAGGTACGGGGTCAGGCCCGCCTTGTCGAAGTAGTCGGTGACGACCTTCGAGCCCGGGGCGAGGGTGGTCTTGACCCACGGCTTGCGGGTCAGGCCCTTCTCGACCGCCTTCTTCGCCACGAGCGCCGCGGCGACCATGACGTACGGGTTCGAGGTGTTGGTGCAGGAGGTGATCGCGGCGACGGTGACGGCGCCGTGGTCGATCTCGTACGTCGTGCCGTCGGGGGCCGTGACCGTGGTCGGACGCGACGGAACGCCGTTGGAGGAGGCCGGCGAGTCGGAGGCCGGGAAGGACTCCTTGCCCGACTCCTCGTCCTCGGAGACGTAGTTGCGCACGTCCTGGGCGAACTGCTCCTTGGCGTTCGCGAGGACGATGCGGTCCTGCGGGCGCTTCGGGCCGGCGATCGACGGGACGACCGTCGACAGGTCCAGCTCCAGCTTCTCGGAGAAGTCCGGCTCGGCGGCCGGGTCGAGCCAGAGGCCCTGCTCCTTGGCGTACGCCTCGACGAGCGCGACCTGCTGCTCGTCACGGCCGGTCAGGCGCAGGTACTTCAGCGTCTCGTCGTCGATCGGGAAGATCGCGGCGGTGGAGCCGAACTCCGGCGACATGTTGCCGATGGTGGCGCGGTTCGCGAGGGAGGTGGCGGCGACGCCCTCACCGTAGAACTCGACGAACTTGCCGACGACGCCGTGCTTGCGGAGCATCTCGGTGATGGTCAGCACGAGGTCGGTGGCGGTGGTGCCGGCCGGGAGCTCGCCGGTCAGCTTGAAGCCGACGACGCGCGGGATGAGCATGGAGACCGGCTGGCCGAGCATCGCGGCCTCGGCCTCGATGCCGCCGACGCCCCAGCCCAGCACACCGAGGCCGTTGACCATGGTGGTGTGCGAGTCGGTGCCGACGAGGGTGTCGGGGTACGCCTGGCCGCCCCGGACCATGACCGTACGGGCCAGCTTCTCGATGTTGACCTGGTGGACGATGCCGGTGCCCGGGGGGACGACCTTGAACTCGTCGAAGGCGGTCTGGCCCCAGCGCAGGAACTGGTAGCGCTCCTTGTTGCGGCCGTACTCCAGCTCGACGTTCTGCGCGAACGCGTCGTTGGTGCCGAACTTGTCGGCGATGACGGAGTGGTCGATGACCAGCTCGGCCGGGGCGAGGGGGTTGATCTTGGCCGGGTCACCACCCAGCTCCTTGACGGCCTCACGCATGGTGGCGAGGTCCACGACACACGGCACACCGGTGAAGTCCTGCATGATCACGCGGGCCGGCGTGAACTGGATCTCCTGGCTGGGCTGTGCCTGGGAGTCCCAGCCGCCGAGCGCCCGGATGTGGTCGGCGGTGATGTTCGCGCCGTCCTCGGTGCGGAGCAGGTTCTCCAGCAGCACCTTCAGGCTGTAAGGGAGGCGCGCGGAGCCCTCGACCTTGTCCAGCTTGAAGATCTCGTACGACTCGTCGCCCACGCGCAGCGTGCTGCGGGCGTCGAAGCTGTTCGCCGACACGACAGTCTCCTTCATCAATGTGCGCGTACTCCGCGCCGCGCCTCATTACGGCGGGCGCCGCGTGGTGCCGCCTACGACCCCTCGACCATCCGCTGAGGTAAGGCTTAGTTAGGTAACCCTTACCCGATGGCGGCCTGCGGTGCGCCTTCGGCATATATCTCGATGTCGAGATAACTCTAGTACATCACCGTAGCGCGGTCATGTGCGGGCGCCCTGGCCGACCGCCTTTCGCGGCGGGGCGCCCTTCGCGGCGGCGCGCCGGTCACCGGGTCATCTGCCGAGCCACGCGAGGGCGGCGACCGTCAGCGCGCCGACACCGGTGTTCAGGGTCGGCTGGACGACCGGGGCGAAGGCGGGGCTGTGGTTCACCGGGATGTCCTGGGCGACGGTCCCGTTCCTGGCGGCCTCGGCGTACAGGCCGGGGTCGATGCCCCCGATGCCCCAGTAGGTGAATGGCGCACCGAACGCCTTGGGGATCTCGCTCATGTCCTCGCTGGCGGTCTGCAGGTCGATGGTGTGCGCTTCGTCGCCGAAGTGGGCCGCGAACGCCTCGGCGACGCGCCGGGTCGGCGCCTCGTCATTGACCGTGGGCGGGAAGGTGGCGGTCTTCTCGATCTCGGGTGGCCTCGGCGATCGGGACGCCTGGCTCTCGGCCTCGACGATCCGCTCGATCGCGTTCAGGACGTGCGTGCGCGAGGCGTCGTCGTACGTACGCACGTTGAGCTGGATGACCGCGCGGTCGGGGATGACGTTGGGGCCGGTGCCGGCATGGATGCTGCCCACGGTGACGACGGCCGGAGTGGTGGCGGCCAGTTCCCGGGAGACAATGGTCTGCAGGCGTACGACGATCATCGCGGCCATCACCACGGGGTCGACCGCGGCCTGGGGCATGGAGCCGTGCGCGCCCCGGCCGTACACGGTGACGCGCAGACTGTCGGAGGCCGACAGGAACGATCCGGAGCGAGTGCCGACATAGCCGGCCGGATAGGGCAGGACGTGCTGGGCGAGCACCACGTCGGGCCGGGGAGCCTTCGACGTCAAACCGTCGTCGATCATGGCTTCGGCGCCGTCGCCGTTCTCCTCCGAGGGCTGGAAGAGGGCCACGAAGGTGCCTCGCCAGGCGTCCTTGGCCCGGGCCATCAGCCGTGCGCAGCCGATCAGACAGGTCACGTGCACATCGTGTCCGCAGGCGTGCATCACGGGCTGCTCGGTGCCGTCGTCGCCGGTCACCGTGGCCGTGGAGGCGTAGGGCAGGCCGGTCTGTTCGCGTACCGGGAGGGCGTCCATGTCGGCGCGGGCCATGACGACCGGACCCTCGCCGTTGACCAGGGTGCCGATCACCCCGGTTCCGCCGATGCCTTCGGTGACTTCGTAGCCGAAGTTCCGCAGGGCGTCGGCCGCCTTCTTGGCCGTGCGGTGCTCCCGCAAGCCGAGTTCGGGGTGTCTGTGCAGGTCCTTGTAGATGCCCTCCAGATCGGAGCCGACGCCATCGAGGCCTGCCAGCACGGTGTGGGCACGGTCGGTCATGGAGGCTCCTTGTGCAAGTGGGACTCCCCCGCGGCAGTTCGGTAGTCTCGCCGCCGCACTCCTCCCATCGTCCGCCGGACACACAGCGGTTGCACCGTGGACGCGGGGAACGCGCCGCCTGCGGTGGGTCGGGGGCCCGGACGAAGGAGGAACATGAACGACGCCACCGAGTTCAAGGACATCCCGCCGACCACCCTCGCCGATCTCCTGGGCCGCGAACAGGTCATGGACATCGGCATCCGGCCTCTGTGGCCGTCGGTCCCACGAGTCGCCGGACCGGCCTTCACCGTGCGCTGCCCTCCGGGCGACAACCTGATGCTGCACGCGGCCATCCACCGCGCGGAACCCGGCTCGGTCATCGTCGTGGAGGCGGGGGACGTGGACTACGCGCTCGCCGGAGGAAACGTCTGTGCCGTCGCCCAGCGCCGCGGGATCGCGGCGTTCGTGACCGACGGAGTGATCCGCGACCTCGCCGAGGTGCGCGAGATGGGTTTCCCCGTCTTCGCCAGGGGAGTCATCCCCATCCCGGGCACCAAGAAGGCCGTCGGGCCGCTCAATGCCCCGGTGCGGTGCGGTGGGGTGGCCGTCGCCCCCGGCGACATCGTGGTGGCCGACGAAGAGGGCGTCGTGGTCACACCCCGCGCCCGCCGGGAGGACGTACTGCGCGATGCCCGGAAGAAGTTGGCCAAGGAGGCCGGGGAAACCCTTGACGCTTGGAAGAAGGCCCATCGCGAGCGCATCGACGCGATCCTGGCCGAGGGCGGCTTCGAGGGCTGACCTGCGGGCCGGGCCGAGGCCGGTGTACGTCCACCCCGGACGGACGTACACCGCGCGCCTTCCCGACGAGCCCGGTGCACCATGGAACGCACAGCGCATCCGTGACCCGCACCGCTCGTCACGCGATCGCGGCCGGACAACTGCCGTGCCTGCACACGGCCGTCACCCGAACGGAGCACCCCACCCCAGGGCTCATCTCATATCTGAGATAGCCTTTCGTCATGTCAGACGACTACCTCGTACGCATCGGCAAGCTCATCCGTGACGCACGTCAGCATCGTGGCTGGACACAGAGCCAGCTCGCCGAGGCGCTGGCCACCAGTCAGAGCGCCGTCAATCGCATCGAGCGCGGTAACCAGAACATCAGCCTTGAGATGATCGCGCGCATCGGTGAAGCACTCGACAGCGAGATCGTTTCGCTCGGCTACGCCGGGCCGATGCACCTGCGGGTGGTCGGTGGGCGCCGGCTCTCGGGCTCCATCGACGTCAAGACGAGCAAGAACGCGTGCGTGGCGCTGCTCTGCGCCTCACTGCTCAACAGGGGCCGTACGGTGCTGCGCCGCGTGGCCCGCATCGAGGAGGTCTACCGCCTCCTGGAGGTGCTGAACTCCATCGGCGTGCGGACCCGGTGGATCAACGAGGGGATCGATCTGGAGATCGTCCCGCCCGCCCGGCTCGACATGGACGCCATCGACGCGGACGCCGCCCGCCGGACCCGTTCCATCATCATGTTCCTCGGCCCGCTGCTGCACCGGATGGACGCGTTCAAGCTTCCGTACGCGGGCGGCTGCGACCTCGGCACGCGGACCATCGAGCCGCACATGATCGCGCTGCGCCGGTTCGGACTGGAGATCGCCGCGACCGAGGGGCTCTACCACGCGCAAATAGATCACTCGGTCACGCCCGACCGTCCCATCGTGCTCACCGAGCGCGGGGACACCGTGACCGAGAACGCACTGCTGGCCGCCGCCCGGCACGACGGCACGACCGTCATCCGTAACGCCTCCTCCAACTACATGGTCCAGGACCTCTGCTTCTTCCTGGAAGCACTGGGCATACGCGTGGACGGCATCGGCACGACGACGCTGACCGTGCACGGCGCTCCGCACATAGATGTGGATGTCGACTACTCCCCCTCCGAAGACCCGGTCGAGGCGATGAGTCTGCTCGCCGCCGCCGTGGTGACGGAGTCCGAACTGACGATCCGCCGGGTGCCGATCGAGTTCCTGGAGATCGAGCTCGCGGTACTCGAAGAGATGGGCGTCGACTGCGACCGTACGACGGAGTACGCCGCCGACAACGGCCGTACCAGGCTGGTCGACCTCACGGTCCGCCCCTCCAAACTGGAGGCGCCGATCGACAAGGTCCACCCCATGCCGTTCCCCGGGCTCAACATCGACAACGTGCCCTTCTTCGCGGCCATCGCCGCCTCGGCCCAGGGCCAGACCCTCATCCACGACTGGGTCTACGACAACCGGGCCATCTACCTCACCGACCTGAACCGCCTCGGCGGCCGGCTGCAGCTCCTGGACCCGCACCGGGTACTCGTCGAGGGCCCGACCCGCTGGCGCGCCGCCGAGATGATGTGCCCGCCCGCACTGCGGCCCGCCGTGGTGGTGCTGCTCGCCATGATGGCGGCGGAGGGCACGTCCGTACTGCGCAACGTGTACGTCATCAACCGCGGTTACGAGGAGCTGGCGGAGCGGCTCAACTCCGTGGGCGCGCAGATCGAGATCTTCCGGGACATCTGAGAATGCACAAGTGACCGCTCCGCCACACCCCATCTGACCTGCATAAATACAGATTCGGAGGGGCGTGGCGGGGTGACCGTGGGACTTCTCTGGGACTTTGCGCTGAAGCCACGTTCCGTCAACGAGCCTTTCGGGCTCAGATCGGTAGCTCCAGGGATCTGACGGCAGCGAGATCAAGGATCTGCGGCTGCGCGCACAGAACAGAGTCAACCGTAGTCGTCTCGCCACTGCTCACGCTGACGCACAACCAGGTGGACGCCGGGGCTCGAGACTTCGTCAGGACTCGGGCGATCAAGTCCTGCAACAACCCCGGAGTGGGACACGGCTCCGGCCGGGGTCGAGACCAGTGAAGTCTCCGGGACCACGGCGTCGTCGCCTCACGCGGGGCAGGGGACGTAGAACATCTCGCCGCTCAGTGCCGCGGTGGCCAAGCAGGGCCCGCCGCGACGGTGGCGCAGTCGCCGGTGGCCTGGAAGGCCGGACCGACATGTGTCCCCAAGTACCGCGCCAGCCTCGTCGATCCCTATCGCGAGCACCTGCGCAAACGCCGGGCCGAGGACCCCGCCGTCCCCGTCCTGCACCTCTTCGAAGAGATCAAGGCCCTCGGGTTCACGGGCTGTCTCAACCTCCTGCACAAGCACATCAGCCAAGGGCGCGCGGACGCCGACCGCAGCCACATCTCTGAGCGTAGACTCGCCCGGATGCTGCTCACCAGGCCCGACAACCTCGAGGCCGAGCATCACGAGTTCCTGGCCCGGCTCACCGCCGCTTGTCCCGAGATGACCCATCTGGCCACCCGCATCCGGGCCTTCGCCCAGCTCCTGAAGCCTCAGCCAGGAACACGTTTCAGGTGCAGAGTGACTCCCTCGGGTCGCAGGAACCCGCGTCGTTCAGGAAAGCGAGGACGTCGGCGAACCCCACGAAATAGAAGCTGTCCCCCTCGCCGGTCCACCAGAACCGCTCCTCGGCGGGACCGACGGTGTCAATCAAAAAGATACCCTGGCTTCGATCAGCATTGACGGCCACCGGAAAGCAGGGGGTCTCGGGGGACACGCCAACGTCCTCGGGATCACTGTCCAGAACCGTCTCCCGAAATTCCTCAGCGGCCTCGCCCAAGCCCCCGGGCTCCCAGTCCTGACAGCCAAGCAGCACGAGGGGGAAGCCCTCCAGACCGTCCGTGAGCAACAGGAACTGCCGGTACCCTGCCTCGAGCGACTGACCGGCGTGGCGCTCCAGTTCAGCCAGCGCCCCGGGTTCCGCGGGCGGACGGATCGCCGGGCGAGAGCCGGCGCCCATCGGGGAATCCGCGAAGTACGCCTTCACCAGCGTGGCCATCACCTGCCCGACGAGTTCTCTCATCTGCACAGCTCAACTCCTCATGGTCGCGATATCTGACAGATACCGTACTGGCCCCTGCTGACTGCCCCAGTCGCATGTTCCGTGGTGTAGGAACTCGGGTCCCGTTTCAGCTCGGCATGTGTTTCATGAGAAGCCTTCTATTTTCATGTCCACGAATTCATCGGGATGAACGGTCCACGCATCTATCGCTTCGGTGCAGGATGCAAGTTGACTCGACCTTCAGTGATTGCCGTGCACGAAAATCCGCGTCACCGACCCTTTTACGTTCCCTCGCGGGCTCCGGGGTGAAGCTGAATGTCATGGGCACGCGCAAGATGGAACCGCCACCACCCTGGCAGGTGAGAGCAGTCCTCCACCAGGCGTCTCAGTCCTCATCCCAGGGATAGATACCTTCCTCCGCGAGCCGCTCCTCCTGCCTGTCGTGCAAGAAGCGCGCATTTTGGATTCCCATGAGAGAAGTGTCACTGATCGGCCACTCGGGGAAATCTCCTGCCAGAAGCTTGATCAGGAACTCGACCATCCCGCAGTCATGTACGGCCCAGGCCGCATCACCTCGCGCCCACACGGCTAGCGGCCACGCATGGGGATCGGCCCCTGTGGCCACCCAGCCGAGCACGTCGGCGCTGTGCGTCTCCCCCCACACGGGAATTTGATCGAGGCTGTACACCTGACCTCGTTCGGCCCACCTGTTGAAATTTGGATCCGCACGCACCAAATCGGGCAGAGGAGCCACCCGCCTGACCATCGGGTCGGAAGTAACGACCGGTATCAGGGTGGCAATGCTCCCCTCGATGGTTCCGTGTCCAAATCGCTGCACGAACTCTTTGTAGTCCAGTGGGAATACGGTTCCGTAAGCAGATTCGATCACCCCCCAATCGACCATATCCCCCGCACTTCCTTCGAAAGAAGTCAACAGGCCGGAAAGCGCCTCGATATGACGTGTCATTTCACATAACCTCCCGGAACCACTCGGCCCAAGTTTTGGAACTGGCCGCCCTTCACGCTGTACATGATGTTCTTCACCTCATTATCGAATTCTATTCCTGCCGCCCCCCGACCGTGGTCCCGCGCGCCTGCATGCAGAAGGAACGCAGGAACACCTTGACACCGCTGCGAGCACTGACAGCGTGTCAGGACCTACGCCACAATGCCTGGCTACTCGCCCGAGCTCCCGGCCTCGCGCGCCCGTCGGCGCTCAGCCGAACTCACATATGAGGGGTGCCGCTGACCCCACAGCGGAGAATCAGCCATCACTTCGACTCCCGGCCTTGCTTGCAGCACTCGGCACAAGAATTCCGCGACACCGAAGTCGTGCCGAGTCCAAACATCGTCACCATGACTGAAGACCATTACAGGCCACTCGGCGGGTTTCCCGCGAGCAAGCCAGCAGAAGAGATCGGCGCTGCTCGCGGCCCCCCACGTCACCAGCTCCTCCGGCTCGATATCGAGGCCGGCAGGGGTCGTGTCGGCCCAAGTGTCACGAGCGTCTGCCGTGATGACGCCCATGCCGCCGAGCGGAGCGGGCTCCTTCCGGCTGCCCAGGTCTTCGACCTCGTCGCCCAGGTGCTCGACGCGCTGCACGCCGTGCATCTGCTCGGGGTCGTGCACCGCGACATCAAGCCGTCGAACCTGATGCTCCGCAGGGACGGGCGGGTCGCGGTGACCGACTTCGGCATCGCCCGCACCGAGGCCGGCACCAGGCTGACCCACACGCATGAGGTCATCGGAACCCCGCCCTACATGGCCCCCGAGCACTCCCAAGGTCTGCCCGTCGCCCCGGGGCATCCTCGTCCAGCCAGCCCCGCTCCACCAGCCGCTTCAGCTTCGACCGCGCGCCCTCGATCTTCCCGGTCTCGGCTGGCAGTCCGATCCTGGGCACGATCTGCTTGGCCCGGACCGGCCCCGGCTCATCCGCCACCACCTCCACGATGTGCCGGTACACCGCCGGCAGCACGTCCGGCCCCATCCCGGGCTGCCAGTTCGGCACGGTCAGCACCCCGATGACCTGCCGCTCGGCCCCCGCATACGCCGACGCCACCCGCTCACCCGTAGGCGGTCCTCCGGCATCGACCGTCACCCCGGGCATCTCCGCGAGCACCTCGGCGACCGTCTCCCGCGCGATCCGCAGACGCTCCAGACCCTCCCGGGCCAGCTCCAACTTGGCGGACACCGACGCGATTTCGGCCTCGAGCTCCTCCACCCGCACCCGGGCAGCGGCCTCGCGAGCCTCCAACTCCTCGAACAGCGAACCCATCAGCCGCCCTCCTCCACCACCACGGTAGAGACGAGCAGCCCCGGGCACAGCCCTGATCAGCATTCTCCCAGCTCAGCCCTTCCCTCCAGAAGAGCCGCACCCAATGGAAATACTCCCCGCCGCCGACCTCGCCCGCCTGCACCACGGTGTGCGCGGAAGTCGATCCATCGAAACCGTTGACGTTCCCGTTTGATGTGGCCGAATTGCCGCTATGCCCCAATAGGTCCCTCGCCACCCCCGGCCGGCACCCGCACCGAGCAGGAGGCACATCTTCCAGCGAACCTGTTCACCAGCCACCCGATCCGGCATAGGCACATGGGTCAGATCAGGAACCCGTACGCTGCGTCAGCGTACGGGCGCGGAGAGTGGACCGCGCCCAGGGTGAAGCGTGACCATACGTGGGTCGGCGGGACGGTACGTGAAGGTGGGTGGGTTGGACGAAGCGGTGGTGGGTTCGGGTGGAGCTTACGGGGGTACGGCGGGCAACAGCGGGGCGGAACCGGAGAGTTCGGACAGTCTGAAAGCCTTCGGGGAGGTCCTGAAGGCGTTCCGGAAGCGGGCGCGGCTGACGCAGGAGCAGTTCGCGCCCCGGGTGCGGTACTCGGTACCGACCGTCGCCTCGATCGAGCAGGGGAGACGCTTTCCGCCGGCGGACTTCGTGGACCGGGCGGAGGAGGTGCTGGACGCGTTCGGGGCGCTGCGGGGTGCGGCGCGGCATCTGTCGCGGCGTCCAGGGCTGGCCAGTTGGTTCCGGCAGTGGGCCCAGTTGGAAGCGGAGGCCGTCGCCCTCTATACATACGAGTGCCGGTTGATTCCAGGGCTTTTACAAACGGAGGCGTACGCACGAAGCCTGTTCTCGGAGCGACTTCCGCCGCTGGGGGACGACCAGATCGAAGCCCGGCTGTCAGCGCGTACGGATCGGCAGCGGATACTTACTGAGCGCCCCAACACGGCCTACAGCTTCATCGTCGAGGAGCACGTATTCCTGCGAGAGACGGGTGGGCCGGAGGCCTCGGCTGAGCTCATCGACCACGTCCTCAAACTTGCGAGGTTCCGGAACATCGAGGTCCAGGTCATGCCGCAGGCGCGCGGCAGCCACGCGGGGATCGACGGCCCCATGCAGCTGTTGGAGACTCCGGACAACAGGTGGTTCGGCTACTGCGAGGGGCAGGAAAGCGGCCAGTTCATCTCCGACCTCAAAGTGGTCAGCATGCTCCAGATACGGTATGCCAGGATGCGATCACAGGCTCTCTCGTTGGAGGACTCCCTGAGCCTGTTGCGGCAGATCCGAGGAGCAACATGAACAACACAGAACTGGTCTGGTTCAAAAGCAGTTACAGCGGCAGTTCGGGCGACAGCTGTGTCGAGGTGGCGACGGCCCCCGTGACGGTCCACGTCCGGGACTCGAAGGTCGAGCAGGGGCCTCAGCTCGCCCTCTCGCCCGCGTCGTGGGCGAGCTTCGTCTCGTACGCCGCCCAGGCCTGATCGAGCGCCCCGTGCCGGTTCCAGTCCGGCTCCGGGGCGCTCCTCTCAGGCATCCTTCATCCGTTGGGTGAAGGAGGCGTGCGCGGCACGCATCTCAGCTTCACGGTTTCCGTGCCGACGCCGTTCAGCGGCTGGGATCCGAGGTGCGGAAGAATGTGCCGGCGCACCCTCTGCTCGATGCGTGAAGTTCCCCCACGATCATGGACAGCGAATGTTTACGCTGCGTGGGTGAGATCTTGGGCCGCCAGGGCCCTGGTCTCGATCGGGGTGACGTAGCCGTAGACCGGATGCTTGCGCAGACGGGTTCGGTTGTATTCGACCTCGATAAAGCGGAAGACGTCCGCGCGAGCAGCCTCGTGGGACTCCCAGACGGTGGTCCCGATCTCCGCTTTCAGCAAACCGAAAAAGCTTTCAGCCGCGGCGTTATCGTAACATGACCCGGTTCGTCCCATGCTCTGGCTCAGCTTCAACTCCCGTATCAGCTTGCGGTATTCACTCGACGTGTACTCCGATCCGCGATCCGAGTGTGCGATGCAGTCCTCCCTCAGGGCGCCGCGGCCGGCGGCCATCTTCAGGGCGCCGACAACAAGTTCGGCGCGATGGTGGTCGGCCATCGCGTACCCGATCACCTCGCGGGTCGCCAGATCGATGACCGTCGCCAGATACCACCAGCCGGCGAGTGTGGGCAGATATGTGATGTCCGAGACCAGTTTCGTGCCGGGCTCGGCGGCGGTGAAGTCCCTCCCGACCAGGTCCGGCGACGGGGCCGCCTTGGTGTCGGCCTTGGTCAGGCTGCGGCGCTTGCGGCGGGTGATCCCGCGGATGTCGCGCTCGCGCATGATCCGCTCGACCTTCTTCCGATTGATCCGCCTGCCCCCGCGTCGCAGTTTCGCGGTCACCCGCGGGGCCCCGTAAGCCCCACGGGAATCGGCGTGGATCTGCCGGATCTCCCCGGCGAGCTCGTCCTCGGCCGCCTGGCGCACCTCGGCGGCGGGCCGCGCGGCAAGCCAGACGTAATACGCCGATCGCGCCACCTTCAACGCCCGGCACAGCAGACTCACGCCGTAGCCGCCGGGATTGTCCTCGGATGCCTTCTCCGCGTCGATGAACCGGTAGCGCGCGGCTACTTCGTCTTCTGCCGCGCGAAGAAGGCGGTCGCTTTTCCCAGCACCTCGATCGTCTGTTCCTGCTCGCGGACCTTGCGTCGCAGCCGGACCAGTTCCTCACGCTCCGCGGTGGTCAACACCCCGGCCGGCCCCTCGCCCCGGTCGATCGCGGCCTGCTTCACCCAGCCCCGCAGCCCTTCGGAGCTCACCCCGAGCTCACGGGCCACCTCCGTCACCGTCCGCCCGGAGGAGCGGACCAGCCCGACCGCGTCCCGCTTGAACTCGGCCGTGTACCGCTTGCTCGTATTGCTCTTCTTGCTCACTACCTGGATCTGCTTCCTCCGGAACCTGTCGTCCCAGTATCAGGCTGTCCAGCTCCAGGGTGGAACTTCATGCGCTCGATCGTGGACGGGTTCCCGCTCTGGACTACGTTGAACGTGAACTGCGCGGCGCCAAAGCTCTCGATCCGGCAGCCGGTGTTGCGGCCTCGATCGGTTCGATCACGCCCAGGTTCAGCAACAGATTCATCTGATAACTTGAGCCAAAATCGCAGGCTCGAACGGAGGTACGAGGGACAGGTCCAGCCCGTGACCCGGTCAAGGGCCCCCTCAGATCACGATGCTGCAACTGCACAAGCTGGAGCGTTACAAGGACGATCAGGGAAACGAGATCGTCTACGACGGCGAGATCCTTGAGACCAAGATCGATATCCGGTTCAAGGGGTCGAACAACAAACTCGTCATCAGCCCCAAGGCAGACATCAAGGACCTGCTCGTCACCTTCTCGGGAGACAACGGTCAGATCGAGATCGAGCAGACCACGAAGAAGCGCGCAGGTCTCCGCTTCGAACTGCGCTGCGGGCACGAGTCCCGGATCCGGATCGGCGAGAACGTGGGCTGCGCCGGCCGCGCCTTCATCTCCGCCGTCGAAGGCGTGTCGGTGACGATCGGCGCCGACGTGATGTTCGCCAAGAACATCGAGGTGCGCGGCGACGACACCCACCCGATCTTCGACGTGCGCACCGAGAAGCGCGTGAACCCGTCCCAGTCGATCGTCGTGGGCGAGCACGTCTGGATCGCGAAGCACGCGGTCGTAATGGGCGGCGTCACCATCGGCAACGGCTCGGTGATCGGCTTCCGCAGCATCGTCACGTCGAACATTCCCAACAACTGCATCGCGGTGGGAGCACCGGCGCGGGTGGTGCGGCGGAACATCGCCTGGGAGCGTCCCGAGGTCGTTCCTCGCCGTCCGAATGAGCTGTATCCGCGCAAGGGCGAGAAATCCCCGCAGTACTGGAATCCCACCGAAGACAACGGGGCTTCGGAGAAACTGGTGGTGCGGCAGCAGCAGCGGTGGCTGGGCCGGTACCTTCCGGCCTCGGTGCGGCGGCTGGCCAGGAAGCTCCGATCCTCCTGAAGCGCCCACGTTCGGCGATTCAGTGACATGACGCACATTGCCTCGGGCGCGGACGAAAGTCCGCGCCCGAGGCAATGTGCGTCCTGGCGATTTCCGTAGATCCGTGTCGGTGGCGCGCCGACGCGGGATTCGCTAAACGCCCGGGGCGCTCGACTCCAGATGGGTCACCATGCGGTTCAGCCCGGTCGGCAGATCGACCACGGGGTTCCAGCCGAGTGCTGCAAGCCGTGTGCTGTCCAAGCCCTGCTTCTTCGTCAGGCTGTAGGAGCGCGCGTCGGACTCATTGGTGAACCGGAGCTGCTGCCCGCGCTCCGGGCGCACCTCGGTGAACAGCTCCGCCAGCCGCCGGATCGAGACCAGGCCGGACGGGTCCGCGACGTTGTAGGCCACCTGGTCACCGCAGAGCAGCGCGTAGAACAGCCCCGCGATGGCGTCGGCCACGTAGGTGTAGGTCCGTACGCCGGAACCGTCGCTGTTGAGCACGATGTCCTTGCCGGCCACCACGTTCGCCGCGAAGTCGGCCTGCACCCGCCCGTCGTCGAGCGCCATCCCCGGCCCGTAGACGTGACCGAACCTGACGACGCGGCTGTCGATGCCGTACTGCGCCTGGTAGGTCGCGCAGATCGTCTCCGCGGCGCGCTTTCCCTCGGCGTAGCAGGCCCGCGGGTTGAGGATGTCGAAGCCGCCATAACTCTGCTCGTCGATGAGCTCGGTCTCCGGGGGCTGGGCGCCGTAGACCTCCGCCGAGGACATCAGCAGGAATCCGCGGCTGGCCTTCGCCACACAGAGGTCGAGCAGGTTGAAGGTGCCCAGCAGGTTCGCCTTGATCGTCATGACCGGCTGGCTGCCGTGCAGGGCGGGCCGTGCGGCGCTCGCCCCGTGGATCACGTAGTCGACGGGGCCGGACAGTTCGAGCGGAGTCGCCACGTCCTGGACGACGAGGTGGAAGTCCGGGCGGTCGATCACGTCCGCGAGCAGCCGTCTGGCCTTCTCCTCGTTCCGCACCAGACCGTGCACGGTAATGCCCGCGCCGTGCCGGTCGTTCAGTGCGAGCAGGGTGTAGACGACGTACGAGGGCAGCATGCCGCTCGCGCCGGTGACCAGCACGGTGCGGCCGGAAAGCTCACTCCACGGCAGGTCACGGTCAAGGATTTCATCGAGGTCGTGCGCCACGACCGAGCTGGAGACAGTGGTCACTGAAATCACGTACCTACGATCTGCTGGTTCTCACGGATCTCGAAGAACGTCCGGCACAGGTAGAAGTCCTCGGCCGTCGTGATCTTGATGTTCGAGCGGGGGCCGACCACGCGGTAGATCTTGCGACCGTACCGGTGCATGAGGGAGCACGAGTCGATGGTGTCGTGCTCGTCCTCCGCGACCGCCCGGTCGTACAGCGAGAGGATCTCGCCGAGCCGGAAGCTCTGCGGGGCCTGGGCAGCGTATATGTGGTCGCGCGGGATCACGTCGTCGATGTGCTCGTACTCACTCGACACCACGGTCTCGTTGAACTTGGTGCAGGTGATGGCCGAGCCGTGCTCCCGGACCGACTCTATGTTGGCGCTGATCAACTTGGCGTCGATCAGCGGCCGCACGCCGTCGTGGATCAGCACGACGGTGTCATCGGGGCAGTCCGCGGCGACCGTCTCGAGGGCTTTGTGCCGCGACTCCTGACCGGTCCGGCCGCCGTCGATGATCCACTTGACCTTCTGGATCTCGTATCGCTTCAGCAGCTTCACCATGTGTTCGCGGTACTCGGCGAGTATCGCTATGGCGATGCTGTCTATCTCGGGGTGCGCCTCGAAGTGCTCAAGGGTGTGGATGATGATCGGCTTGCCCTGGACCTCCAGGAACTGCTTCGGGAGGGCGCGGGTGTTCATCCTCGACCCGATGCCGCCGGCGAAAAGCAACGCAACGTTCATAACTTATTCCTCTGACTGGTCGCTGAGCGGCTGGTCGCCCACCGTCGTGTCATCCGGGACGGGACCGAGCCACTGGTGCTGGCCGCCTGTATCCCTGCCACCGTGATCTCCGACCACCAGCCAGTCGATCACGCGGTCCGCCGAGTTGGTGTCGACGTAATCGAAGTTCTCCCGCCGGAACTCCTCGACCTTCGAGAGGTCGAAGTCCTCGTCCTGCAGAGCCTTGAGCAACTCGTCGAAGGTCACGCAGATCTTGCCGGGGGCGACGGTGTCGTAATCGCGGTGGAATCCGCGGATCACCGAATACGTGTCCTTGTCGTACGCGTAGAACAGGATCGGCTTGTCGAGCAGCGTGTACTCGTAGATGATCGACGAGTAGTCGGTGACGAGCACGTCGGTCACATGCAGCAGGTCGTTGGTGTCGGGGAACGACGCGAAGTTCATCAGCCGATCCGCGTACTCGGCGGGGATCGGCGGGGGCTCCGCGATGAAGTGGTGCATCCGGAAGAGCACGACGTACTTGTCGCCGCAGACCTCGTGGAGCTTCCCGAAGTCGATGCGGTCGTAGTCGTAGTGCGCGTCTCCTATGCTCTTCCCGCGGAAGGTCGGCGCGAACAGCACGATCTTCTTGCCCTGGAGCTGCGGGTACGAGGCAAAGAAGTCGTCAGTGACCTTCTGGGAACGCTCCTTGTCGAGGAACGTGTCGATGCGCGGCAGGCCGGTCGGTACGACCGCCGACTCCTCGATGCCGAACGCCTCGGCGTACACCGGCACAAGATGCTTGGACCCGGTGATGACATGCGTGTACTTGCGGTGGGCGTTGGACAGCTTCGGCGAACCGTACTTTCCGAACCGGCTGTAGCCGACCGCCTTGAAGCCGCTTCCGGCGTGCCAGAGCTGGATGATCTTGGTCTCGGGCGAAATGCTCAGGTTTCCGAGAAGCCCGAAGTAGTCGTCCATCAGCACGGTGTCCGACGTCGCGAGCAGGTAGATGAGACGAAGCGTGCTCCGCTTGTTCGCCGTGGCGGGTACCCGGAACGAGCGGCGGAACGTGTACTTCTTGTCGAGGCCCCGCTCGATCATCCGGTCGTGGACACGCGCCAGGTTGCCGCCGAGGCCGGTGCGCATTTCGGAGGCGAACAGAATCCGGTTGCCACGCGGCGGATTCAGGCGGCGCGCGGCCCGGTAGAACTGGTTGGCCATCTTGCGGCGCCGGGCCCGCGGCAGCACCTTCAGTGATATTCGCTTGCCGAGCGGCTTCTTCACCGCGTTCTTGCTCGGCCCCGCGCCGCGGAACAACTGGTACGTCCGCATGAGGAACTCGGGGTTCTCGTCGTCGTCCGAGATCCCGAACGCGATCACGTAAACGGAGCGGTTGCGGTCGTAGAGGTAGGAGCGGGAGTCGACGTCGAGCCGGTCCGCGTCCTTGAGGTCGAAGGTGGCGGCGGGCAGTCGCTCATCACCGGCCACCGGGACGATCCGCCACGTGCCGTTGGGCACCTGGCGCCGGTCCTGAAAGTTGGTGACGTTGATCTCCAGGCGGTGCTGTCCGGCGTCGATCTGCCGAGAGTTCACCGGGAATTCGCGCTCGTTGTCAACAATCAGGAACCGGAGAGTACTAGGATCTCCAGTGAAGTCCGAGACCGTCACAACAAGAGCAAGGTGCACACGCTCCCAGGAAATCGCCGCTATTGAGCAACCCGCCATCGTTGTCCTTCCGTTTGTGAACCGTCGTGCCTTCTATGAGGCTTGCGCGACGGCTACGGAGCCTGCCAGCGCCAGGTGGGACGGTGATCGGATCATAGCGTATCGAGCCAGTCCGGCCCTCCTTGCCCTACTGTGGAGAGCTGTTGATCTGCCTGGACGACGCCGTCCGTGATTTCGCACGGCAACGGCCCGAATACTCTTCGCAGTGCACATTCATCCCGCACCCCGCTGTGAAGTTCGCCAGAAGGCGGGCCCGGACGGCTTTTGATAGAGCCGAGGAAGGGCACCTGCCCGGCCACCGGCTCCCGGTCCACGCCGATCAGGTCGCTCTCAGGGTCCTTCGACAAGTCATATCGTCCCATTTCAAAGGCATTTCGCGTTCCTGTCCAAGATCCGGACGCCACTTGACCGAAACGCCGAGGCCAGGAGACACCGCCACCGGGCGGGAAGACGTCGGACCGCGCGACGAAGAGGGTGCCCACCAGGAAGACGAGCGCCGCCCCGGTCTACCCCCACGGCGGCGCGGGTCCCAGCAGGCGCAGCACGAGGGCCGCCGAACTCGTCGCCGTCAGGGCGGCGTTGCGTGTCAGGTGCGCCATGGACAGCTCTTCGTCCGGTTCGCCGAAACACGCGCAGGGCCCACTCAGGTCGCGGCGTACGACGCCTCCGACGCCGAAGGTGAGGACCAGGCCCGAGGACACCGTGATCACGGCGCCGGGCAGGACGAGCGGCCGGCACAGCAGCAGCCCCGCCGCCGAACGGACGACTTCCGGTGCCGGCCGGGGTCCGGGACGCCGGTGCGGCATGGGCGGGGTTCGGTCGCGGCAGACCTCGGCGGACCCGGTTCACAGCTGCGCCCAGGTCGAGGTCCACGCCTGAGAGTCAGCACGAGACTCTCACCACATCCCAGCACCATCCCCGCACGGGAACGAGCCAAGCGCCCGACTCCGAGGAGTCGGGCCCTTCCCGACCTGCGTATTTGGCAAAAGCGACGCGGCGATATGTTACCCGCCACACGTTGAAGCGGAACTCCACCTTCCTGACCAGGTGAAACACTGATTCGAAAGGGGCGGCGGCGGCATCTGTGAGACTTCTCTGAATCTTTGCGCCTGCGCGTGACGACGTTTCAGGTCCGGTTACGGCATCGGGTGAGGTCCACGACCGGCCGGCGTTTTGCGGCTGATCCTGGACCACCCGCTCTGCACCCTTTTCTTGAATTTCAGAGCATGATGAGCAGACGCGTTTTCGGCTTGAGCTTTCTATTCACCGAACGGCTCTGCACGTACACCTCCAACTTGGGATTGTTCCCGGCCTTCACGGAGACGGTCCCCTGGATGCCCGTACCGAACAGAAGGCTGCGCGCCGCATCGCCCGTATAGGCGCGGTCGGTGTCCTTCTCGACCACAATGACTTCCTTATCGGGCTGAACCTGCACCCGGGTGCCCAACTGGTAGTAACACGAACCGCGTTCGTACGTCACGCCCGGATGCGAATCGACGAAGGATCGAATTTCGACCTCCTTGTCGACCTTCAGGAGCCGATACTTGTCCGCCGAGATCGGTTCGAGGTTCGCCCGCACCTCGTCGACCGATATGTCCTGGCCGACGGCGAACAGGTTCTTCGTACCGCGCACGCCCTGCTCGCGGCCCCGGAGGAAGCTGGTGGCGGCGGCGCGCACGGTGCCGATCGCCTCCTCGACACCCTCTTTGGAATCCGCGTCCCAGATGGCGATGTTTCCGGCCGGGAAGCCGTAGTTCTGGGCGGTCCGCTTCGCCAGGGAGTTCGGAACGAGGATCGCGGAAGTCCAGTGGCCCGGAAGCGCGCCCATCTTCGCCGCGATCTTGTCGAGCCAGGGGCCGAGGATGGCCATGTCGCCGTCGTGTCGCCTGTCGCCGCCGGAGGCGTTCTCCTCGCCGTCCGTCACCACGATCTGAAGGAAACTGTGCTCGCCGTACTCCTCCCAGATATGGTCCAGGTCGTCCAGAGATTTCAGCGAGGCCTCGATGAGCGCCGTAGCACCATTGTTGACCTTGTACAGACCCCGCATGGACGGCAGATGCTTCACGTCCATGTCCCAGACCAGGTTCTCCACTTTGTGGTCGAAGGAGTAGAGGCTGATCCGGGTCTCATGGCCGAGGTTGTCCGACTCGGCTTTCAGACCTGCCACGAACTCGTCCACAACGCGGATGAGTTGACCCTGGTGCGGATGCATGGAACCCGAACAGTCCACTACCAGCGCGACGTGATTCACCTTGTGCTGAATCTTGTTGGTGGACACGCTTCCACTCCCTTTCCGAGGCTCCCCGAGTGATGGTTTCACCCTAGGGGGAGGCACTGACAGTGGAGTCCGACGGCCGATCGTCCGCCTGTTTCCGTGGCAGACTCCGGCCAACTCGCAACAACCGCAGCTGCCTTGCACGTCTGCGAAAAGGGAATGCCGGTGTCGATGGCCCGTATCGGGCGTCGCCCAGCAGTCAGAGGCCGGCGAGGAGGTCGTCGAGTGGGGCGGGTACGCGGTCGGGGTCGAGTGCCTCGACGAGGAGGCGACCGTAGCGGATCTTGCGCCCCTTCTTCGTGCCGAGGAAGCGCCGCAACTGCTGCTGCGAGGTGCGGCCCCGCTGTGCGGGCTGGTGCAGGAAGGTCTGCAGGGCGCGCAGGTCGCCCTCCGCCCGGACGACCTCCTCCACTCGTGTCACGCCCAGCGCGCGGATGAGCTCGTCCTCCAGGTCCGCCGCGCAGACGAAGAACCCGTGCTGTGCCGCACCGGCCCGCTCCCAGCCGCGGGCGTAGTAGCGAAGCTCCGCCTCGTCGCACAGTCCCGTGAGGCGGAGGTCCAGGCCGGGTGGCCCGAGGAGCTGGGCGAAGCGCCCGACGCTCATCGCACCGCCCATCGGCAGGACGCATACGCCTTCGGCCGCCAGGTTCCGCCCGCGGCTCGCGGCCAGCGCGCCGACCGCCGCGACATCGCTCGGGCCTTCCAGCAGGACGGCCTTCCGGACGGACAGCCGCGCGGCCAGCTCACGCGCCGGTTCGCCGGAGCCGCCGGCCGCCCACGCGGTGACCGCCTCCAGGAACAACCGCATGTCAGCCATGAGGCCGAGTCTCCGCCCTTCCCGGCCACCACGCCAGAGAATTTCCGCCGGCGCGACGATCGGCGGTGGGCAATCGATCGGGAGCAGATGAGCAGTCGGGGCGACGGCCGAACGCGGTCGCGCAGCGTGGGGAGCACACAGAACAGGGCACCGACCGCTCCTCGTCATGAGAGTGGACCGGTCAGCGGATTCGTGGACTGGTTGACGTCGCCCCGATCATGCGGGCGATCCGTGCCGAGGTCGAGATCTCGCGGCAGTAGTGCCGGCCGGATCCGACCGGCACACGGCGTTGGACGCCCGGCCCGAAGTCGCGCCACTCCAGGATGACTTCACAACATCTCTTTCGAAACAACTGTTGCAGGTCTAACCTCGGCGCATGGTCGCTTCCTCTGCTGCCCCCGTCGGGTCCGCTGCCGCCCCCGTCGAGTCCGTGGAGCGGGACATCGAGCTCGACACCGCTGCCCTGCGCGTACTTGCTCACCCGTTGCGCCTGAGCGTGCTCGGCCTGCTGCGCGACCGTGGTCCGTCCACCGCCACCCGGGTTGCCGAGGAGTTCGGCATCAATCCGGGTGCGGCCAGCTATCATCTGCGTCGCCTCGCGTCCGGTGGGCTCATCGTGGAGGAGCCGGACCGTGGCACCGGCCGCGAACGGTGGTGGAAATCCGCCCATCGCCAGTCGGTCCACGATCCTGCGACCGGGTCCGCGGAGCAGCGCGAGGCCGGACGCGGGTACACCCACGCAGTGGCCCTTGCCGCCGCGGATCGGCTGCGCAGGTCCGCGCAGGAGCTGGCCCTGCTTCCGCGGGAGTGGCTCGACGTCGCCACCTACAGCGACTTCCTCCTGCATCTGACTCCGGGCGACGTGGACCGGATGCGGGCGGAGATCTTCGAGGTGATCTCGCGATATCGCCAGAGTACGAGTGAGGCGCCCGAGGGCTCCTCTCCGGTGACGCTGCAAGTGCAGGCGTTTCCGGTGCCCGGGACGGCCGTGCCGCCGGCCGGTGACGCGTGAGCGCGCACGACGTGGCCGCGTCCGCGCGGCCTGCCTACCGGGACGTCAATGTCCTGCGCTGGCTGAGCGCCTATACGGCTTCGGTCACTGGCGACGTCGTGTACTTCCTTGCCCTGTCCTGGGCCGCCACTCGCGCCGGTGGTCCCTCGCAGGTGGGCCTGGTGGTCGCGGCCGGGGCGCTTCCCCGGGCCGTGCTCATGCTCGGCGGGGGCGTGGTGGCCGACCGGTTCGGGCCACGCCGCGTCGCTGTCGCCGGCGACGCGGTTCGCTGTGCGGTGATCCTCGCCGCCGCCGCTGCCATGATGTTCGCGTCCCCGCGGGTATGGCTGCTGGCCGCCGTCGCGTTGGTCTTCGGCGTGGTGGACGCGGTGTTCATGCCGGCGGTGGGCGCGCTCCCGCCGCACATCACGACGCCCGATCAACTCGCCCGGGTCCAGGGGATGCGTGGACTGTCGATCCGGCTGAGCAATGCCGTCGGCCCCGTCATGGCGGGAGCCGTCCTGGTGATCGGCGGCGCGGCGGGCGCGTTCACGGCCGCAGGCGTTCTCTTCGCCCTCTCGCTGGCCACCCTGCTCACCGTACGCATCGCTCCTTCGGCAAAAACCCCTCAGCACGCCTCCGCCTGGCGTGAGTTGGGTGACGGCTTGCGGTACGTCCGCCGCCACCGGATGCTCGCACCACTGGTCACGGTGATCGGGCTGAGTGAGATGTGCTTCAGCGGTCCGGTCGCCACCGGCCTGGTGCTCCTGGCGGACGAACGCGGCTGGGGCGCCTCGGGCATGGGATGGATCGCGAGCGCGTTCAGCGTCGGAGCCGCAGCCTCGGCGTTGCTGCTCACCGTGTCGGCCCGGATACCGTGCCCCGGGCCTGCGATGTCCGGCGCGTTGCTCGTCACCGCTGCGGGAGCCGTCGGCCTGGGGCATGCTCCCGCACTTCCCGCCGCCGTGATGTTCGGCGCCTTGATCGGCCTGACCAGCGGCTTCACCACGACCGTGACCGGTGCCCTGATCCAGACGGAGACCGACCCGCGATACCTCGGCCGGGTCACCTCGGTCACGACCCTGTGCACGCTGGGCCTCGCGCCCGTGCTCTTCCCGGCCACCGGCATCACGGTAGCCCTCTGGGGAGCGGACGTGTTCTTCGCCGGATGCGGCGTGATCTGCCTGCTCGCCGCGGTGCTCGGCTTCGCTGCCCCCGCGATACGGAACGCCGAGCTCCGATCCCCCAAGTCCGCATAGCCGCTGGACCGTTGACCTGCCTTCGGTCTCACACCGTGATATCGACGTCCAGGTTCGCCTGGAGGCCGGATCCGGGTGATGTACCAGACGCGGCACCCACCCTTCTCCGATGGCCCGATATCCAACACAACTAAACGTCTAGACCAAACAGGATCGCACGGAAGTCCTTGACGGTCCGGCTCTGTTGCGGGATTCTCCTGAGCACTTCGCTGGTTTAGACCACTTGGAGAACCTGTGAGACGTCGCAACGTGACATCGGTCGCCTGCCTGCTGGCCACGACGACCGCCGCACTGTGCCTGGCATCACCCTCCAGCTCCGCCCGCGCGGCCGGCCCGGGCGGCTCTGCCGCCCTCCCGCCGGTCTCACCCAACCCGCAGTCCATCGGCCGCTCCGGCTCCGACGCCGTCGTCACGAGCCGTGTGCTCGTCGTGGCCGACGAGCGGACCGACGCCGCGGCCCTCGGCCGCCTGGTCGAGGAACTCGAGGCGCACGGCGCCGGGCGGGTGGACGTCGTCGCACCCGGCAACGTGCCCCCGGCCGCCGCCGGTCTGCTCACCGTGCGGCTCGGGCCCGCCGCCCGCCCGGACGTCGCCCGCGAACTCGGCACCACGACCGCTCCCGACCACGCCGAGGGTTACGCCCTGCGGGTTTCGGCACACAGGCCCGGATCGGCGATCGCCCTCGGCGGCACGGACGCCACCGGACAGTTCTACGCCGTTCAGACACTGCGCCAGCTGTTCGTACGCGCCGGTGACGACTGGAAGGTGGCCGGCGCGCAGGCCACCGACTTCCCCTCGATGCCGCTGCGCGGCACCATCGAGGGCTTCTACGGACAGCCGTGGACACACGCCGAACGGCTGGACCAGATGGACTTCTACGGCGATGTGAAGGCCAACACCTACGTCTACGCCCCCAAGGACGACCCGTACCACCGCAGCAAGTGGCGCGACCCCTACCCGGCCGACAAGCTCGCGGAACTGGGCGAGTTGGTTCGGCGCGCCACCGCCAACCACGTCCGCTTCACCTTCGCGGTCTCCCCGGGCGAGTCGATCTGCTACTCCGACCCGGCCCATCGCAAGGACCTCGCCGCCAAGCTCCAGGCGATGTACGACCTGGGCACGCGGGCGTTCTCCATCCCGCTGGACGACATCAGCTACACCCGATGGAACTGCGCCGGCGACAAAGCGGCGTTCGGCGAGCCCGGCCGTCAAGCAGCCGCGACGGCACAGGCCGACCTCCTCAACGACGTACAGCACTCCTTCATCGCAACCCACCCGGGCGCGCAGCCGCTGCAGATGGTGCCGACCGAGTACGGCGACCTGACCGACACCGCCTACAAGCAGACCCTGCGCACCACGCTGGACCCCGCGATCGAGGTGATGTGGACCGGTACCGACGTCGTGCCGCCCAGCATCACCGACCAGCAGGCCGAAGGGGCGGCGAAGCTGTTCGGGCGCAAGGTGTTCGTGTGGGACAACTATCCCGTCAACGACTACGGGAACACCAGTGGACGGCTGCTCCTCGCGCCGTACGACAAGCGTGAGGCGGGACTGTCGGCGCACCTCACCGGCATCGTGGCCAACCCCATGAACCAGCCGTACGCAAGCAAGGTCGCCGTCTTCGGCGCGGCCGACTTCACCTGGAACGACACGGCGTACGACGCACGCGCCAACTGGCGCCGCGCCATGGCCTACCTCGCGGGCGGCGACCGGGCGGCGACCGACGCCCTGCTGGTGTTCGGCGACCTGGAGCACCTGGCGCCCACCTTCGGCGCCACGCCCTGGCAGCCGCAGGCTCCCGAACTCGCCCGCCGGACAGCGGATTTCTGGGCCTCCTGGGACACCGGCGACCGGGCCGACGCCGTGCGCGAACTGCGCACGTACGCCACCGCGATCCGCAACGCGCCCGCGGTCATCCGCGAAGGCGCCGTCCAGCCCGGATTCGTCACCGACGCCGGGCCCTGGCTCGACGCCACCCGGCTGTGGGGCGACGCGACCGTGACGATGCTGGACGCACTCGACGCCTGGAGCGCGGGCGACAAGGACACGGCCGCTCAACAGCTCGCCGCATCACAACGTCTGCGGGAACAGGCACGCGCCGTGCGCGTCGACCCGCCGCGCAACACCTGGGGCAGCGTCCAGCCCAAGGTCGGCGACGGCGTGCTCGACACCTTCCTCGCGCAGGCGGAGACCCGCATGCGATAGGCCCCCGGCCCCGCGCACGGATGAACCGCACCATGAGCACACCAGCGAAAGGGCGTTCATGACGAAGCATTCCCACCGGCTGCGCGGCCGCCCGCGCGTCGTACGACGGCGAGCCGTCGTCGGCGGCCTGGCGACCGGTCTCGTGCTGTCCCTCGCATCACCGCTGCCGGTCTCCGCGAGCACCACGGACCCGGCCGAACGGATTCCCGCCGCCACGGCCACCACCCCTCGCTTCCCGGGCGACGACGGCCGTCCCCACACCGTCACCTGGGATGAGAAGTCCCTCGAACTCGACGGCGAGCGGCTGGTCGTGTGGTCCGGGGAGTTCCACTACTGGCGGCTGCCGAGCCCCGACCAGTGGCGCGACATCCTGCAGAAGCTCAAGGCATCAGGTTTCAACACCGTTTCGCTGTACTTCTTCTGGGGCTACCACTCCAGCGCACCCGGTTCCTACGACTTCACCGGCGTCCGTGACATCGACCGGCTCCTGACCATGGCCGAAGAGGAAGGTCTCTACGTCGTCGCCCGGCCCGGCCCGTACATCAACGCCGAGGCCGGCATGGGCGGTCTGCCGCCGTACATGGCCACGCACGGTGGCGAGCAGCGCACGGCCGACCCGCAGAACCTGGCAGCCGACCTGGAGTGGCTGAAAGCCGTCAACGGCATCATCGGCAAGCACCAGATCACCGACGGCGGCGGCAGCGTCATCGCGTACCAGGTCGAGAACGAACAGATCGACAACTCGGCCAAGCACATCGACTACATCGAGAAGCTGCAGAGCGCCGTCGTCGAACAGGGCATCACCGTGCCGCTGTTCCACAACGACTGGGGCGACGGCCACGGCTGGAACGTGCCCGGCGGGCCCGGCGGCTCCAAGCTGGGCCTCTACGCCTTCGACACGTACCCGCTCGGCTTCGACTGCACGGGCAGCCGTGGCCGGCTGAGCGACTTCGAGCCCCGCATCCGCGCCCAGTCGCCCCGGACACCGGTGTTCATCGCCGAGGGCCAGGGCGGCGCGTTCACCGCCTGGGGCCGTGACTTCCAGACGAACGAGTGCGCCAAGTTCGTGGACTCCGCGTTCACCCGTCAGTTCGCCGTGAACAATGTCGCCAACGGCGTCACCCTGTTCAACTACTACATGGAGTACGGCGGCACCAACTGGGGATGGACCGGCGACCCCGGCTCCGGATTCACGTCCTACGACTACGGCGCCGCGCTCGCCGAGAACCGCGCGATCACCCCGAAACTCGCCGTCCAGAAGGAATTCGGATACCTGCAGAACGCGGTGAAGCCGATCGCCTCCGCCGGGGCCGTCACCGCACCGGCGCTCACCGTCACGGGCGGCGGCCCCGTCAAGGCCCAGCAACGGCTTTCCACCGAGCACGCCGGCGACACGTCCGTATCGGGCAACGGCATGCGGCTGATCACGCTGCGCCACCCCGATTCCAACGACACCTCGACCAGCCGCGTCACCTTCCCCCTCGATCCGGCCGACCCGCCCGGACCGCTGGAGGGCGCCTCGTACCGCTGGAACGACTCGGACACCGGGGCGTTGAAGTTCACCGGATCCTGGGAGCACGCCACCGGCAAGTCGTGGACCAGCGGCGACCACAAGAACGACGAGACCTTCTCCGCCGAGGCGGGCGACAGCCTCGAAGTCACCTTCGACGGACCGACGGTGCGCTGGATCGGACCGGACTCGTCCAACCACGGCACCGCCGACGTCTACGTCGACGGCGTCAAGAAGGCGACGGTCGACAGCTACGCCCCGTCCCCCGCCTTCCAGCGTGTGCTGTACGAGGCGAACGACCTCGGCCAGGGCTCGCACACCGTCAAGATCGTCGTCACCGGTGAAAGGGGCACGTCCGCCTCCCAGGGAACGTTCGTTTCCGTCGACGCCATCGACACGAACCCGAGCCGGACCCCGCAGCCGCCCTCCTCGGGCACCGCCTATCCGCGTGTCCCGCAGAAGCCGGACACCGCGATCACCGTGGACGGGCGCGACGCCGAGACCCTCGTGGCCGACTACACCTTCGGGCCGCACCGGCTCGTCTACTCCACCTCGCAGGTACTCACCCACCTGAACGCGGGACGCGATCTGCTCGTCCTCGACGGCGCGAAGGGCAGCGACGGCGAGACCGTGCTGCGCTACGCCGAGAGGCCCGAGGTCACGACCCTGGACGGAGCCCCGGTGGAGACCACCTGGGACGCGGAGCGAAAGGATCTGCGGCTCAACTACGCGCACGGGGGCAGGCGTACGGTACGCATCTCCGGCGACGGCAGCGACCTGACCGTCGTGATCAGCGACCGTGACGGCGTCGCGGACACCTGGCAGCTCGATGCCGGGAGCAGCGATGTCCTGATCACCGGCCCGGAACTCGCACGTACCGCACGCATCACGGGAGCCAGGCTCGACCTGACCGGTGACACGCGCCGGGCCGGCCCGCTACGGGTCTTCGCGCCCACCGGCGTGAAGGTCCTCACCTGGAACAACCGCCTTCTCCGAGCGAGCCGGGACGAGGCCGGGGCGCTCATGGCCGAGCTGCCCGGACCCGCTCCGTCGGTGCTGCCGACGCTGGACACCTGGCGTAGCGCGGGGTCCGATCCCGAACGTGAGACGGGATACGACGACTCGGGCTGGCTGGAGGCCGACCGGACCACGGCCGCCAACCCACGCCACGGGCCCGGTGCGGCAGCCGGCGTCGTTCTGGACACCGACGAGTACGGATTCCACGAGGGCGACACCTGGTACCGCGGGCACTACACGCCGACCGCCGCCGGCAGCACCGTCAAGGTCACGGTGAAGACCGGCACGGCCGGTCACGCTCTCATCTGGCTGAACGGTCACTATCTCGGCGCCCAGGGCGACGGCAGCGCCACCCACCTCGTCCCCGAGGGACTGGTGGAGCCGGGCAAGCCCGCCGTACTGGCCGTACTCGTACGGAACATGGGCCAGTACGAGGACTGGAGTTCCGACGGCCGGTCCAAGGGCGGACGGGGCCTCGCCGACGTGGACATCGCCGGCGCGGGCAGGGTCGGCTGGCGGATCCAGGGCGCTCTCGGCGGGCCGAAGCCCGTCGACACCGCTCGCGGGCTGTACAACAACGGAGGCCTGTACGGGGAGCGCATGGGCTGGCATCTGCCGGGCGCACCGGACTCGTCGTGGCCGCGGACGAACTCCTTGAAGAGCGAGCGCCCGGGTGTGCGGTGGTACCGGACCACGGCCCGGCTCGACCAGCCCCAGGATACGGACACGGCGGTCGGCCTGCGGATCAACGACGCCGGAGGCAGAACAGGCAAGTACCGCGTCCAGATCTTCGTCAACGGCTGGAACACCGGCCAGTACATCAACGATGTCGGTCCCCAGAAGGAGTTCGTCATCCCGTCCGGCTTCCTGAAGCCGCACGGCGACAACTCCATCGCACTGGCGGTCACCGCCGAGCAGAGCGGCGTCGGACCCGACTCGGTCGAGCTGGTGAACCAGGGCACCGTGCTCGGAGGCGTACCCGGCAAGCAGAACGCCTCGCCCGGCTACGAAGCGCTGTTCGGTACGGGCACGGCACGAAGGAACTGACCTGCCGACCGAGCCGTGCCCGCCCCGATCGCGCAAGGCGCTGGGGCGGGCACGGCTCCGGGCACGGCTCCGGGCGTGGCTCCGGGCGTGGTCCTGCGCTTGGTCCTGCGCTTGGTCCTGCGCTTGGTCCTGCGCTTGGTCCCGGCCATCGGTATGCCGCCCGGCCGGGGTGCCGAGACCGCCGGTCGCGGCTGTTCACCCGGGTGTCGGCCGGTCCGGGCGGCGCTGGTGGCCGACATCGCGGACGAGGTCCAGGCCGAGGACGCGGTCGAGATGGGCGAAGGTCTCGAATTTGGCGCCGGGCGGCACGTCGGACCGTCCCGCCACATCCGCCAGCAGATCGAGAACGGCGGTGACGTCGAGATCCTCGACGAGCGCCGCGTGCGACTCCCGCAGCAGATCGGCGGGGATCGGGCGGGACGGCTCCTGCGCCCAGTCCGCGACCTGCCGGCGCCACTGCCGCAGTGTCCCCCGGGCCTCTGCCAGCGCCGCACCGGTGACCGTGACCGGCACGGCGTAGGGGCGGTGGAGCAGCAGCAGCCGCACGGCCAGGGGATCGGCGGTCTCGGGCACGCGTACGTCCGGCCTGTCCGGGGAGAGGAGGTGACCGGGGTCGGGCACGCCCTCCTCCAGCAGGACCGTGCTGACCCGGCCCACCTCGATCCGGCCCCCGCCCGTGGCGTCGCCGGTGTCGGCGCCCTGGGCGACCACGTGCACGTCGGCGGGGCCGCCGAGTGCCGCGTCCGGGTGGTGGGCTCCGACGACGGCGGGGGGATGGATGCCGAGCACCGCCATGACGCGGTCGAGCGCCCGGGCCTGATCGGGCGTCAGTTCCGGGGTGGTGAGGGCGGTGACGACCTGGAGGCCGTTCAGCTCCGCGGTGCGCGCCAGTACGTCACCGACCAGCGGCACCCGCAGGTGTACCGGGCCGATCCCGGTGCCGGTGCCGAGGGCCGGTAGATGGACACAGCTGCGCAGCAGGTGGCGCGGCGCGGCGGGGACTTCCACGAGGTGGCCGGTGCGGGTGTCGGTGATACGCAGCATGATGCGGAGGCTAGTCCCGGACGCCGCCCGCGCGTGGGAGAACGGGGCGGGGAGTCCGCCCGTCGTCCCGGCGCGGCCCCGGTCTCAGTGCTCCTCGGTCAACTGCTCGTCCAGTTCGTCGAAGAGCAGCTCCCTGTGGTCGATCTGGCCGGTCCGGTAGGCGGATCGCGCCACCAGGTGGGCGGCGACCGGACTGGTCATCAGCTGGAAGAAGCCGATCAGCGCTAGGGTGGCGAGATCCATGCCGCTGCGCAGCCGCAGGGCCACCCCGGCGAGGACCAGGAGCATGCCGAGGGTCTGCGGTTTCGTGGCGGCGTGGCTGCGGGACAGCACGTCCGGCAGACGCAGCATGCCGATCACACCGAGCAGGCAGATCGCCGCACCGATGAACACCAGCACCGCGCCGGCCGTGTCGAGGATCTGGAACCAGACGTTCACCGTGTTTCCCCCTCGGTCCCGCCCGTACCCTCGCGTCCGTTGCGTCCGTTGCGTCCGTCGCCGCCGGTTCCGCCCGCTTCCCGTCGCGGTACCGGCCGGTCGCGCGTGGCGATGAAGCGGGCGATGCCGACCGACCCCGTGAACCCGAGGAAGGCCAGCACCAGCATGATCGGGAAGTAGAACGGCTCGCGCGCGAAGGCGCACTTGGCGCCCAGGCCCGCGATGATGAGGGCGGCACACACATCGAGTGAGAGGGCCCGGTCCAGCATGGAGGGGCCCAGCCAGATCCGGGTGAGAAGCCCCGCCCCGGCGATGACGATCACGACGACGGCCGCGGTGAGCAGCGCCTGGTCGACGTTCTCCGGCCCACTCATGCGCTGTCCCCCCTGTCGCGCCCGGCCGGTGGCGGCGGTTCGGCGACGCGGGCGATCTCGTCGGGTGTGCCGAAGGCCCGTACGGTCAGCTCCTCCATACGCCAGACGGAGCGCCGCGCCGCGTCGAGTACGGCGGGTCTGTCCGCGTCGAGGACGTGCAGGAAGACGGTGGCCGTGGCGCGGCGTACCTCGACGACCGATCCGCCGGGCACGTTCGACACGGCGACGGCGGTGGCCGCGAGCATCAGGTCGGAGCGGCAGCGCAGCGGTACGGCGATGACGGCGGCCCGGTGCGGGTGGTCGACAAAGATCTGCCGGGTGACCCGTACGCCCGAGGTGTACATGTCGTAGAGCAGATAGCCGGCGAGCATCAGGATGCCCCAGGGATGCAGGCGGAGCCCGAGGTCGACCCGGGGCAGCGGGAAGGCCAGGCAGACGGCGACCGCGACGACCGCGCCGATCAGTACGTTGGCCCAGTTCAGGCCGGACCAGAGCAGCACCCAGATGAAGGTGAGCCAGGCGATCAGCGGGAGGTCGAGCACGCGTCCCCGTCCGCCGAACTCGCAGCTGAAGAACGGCAGGTCCTTGTTCCGGAAGGACAGCTTGACGATGCGTTTCACCGGCCGAGCACCGCCTCTACATAGGGGGTGCGTGCGAGGAGTTCGGCGGCCGCGCGGTCGGTGTAGGAGGTCAGCGGTCCGGCGAACACGGTGAAGGCGAGCCCGAGGACTACGGCTGCCGCGGTGGCCGCCGTCATCGGCAGCGGCAGTTTCGTCGTGGTGGTGACGGCGTGTCCGTGCAGGGTGGCCGCGACCGCGAGCCCGGCTGGCTGGTGGCGGGGGCGGACCGGTTCGTCGCCGCTGCCGGGGATGTGGTCGGGGCCCTCGTCGATGTCGTTGTCGTCCTCTTCGGAGTCGGACTCCAGGACGGTGCCGGCCGCGGCCTGCCCCGGGGGCGCGGCCCGCCAGAACGCCAGGTTCCAGACCTTGGCCATCACGTACAGCGTGAAGAGGCTGGTCACCGCCGATCCGGTGACGAGGAGCCAGGCCCAGACGCTGCCGTCGGCGACGCCGGCCCGCATCAGTCCGAGCTTGCCGATGAAGCCGGACAGCGGCGGGATGCCGGCCAGGTTCATGGCGGGTACGAAGAACAGGACGGCGAGCAGGGGGGATGCCTTGGCCAGTCCGCCGATCCGGGTGAGTTCGTTGGTGCCGCCCCGGCGTTCGATGAGCCCCGCCACCAGGAAGAGCGTGGTCTGGACGGTGATGTGGTGGGCGACGTAGACGATCGCGCCGCCGTACGCGTCCCGGGTGGCGAGGCCGATACCGAAGACCATGTAGCCGATGTGGCTGATGAGTGTGAAGGACAGCAGCCGCTTCAGGTCGGTCTGGGCGACGGCTCCGAGGATGCCGACGACCATCGAGGCGAGCGCGGCGGCCATCAGCAGGTCGCCGAGCCGGTTGCCGGGGAAGAGCAGCGTCTCCGTGCGCAGCATGGAGTACACACCGACCTTGGTGAGCAGACCGGCGAAGACCGCGGTGACGGGGGCGGGCGCGGTCGGATACGAGTCGGGGAGCCAGGCGGCGAGCGGGAAGACGGCGGCCTTGATGGCGAAGACGGTGAGCAGCATCGCCTGGATCAGGGTCTGCACCCCGAGCGGGAGCGCGGCGAGCCGGCCGGCCAGTTGCGCGAAGTTGGCGGTGCCGGTCGCCGCGTAGGTCATGGCGATGGCGGTGAGGAACAGCATCGACGAGAACAGCGAGATGATCACGTACGTGGAGCCCGCGCGGATGCGGGGTCCGGTGCCGCCGAGGGTGAGCAGGACGAAGCTGGCGACGAGCATGATCTCGAAGCCGACATAGAGGTTGACGAGGTCACCGGCGAGGAAGGTGCAGGAGACGCCGGCGACCAGGATCAGATAGGCGGGGTGGAAGACCGCGACGGGTGTTTCCTCGTCCCGGTCGGCCATGCCCTGGCCCAGGGAGTAGACGAGCACGCAGAGCGTGATGGCGGAGGAGACGGTCAGCATCAGTCCGGACAGCCGGTCGGCGACCAGGGTGATGCCGAGCGGCGGCGCGAAGTCGCCGAGGTTGACGGAGAGCGGGCCGCGGGTGTCGGCGACGATCATCAGCGTGAGGGAGAGCCCGAGCACGGCGGTGAGCACGGCGACGCTGACGAGGCGCTGGATCTGCTTGAGCCGGGTGCCGACGGCGAGGCTCAGGCCGGTGGCGCAGAGCGGCAGCAGCACCGGCAGGGGGACGAGTGCGTTCATCCGGTGTCTCCCGGGTCGGCGTGGGGGTGGGGCCGTTTCTGGGGGTCGTCCTCGGGGGCGGTGTCGGGGCGGGGCCGTTTTTGGGCGTAGTCCTCGGGGTCCGCGCCCAGTACGTCGTGCCAGAGGTCCCCGGTGGCGTAACGGCCCCGGGCCTGGAGGGCGCGGTCGGCGCGCAGTCTGGCCCGTAGGCGGCGTCGTTCCTCGCGGTACCGGGCGCGTTCCTTCTCCGTGACGTCCGGGGCGGCCCGGTACCGTTCGCGCAGTTCGTCCCGCTCCCCCAGCACCTCGGCGCGCAGTGCGATGCGCCGGTCCTCGTCGTCGTCGTGGACCTCGTCGGTGCCGGTCAGCTGGTGGCCGCGGTAGGCCATGGCGAGGAGGAACGCCGTGGTGGCGAGGGTGATGACGATCGCGGTGAGCGCGATGGCCTGCGGCAGGGGATCGGTGACCTCCCGCAGCGGGACGCCGTACAGGAGCGGTTCCCGGCCGGCCGTTCCGGTCGCGGCGAGGATGAGCAGATTGATGCCGTTGCCCGCGATCACCGCGCCGAGCAGGATGCGGGTGAGGGGCCGGGTGAGCATGAGGATGCCGCCGACCGCGCACAGCACGGCGGCGGTGGCCAGGAGCGAGAAGCTCACCGTCATCCGGTGGGGCCTCCTGTCCCGGGTGCGGCTCCCGGTGGGGTGCCGGTGCGCGCGGCGGCGGCCCTTTCGAACGCCGCGCGCTCGATCTGCCGGTCGATCTTGGCGCCGAGCGCGCGCACGATGTCCAGCACCACGCCCAGGACCAGCAGATAGACCCCGAAGTCGAAGAGGACCGGGGTGCCCAGGTGGTAGGCGCCGATCAGGGGCAGCCGGCCGTGGTGGGTCCAGGCGTCCAGGACCGTTCCCTCGGTGAGGCCGAGCAGGGCGACACTCGTGGAGATGAACAGCCCCAGGCCGGTGAAGAGTCCGGGTTGCAGGGGTGCGGCCTCGGCGAGTTCGAAGCGGCCGCCCGCCAGGTAACGGGTGATCAGGGCGAGCCCGCCGACGAGCCCGCCGACGAAGCCGCCGCCCGGCATGTTCTCGGCGCAGAACAGCAGGTACAGCGAGAGCACCAGGACCGGGTGGAACAGCAGCCGGGCCACGACCTCGAAGACGATCGAGCGGTGCTCGGGGGCGAGTGTGGACCCGGCCGCGAGCCAGCCGCGCTCCGGTGCCCCTTCGTCTCCGTGCGGAAGCCCCGTCATCTCGGGGGCCGTCAGTGACCAGGCGGTACGTCCCCGCGCCTCTTCCCGCAGCGACGGGCCCTCGGCGTGGCGGTGCAGATAGATCAGGCTCGTCACACCGATCGCCGCCGCGGCGAGCACGGCGGACTCCCCCATGGTGTCCCAGGCGCGCAGGTCCACCAGGATGGTGGCCACGACGTCCTTGAGCCCGTGGTGGGCGGTCTCCTCCACCATGGCCGCGCCCGCCGGTTTCGCCGTACGCGCGGCCGCCGCGACCCACACCACCACGCCGAGCGTCGCCGCCGCGGCCAGCGCGACCGGAATGCGTACGGCACGCCGCCAGCTGCCGACCGACTCCTGGAAGTGCACCGGCATCCGCCGCAGCACCAGCACGAACACGATCATCGACACGGTCTCGACGCAGAACTGGGTGAGCGCCAGGTCCGGGCCGCCCTGGACGACGAAGAGCAGTGCGGCGCCGTATCCGGTCAGCCCGGCCAGGACCACGGCCTTCATCCGCCGGCTGACGGTGAGACAGAGCAGGGCGGCCGCGCAGGTCAGCACGGCGACGGCGCCCTGCAGCGGAAAGTCCCAGATCTTCGGGGCGGCCGCCCCGTGCCAGGGTCTGTCCACGCCGAGGACGGTGAGCTGGCCGGCCAGCATCACGAGCAGGGTGGTGGCGAGGTACATGGAGAGCGAGCCGCGCTGGACGAAGCCGGTGAGCTGGAGGGAGAGCCGGTCCAGGCCGAGCAGCAGATGTCCGAAGACGCTGTCGGCGGTGGGCCAGGCGATCCGGCGGGACAGCCGGGTGACGGTGGTGCGGGCGGCGAAGAGCAGCACGCCGCCCGCCAGAGCGGCGGCCGAGAGCAGCAGGGCGGTCCCGAATCCGTGCCAGAGCGCGAGGTGGTAGGGATGCGCGGACGGGGGGAACGCGTCCGCGTACGCGCCGAGCAGCCGGTCCGTCCAGCCGACGCCGGGTCCGAGCACCAGCCCGCAGACCGCGAGCACGGCGGGCGGCGCGAGGAACCACGGGCCGACCTGGTGTACCGGGGTGTCCTCGACCCCGGGCTTACGGGCGAAGGCGCCCCAGACGAACCGCACGGTGTACGCGACGGTCAGCGCCGAGCCCGCCACCGTGACGCCCAGTGCCCAGCGGTCGGCGGTGTCACCGTGCAGCAGCGCCTCGAACGCGGCCTCCTTCGCGGCGAAGCCGAGCAGCGGGGGCAGGGCCGCCATGGACGCGGCAGCGAGCATCGCGACCGCGCAGACGTGCGGCAGCGTCCGTCCGACGCCGGAGAGTCTGCGCAGGTCACGGGTGCCGGCCGCGTGGTCGACGATGCCGGTGACGAGGAACAGCGGCGCCTTGAACAGGGCGTGGCCCAGGATCATGACGGCGGCGGCCAGCGCCGTGTCCCGGTTGCCGACCCCGGCGAGCAGGGTGAGGAAGCCGAGCTGGCTGACGGTGCCGTAGGCGAGGACGAGCTTCAGGTCGTTCAGGCGCAGCGCCCGCCAGCCGCCGAGCAGCATGGTCGCGGCCCCGAGGACGATCACGACGGGCCGCCAGACCGGCACGTCGGCGAAACCGGGGGCGAGCCGGGCAACCAGGTAGACACCGGCCTTCACCATCGCGGCGGCGTGCAGATAGGCGCTGACGGGGGTGGGTGCGGCCATGGCGTTCGGCAGCCAGAGACTGAACGGCCAGATCGCCGACTTCGACAGCGCCCCGCACAGGATCAGCACCACGGCGACCGAGACGGCGAGGCTCGTCGGGGGCGGGTCGGCGAGGATGGCGGAGATCCGGTACGTGCCCGCCGACTGACCGATCATCAGGAAGCCGACGAACATCGCGAGGCCACCGAGTGTGGTCACGGTGAGCGCCTGGAGCGCGCAGCGACGGCTGTGTTTCTGCTCGCTGTCGTACCCGATCAGCAGGTACGAGAAGACCGTGGTCAGCTCCCAGAACACATAGAGCGAGATCAGGTCGTCGGCGAGGACCAGGGCGAGCATGGCACCCGCGAACGCAAGGAGGTTCCCGGCGAAGCCGGCCAGTTGTGGGGTTCCGTCGGTGAAGTACGAGGCGCAGTAGAGCAGGACGAGCGTGCCGATTCCGGCCGCGAGCAGCACCATGAGCTCAGCGAGCGCGTCGAGCCTCAGATCGACGGTGACGTCGTACGCCGGCATCCACCGCCACGACCAGGTGACCGAGCCGCCGGAGGCGGCGGTGTTCCACTGCGTGGCCGCCCACACGGTGGCGGCGGCCGGTGGCAGCGCCAGCACGACGAAGGCGCGCGTGCCCAGCGCTCGTACCAGCGGTCGCGCGCAGGCGGCCAGGACGAAGTGGCAGACGATGAGCGCGGTCATACGGCCCCGAGGGGCGTCCTGTGCCCGCGGGGAGCGGGGGTCCGGGGCCCGGATGAGGCATTACAGGCAAAGGGCACTAAATACAGATATATCCCTGATCGCGCTTCACCCGTACGGCGCGCCGCGCTCCGCCCGGCGTGCTGCGTTCACTTGCGCTCGCCGCAGACCCGCGCCGCCGTTCACCCGTGTTCGCCGCAGAGCCCGCCGTGATCGCAGTACGGCGTGTTTCCGGTGCGTCCGCAGCCGCACAGCATCACCCGGGTCCGCGGGGCGCGGGGGCTGATCGGTGGCCACCGGTGACCTTTCCGGTTGGTTCATGACTCCGTACGGACCCCCCAGCGTCTCCCGTGATCAACGGCCCGCTGCTCGAACCGGCCCGGACCGGTCCCGATCAGGCGCTCCGGACCGCCGTGGCGGAGTTGTGTGTGATCAGTGATGCACTTGTGAGCCCGCTTTCTTTTCTTTTTTGCAGTGTGACTAATATCGATCTGTCGGAGTTCTCAACGGATTTGACCAGTCGTGAGGCTGGCATCATCGTCAAGGAGCACGCCCTGCGCACGCGCGCCTCACGGCGGACCCAATCGGCCACCATGTCGTTGCGGACGGCCCTGCTCGTACTGGCCATCGTCCCCGGCGTAGCCCTGGCCGCCCTCTGGGCCGTCACCAGCGGCCAGATGCTGCTGGACTTCCAACGCCAGGCAGCCCAGGGGCAGTTGGCCCAGAAGGCGGGCCAGCCGTCCAACATCGTCTATTACAACCTGCAGGAGGAGCGCCGGCTCAGCGCCGAGGCGCTCGCCCGGCACAAGGGCTCGACCGATGCGCTGGAGCAGCAGCGCAAGAAGACCGACGAGGCGATCAAAAGCTTTCAGTCGCTCTCCGACGTGGCGACCGGCGACGCCCCCGCCGAGGTCCGCGCCGCGGTCGCCACGGCCCGTGAGGCGATCAACCGACTGCCCGCCCAGCGCACCCTCGTGGACGAGGGCGGCAACGATCAGCAGAAAGTCGTGTACGGCTACTACACGGACCTGATCGCGGTCGACCTCGAACTCTTCACCGCGCTCAGCCATGTCGACAACGGCCGGATCACCACGCTCTCGCAGCCGCTCGTCGACCTGTTCTGGACCAAGGAGATGATCTCCCGTTCGGACGCGCTGCTGGCACGCGGCTGGTCCGAGGGGAAGCTGAGCAGCGAGGACCTGCGACAGGTCCGGGAGGCCGTGTCCGGCCAGTCGCTCCAGTACTCCACCAAGGTCGTCCCCTATCTGCCGTCGGACGAGAAGGCCATGTGGGAGGAGATCACCCGCAGTCCGGCCTGGCAGACCAAGACGCGGGTGGAGAACGAGGTGCTGCGGCCGGCCGGTGCCGACGCCGCCGGGTTCGTCGAGGTCGGCGCCGAGGAGAAGACCTGGCGCGCCGCGATGGACGAGCTCTCTCCGCGGATCGAGAAGCTGCTGGAACACCGCACCGCCCTCGTGGTCGAGGAGGGCAAGGGCAGTGTGATGTCACTGCTGTTCAAGATGGTGCTGACCACGGTGGTCGGTCTGGTGGCCGTGATCGCGGTCATCTGGACCACCTGGCGCCTCACCCGTAACCTCCGCCGCCGCATCGGCAGGCTGCAGGAGCGGGCCGAGGAGCTGGAAAAGGCGCTGCCCGACGTCGTCGAGCGGCTGGGCAAGGGCGAGCGCATCGATGTCGAGGCCGAGGCCCGCGCCATCGAGCGCGATGACAAGGGCGACAAGGGCGACGAGCTGACCCAGCTCGGCGACGCGCTCAACCTGGCACGCACCAGTGCGCTGGCCGCGGCCGTCAAACAGGCCGATCAGCACCGCGGATTCGAGCGGCTGCTCCAGCGCATCGCGCGCCGCACCCAGCAGTTGATCGGCCAGCAGCTGAAGAAGCTGGACGAGCTGGAGCGCAAGCACGAGGACCCCGAGGTGCTGGACGGCCTCTTCGACCTCGACCACCTCACCGCCCGGCTGCGGCGGTACGAGGAGAACCTGGTGATCCTCGCGGGCGGCTCCCCGCACCGGCGCTGGCGCAAGCCGGTTCCGCTGCTGGACGTGATGCGTTCCGCCCAGGGCGAGGTGCAGGACTACCAGCGTGTGGTGCTGGACCTGGACGGCAGCCCCTGGCTGTCGGAGCGGGCCGTCGGACCGGTCTCGCACGTGCTGGCCGAGCTCATGGAGAACGCGCTCAGCTTCTCCCGGCCGCCCTCCCCGGTCGAGGTCAGAGCCGCCAAGGTGAGCCGCGGTCTGGCCATCGAGGTCGAGGACCGGGGCCTGGGGATGGAGGAGGACCAGCTGGCCGCGGCCAACGAGCTGATGGTCCGGCCGCCCCGGATGGACGTGCTCGCCCACTCCGACGACATCCGGCTCGGTCTGTACGTGATCGCACGGCTCGCGGACCAGCACGGTCTGCGGGTGGAGTTCCGTTCCTCGCCGTACGGCGGTACGCGGGTGGTCGTGCTCGTCCCCGACGAGCTCACCGTCTCCGAGCCGCAGTCCGGCCCGGTCGGCGTGCCCTCCTCCGCTCCCGCACCCGCCGCCCCCGCGGCGGCCCAAGCACCGGGTGACGCGCTGCCGACCCGCGTCCAGGGTCAGGCACTGGCCGGAGTCACCGCGCTGAACGCGGCGGGCGCGCCCTACGCCACCCCGGAGCAGCCGTACGCGGCGCCGGAGAACCCGGTCCCGGCGCAGGACGAGCCGTACGGGGCGCCCACCGACCCGTACAACGCATCGCCCGCACCTGCTTCGCCCACCGCGTCCCGCACGGCACACGAGACCCCGTACAACGCGGCCGAACAGCCGTACATGACGGCGGCCGGCCAGTACCCCGTGGACCAGCCGCCGTACCCGATGCCGCAGGAGACGTACGCGATGCCCGAGGAGCCGTACCCGGCTCCCCAGCAGCCGTACGCCGCTCCGTACCCCTCGGGCGCCGGGACGGACCGTCCCCGCCTCCCGATCCCCGGGCCCCGGCAGTCCGGGCCGGACGTCGCCCGCCCCGCGCAGCTGCCGGTGTCCGTGCCCGACCATCCGGCGCCGCCGGAGCCGGACGCCCTGCGCCCGGAGAGCGGGTCCGGGCGGCCCGCCCTTCCCGCGCCCGGTGCGGAGCCACCGCTGCCGCGCCGGGTACGACAGGCCAGCCTGGCGGACGAGCTGCGGATCGCCCCGGCCGCCCGGCCCGCCGCGGCCACGCCGCCGGGCCCGTCCGAGAACTCACAGCCGCGACCGGCCCCCCGCCGGGCCGGAGCGGCGATCGGAGCGTTCCAGCGCCGCTCCCGCGCGGCCCGCGCGATCGACGGGACGACGACGCAGCCCGCTCCACCCGCAACCCCCCTCCCCACGAGAGAAGAACGGTCATGACACGCACAACCGCCACTCACCAGGATCTCGACTGGCTGCTCGACGGTCTGGTGGACTCGGTGGCCGAGACCCGGAACGCCGTGCTGCTCTCCGACGACGGTCTGGTGGTGAGCCACTCGCGCACCATCGACCGTGCCGACGCCGAGCGGCTGGCCGCCATCTGCACCGGTCAGCAGAGCCTGGCCCGCGGCGTCGGGCAGCTCTTCGACGGCGGCGGCGTCCACCAGGTGATCGTCGAACTCGCCGACCTCTGGCTCTTCATCATCTCGGCCGCCCAGGGCACCCACCTGGCCGTGATCGCCTCCCAGGAGGTGGACGCCGAGATCATGTCACTCGCCATGCACAACCTCGTCCAGCAGGTCGGCCAGAAGCTCGGCACCCCGGCCCGCGGTGAGTTCGACGCCTTCGGATCCGGGAACGGGCAGCGCGCGTGACCCCGCACTGGGAGGAGGAGGCCGAGGAGGACGGGGCGGGCTCGATGGTGCGCCCGTACACCATCACCCGGGGCCGGACCGCTCCCGAGCGGGACGACTTGACCCTCATCACGGTGCTGACGACCGCGCAGGACCCGCGGGACGAGCACGGTGCGCCGATCCTGCCGGGAAGGCTCCAGCCGGAGCACCGGCTGATCCTCGCGCACTGCCGCCGCCCGTCCGCGGTCGCCGAGGTCGCGTCCGGCCTCGGCCTCCCGGTGTCGGTGACCAAGATCCTGCTGGCCGACCTCGTCGCCCAGGGCCTCCTGCTGGCCCGTGCCCCGCTCTCGGTGGCGCGGGCGGCCGGCGGGGCCCGGATGGACCTGCTGGCCACCGTTCGTGACGGACTCCGGAGACTCTGAACCAACATGACAAGCAGTCAGGCGGCCCCCGCCGCCGTCAAGATCCTCGTCGCCGGCGGTTTCGGCGTCGGCAAGACCACCCTGGTGGGAGCAGTCAGCGAAGTCGCCCCGCTGCGCACCGAGGAGTACCTGACCAAGGCCAGCATCGGTGTCGACGACCTGGCCGGGGTCGGCGGGAAGGACACGACCACCGTGGCCCTGGACTTCGGGCGGATCACGGTCAGTTCCGAGGTGGTGGTCTACCTCTTCGGCACCCCCGGCCAGGAACGCTTCTGGTTCATGTGGAACGACCTGGTCAACGGGGCGCTCGGCGGTGTAGTGATCGCCGACACCCGCAGGCTGGAGACCAGTTTCGCGTCGATCGACTTCTACGAGAGCCGGGACATCCCGTTCGTGGTCGCGATCAACTGCTTCCACGGTCACAACACCCGTACACCGGACGAGATCAGAGCAGCTCTCGACCTCGATCCGCACGTCCCGATGCTGATCGGCGACGTGCGCGAGCGGCCGTTCGGCCGGGACGTGCTGCTGGCCCTGGTGGACCACCTGATGGGCGTGCCCGTCGTGGCCGGCTGACCGTGCGCTCCCCTCACTCCCCGTACCTTCTGCACCTTTCTCGCTCTGGAGAGATCTGAGATGGCATCACCCCTGCGCGTCCTGGTTCACGGCGGCGGCATCGGCGGGCTCACCCTCGCCACCGCGCTGGCCCGGCGCGGCCACACCGTCGAGGTCGCCGAGCTCCGCGACGAGCTGGAAGCGCTCGGCGTCGGCATCATCCAGCCGTCCAACGCCCTCCACGTCATGCGGGAGATCGGGGTGCTCGACGACTGCCTCAAGGCAGGCTTCGAGTGGGAGATCCTGACCATCGCCGACCCGGCCGGCAACACGCTCGCCGAGATTCCGCAGCCGAGGATGGACGACGTCCCCTCGAACAACGGTATCCCGCGCCCCGCCCTCGCTCAGATACTGAACGCCGCCGCCGTGGCCGCCGGGGCCGTGATCCGCTTCGGCACCACCATCACGGAGCTGGCCGACGACGGCTCCGGCGTGGACGTCACCCTCTCCGACGGCTCCACCGGGCGCTGGGACCTGGTGGTCGGCTTCGACGGCATCGGTTCGCCGCTGCGCACCCGGCTGTACGGGGACCGTTACGTCCCCGAGTACACCGGGTTCGCCAACTGGCGGGTGACAGTGGACCGCCGGCCCCGGGTGCGGGGTGTGGTGATGGGCACCGCGGGCCGGGCCGCGAAGGCGCTGCTCACCCCGATCACCGAGGAACTGATGTACCTGGGAGCGGTGTTCGCCGAGTCCGAGGACTTCCGGCCGGACCCGGAGCGGGCCCACGAGCAGCTCACGGAGCGGCTGGCGATGTTCTCCGGGCCGGTCGCCGAGGCGCTCGCCACCGTCACCGACCCGGCCGCGGTGGTGTACTCGCGGATCTCCCAGGTGACGGTCGACGAGCCGTGGCACGTCGGCCGGGTGGTGCTGGCGGGTGACGCCGCGCACGCCTCCACCCCGCACATCGCGCAGGGTGCGGCGATGGCCGTCGAGGACGCGCTGGTGCTCGCCGAGTCGCTGGACACCGAGGCCGATGTGGCAGCGGCCCTCGAAGCGTGGGAGGCGCGCCGCCGCCCCCGGGCCATGTGGGTGCAGGCCATGTCGCGTGCGGTGCTCAAGCAGGAGACCGGCAGCGAGACCACGCCCGAGGAGGACGAGCTGCTGAAGATCGGCATTCCGGGCGCGGCGCATGTGCTGGTGAAGCCGTACTGATCCGCGCCGATCCGCGCGTCGCCGGGCGGGCCGGGCACGCGGTGCCCGGCCCGCCCGGCGCGTTCACGGCAGCACCGCCACCCCGTCGATCTCGACCAGTGCCTGCTCGTCCCAGAGCCTCGCCACCCCGATGACCGCCATGGCCGGATAGTCGCGGCCCGCCAACTGCCGCCAGATCCGGCCCAGTTCCCCGGCATGGGTGCGGTAGTCGGCCACATCGGTGGCGTACACGGTGACCCGGGCCAGGTCCGCCGGGGCGCCGCCCGCCGCACGCAGCGCGGTGAGCAAGTTGGTGAGCGCCGTCGCGAACTGCTCGGGCAGGCCCGCGCCGACGACCTTGCCGTCCTGGTCGAGGGCGGTCTGCCCGGCCAGGAAGACCAGTTGACCGCCGATGGCGGTGACGGCGTGCGAGAAGCCGGTGGGCGGCGACAGCTCGGCGGGGTTGATCCGGTGGAGCGGACTCATGCGGACGCCTCCCGGTTCGCGTACAGCTCCTTGGCGATGATCGTGCGCTGGACCTCGCTGGCGCCCTCGTAGATCCGTGGGGCGCGGACCTCTCTGTACAGGTGTTCGAGGAGGTGGCCGCGGCGCAGGGCGCGGGCGCCGTGCAGTTGGACGGCGGTGTCGACGACGTACTGCGCGGTCTCGGTGGCGTACAGCTTCGCCATGGCCGCGCGGCGCGGTACGCCGGGCTCGCCCGCGTCGTACGCGGCAGCGGCCGCGTACACCAGCAGCCGGGCGGCTTCGGTACGGGTGGCCATCTCGGCGACCTGGTGGGAGACGGCCTGAAGGTCCTTCAGCGGGCCGCCGAAGGCGGTGCGTCCGGCGGTGTGCGTCACCGTGGCGTCGAGGGCGGCGCGGGCCATGCCGACGGCGAACGCGCCGACGCTGGGGCGGAACAGGTTGAGGGTGTCCATGGCGACCCGGAAGCCGCGGTCCGGTTCGCCGAGCACATCGTCGGCGGTGACCGGGACACCGTCGAAGACCAGGGTTCCGATGGGGTGCGGCGAGAGCATGTCGAGGGCGGTGCCGGTCAGTCCGGGGCGGTCGGCGGGGACCAGGAACGCGGTGACGCCACGGGATCCGGCGCCCTGGGTCGTACGCGCGAAGACGGTGTAGAAGTCGGCCTCGGGTGCGTTGGAGATCCAGCACTTCTCGCCGGTCAGGCGCCAGCCGTCGGGGGCGCGTTCGGCGTTCAGGGCGAGGGCCGCCGCGTCGGAGCCCGCGCCCGGTTCGCTGAGTGCGAAGGCGGCGACGGCGCGGCCGGCGCGCACTTCGGGGAGCCAGCGCTCGCGGAGAGCCGGGGTTCCCGCCCGGAGCACGGGGTGGGTGCCGAGGCCCTGGAGGGCCAGTGCGGTCTCGGCCTCCGTGCAGCCGCGGGCCAGGGACTCGCGGAGCAGGCAGAGGTCGAGGGCGCCGGAGTTCAGCAGCCGGTCGAGGAGACCCGACTCGCCGAGTGCGGTGATCAGGGGGCGGTTGACGTGGCCCGGGTCGCCCTTTTCGGCGAGGGGGCGCAATTGCTGCTCGGCAAGGACTCTCAGTTCCTCGCACCAGGCGGTTTGTGCCGGATCGAGCGAGAATGCCGTCATACCGGCGCCTCTCTTGTCGGTGTCCGAGGCACCCGGGGGCGCATCTCGTTTTTCTCGTCTTATCGCGGACCGTTGACTACCGTCACCCAAACGATACGCTCCGGAGGCGACAAGGGGGCGATCCGTCATGGACCCGAAGACCTCAGCGCACCTCGACAGCTTCGCCAGGGAGCACCTGCCACCTCCGGACCAGTGGCCGGAACTGCTCTTCGACCTGCCCGAACTGAACTACCCGGCCCGCCTCAACTGCGCGGCGGAGCTCCTGGACCGTACGGCCGAGCGCTTCGGCCCCGACCGCCCCGCCTTCCGTACCCCGGACGGCGGAGTGTGGAGCTACGGGGAACTGCGGGACCGGGTGGACCGGATCGCCCATGTCCTCACGTCGGATCTGGGGGTCGTCCCCGGCAACCGCGTGCTGCTGCGCGGCCCCACCACGCCCCAGCTGGCCGCCTGCTGGCTCGCGGTGCTGAAGGCGGGCGCGATCGCCGTCACGGTGCTGGCCCAGCAGCGGTCCGCCGAGCTCGCCACCATCTGCTCGATCGCCCGGGTGAGCCACGCACTGTGCGACATCCGGGCGATCGACGATCTGGTGAAGGCTCAGGTGCCGGGACTACGGATCACGGCGTACGGGGGTGACGCCCCGGACGATCTGCTGCGGCTGGCCGAGGCCGAGCGGGGGCCGTACCTGCCGGTGGACACGGCGGCGGACGATGTCGCGCTGATCGCGTTCACCTCGGGCACGACCGGGCGGCCGAAGGGCTGTATGCACTTCCACCGGGACGTGCTCGCCATCGCCGACACGTTCTCGCGCCATGTCCTGCGCCCGACGCCCGACGACGTGTTCGCGGGCAGTCCGCCGCTCGGCTTCACCTTCGGGCTCGGCGGTCTGGTGGTCTTCCCACTGCGGGCCGGTGCCAGTTCCCTGCTGCTCGAACAGGCCGGCCCGGTGCAGCTGTTGCCCGCGCTCGCCGCCCACCGGGTGTCGGTGCTGTTCACGGCGCCGACCGCGTACCGCGTGATGCTCGACCGCGTCGACGAGCACGATCTGACCGCGCTGCGGCGCTGTGTCTCGGCCGGCGAGAACCTCCCGGTGGCCACCTGGCGGTCCTGGTACGAGCGGACGGGTCTGCGCATCATCAACGGCATCGGCGCCACCGAACTGCTGCACATCTTCATCTCCGCCGCCGACGACGCGATCCGCCCCGGCACCACCGGAGTTCCGGTGCCCGGCTGGCAGGCCCGGGTGGTGGACGGCGAGGGCCGGCAGATGCCGGACGGGGAGCCGGGGCTCCTCGCCGTACGCGGTCCGATCGGCTGCCGCTATCTCGCCGACGAACGCCAGCGGGACTACGTGGCGCACGGCTGGAACATCACCGGTGACACGTATGTGCGCGATCCGGACGGCTACTTCCGTTACGTCGCCCGCGCCGACGACATGATCATCTCCTCCGGCTACAACATCGCGGGCCCCGAGGTCGAGGACGCCGTGTTGCGTCACCCCGCGGTGGCCGAGGCCGCGGTGGTGGGGCGGCCCGACGAACTGCGCGGCCGGATCGTGGTGGCGTACGTGGTGCTGCGTGAGGGCGCCGAACTGTCGGCCGACGAGCTGCGTACGTACATGAAGGGCGAACTGGCCCCGCACAAGTGCCCGCGCGTCGTCGAGTTCCTGCCCGCACTGCCCCGGACCGCCACCGGGAAGCTGCAGCGCTTCCGGCTGCGGGACCAGTGACCCCGAAATGCTGCGAGCCGAGTGACCCGGAAATACGGGTGCTTCGCGCCACCCGCACCCGGCAGGATGAGGCATGACCTGGACCTTCACCGATGACGTCGACGTATTTCTGGACGCGGCCGGCGCCTCGCTGGCCGCCCGGCCCGCCGAGAACACCCTGGTGCTGACCGTCACCGCGGCCCTGCGTCGGGGCGGCCCGCACGCCTACACCGACTCCGCCCCGCTGCTGGGCTGGTGGCGCGGGGCGGACGGCGAGGTCGCGGGGACGCTGGTGCAGACCCCGCCGTACCGGCCACTGCTGGGGACCGTCGCCCCGGAAGCGCTCGCCCCGCTGGCCGCCGCGCTCCCGCTGACCGGGGTCAACGCGGACCGGGCCACCGCCGAGGCGCTGGCCGCCACCTGGCCGGGCCACCGGGTCGACCAGGAGCAGCGGCTCTACCGGCTGGAGACGCTGGTCCCGCCCTCTCCGGCACCGGCCGGGAGGCACCGGGCCGCCACCGCCGCCGACCGGGAGCCGCTGGTGCGCTGGTTCCACGCGTTCGCCGACCAGGTCGGCCAGCCCGGCAAAAATGCCGAGCGGCTGGTGGACGAAGGGACGGCAGCCGGCACGCTGACACTCTGGGAGGACGGCGGCGTCCCGGTGTCGATGGCGGGTGCCTCGCCACGGATCGCGGGCACGGTACGGATCGCGACGGTCTACACACCTGCCGAGTACCGCGGCCGGGGCTACGCGGCCGCGGTGACGGCGGAGGTCGCCCGGGCGGCTCGGGAGGCGGGCGCGCAGGAGGTGCTGCTCTTCACCGACCTTGCGAACCCGACCAGCAACGGCGTGTACCGGCGCATCGGCTTCCGGGCGGTCTCGGACCGGCTGCTGATCAGCGCGGCGGAGGAGCCCGTCACCCCAGGGTGAGCCGGGGCTTCGGTGCGTCCGTGCGGCCCGTCGGCGGGGTGCGGCTGCCCGCGCGGTACGGGAGCGGCCAGGGCGCGCCCGGACCGCTGTAGCCCTGGTCGGCCGCCGCGTGCAGCGTCCAGTGCGGGTCGTAGAGATGGGGGCGGGCCAGGGCGCAGAGGTCGGCCCGGCCCGCGAGCAGCAGTGAATTGACGTCGTCCCAGGACGAGATCGCGCCGACCGCGATGACCGGCACGCACAGCGTGTTGCGGATCCGGTCCGCGTACGGGGTCTGGTAGGAGCGGCCGTACTCGGGGCGCTCGTCGGGGACGACCTGGCCGGTGGAGACGTCGATGGCATCGGCGCCGTGGGCGACGAAGGCACGGGCGATCTCGACGGCGTCCTCGGCGGTCGTGCCGCCCTCGGCCCAGTCCGTGGCGGAGATGCGGACGGTCATGGGCCGGTCGTCGGGCCAGTCGGCGCGGACCGCGTCGAAGACTTCCAGGGGGAAGCGGAGCCGGTTGCCCAGCGATCCGCCGTACCGGTCGGTGCGGCGGTTGGTGAGCGGCGAGAGGAAGCCGGACAGCAGGTAGCCATGGGCGCAGTGGAGTTCCAGCAGGTCGAAGCCGCAGTGATCGGCACGGCGGGCCGCCGCCGCGAACTGTTCGCGTACGGCGTCGAGTCCGGCTCGGTCCAGGGCGTGCGGGACCTGGTTGACGCCGTCCGCGTACGGGATCGGGGACGCGGCGGTGAGCGGCCAGTTGCCGTGGTCGAGGGGCTGGTCGATGCCCTCCCACATGAGTTTGGTGGATCCCTTGCGTCCGGAGTGGCCGAGCTGGACGCCGATGGCCGTTCCGGGCGCGCTCGCGTGGACGAAGCCGGTGATCCGGGTCCAGGCCGCGGCCTGTTCGGGGCTGTAGAGCCCGGTGCAGCCGGGGGTGATGCGGCCCTCGGCGCTGACGCACACCATCTCCGTCATGACGAGCCCGGCGCCACCGAGTGCGCGTGCGCCCAGGTGGACGAGGTGGAAGTCGCCGGGGACGCCGTCGATGGCCGCGTACATGTCCATGGGTGAGACGACGACGCGGTTGCGGAGTTCGAGGCCGCGCAGCCGCAGCGGGGTGAACATCGGCGGGGTGTCCGGGGCGCAGCCGAACTCCTCCTCGACGGCGGCGGTGAAGGAGGCGTCGCGCAGCCGCAGGTTGTCGTGGGTGACGCGGCGGCTGCGGGTGAGAAGGTTGAAGGCGAACTGGCGGGGCGGCTGGTCGACGTAGGTGCCGAGCTCCTCGAACCAGCGCAGGCTGGCCGCGGCGGCCCGCTGGGTCGATTCGACGACCGGCCGGCGCTCGGTCTCGTACGCGGACAGCGCGGCGGGCAGGTCGGGCTGTTCCTCGATGCAGGCGGCGAGCGCGAGGGCGTCCTCGACGGCGAGTTTGGTGCCGGAGCCGATGGAGAAGTGCGCGGTGTGGGCGGCGTCGCCGATGAGGACCGTGTTGCCGTGCGACCAGCGGGCGTTGACGACGGTGCGGAAGGTCAGCCAGGAGGAGTTGTTGGAGCGCAGCGGCCGGCCGCCGAGCGCCTCGGTGAAGATCTTGGCGCAGCGTACGGTCGAGTGCTCCACGTCGCAGGTGTCGAATCCGGCGGCCCGCCAGACCTCTTCGCGCATCTCGACGATGACGGTGGAGGCGTCGGCCGAGAAGGGGTAGCCGTGCAGCTGCATCACCCCGTACGCGGTCTCGGCGATCTCGAAGCGGAAGGCGTCGAGGGCGAAGTCGGCGGCGAGCCAGATGTAGCGGCAGCGGTGGTCGGTGAGGCGGGGGCCGAAGGTGTCGGCGTGCGCGGCGCGGGTGAGGCTGTGCACTCCGTCGGCGGCGATCACCAGGTCGTGGGCGGCGGCCAGCTCGGCGGCCGGCGGGGCCACGGTGCAAAAGCGGAGGCGTACGCCGAGGGACTCGCAGCGGTCGTGCAGGATCTCCAGGAGCCTGCGCCGGCCCAGCGCGGCGAAGCCGTGGCCGCCGGAGGTCTGGGTCACGCCTCGGTGGACGATGTCGATGTCGTCCCACCGTACGAATTCGTCCTGGAGCGCCCGGTACACGACGGGGTCGGCGTGTTCGATGCCGCCGAGGGTCTCGTCGGAGAGGACGACGCCGAAGCCGAAGGTGTCGTCGGGGGCGTTACGCTCCCAGACGGTGATGTCGCGTTCCGGATCGAGCCGCTTGAGCAGGGCCGCGGCGTAGAGCCCACCGGGTCCGCCGCCGATGACCGCGATCCGTTTCACGCCGGTCGGCTTCGTTGCGGAGGGATGTGTGCCAGGAGCCGTCGCCGTCGCGGCGGATGGAATCACACCCGGCGCCGTCGCGGCGGACGGTCCCGAGCCGGTGGCGCTGATGTCGGGCGGCATCGCGCTACCGGCCTTGCCACTTCGGTGGCCGCTTCTCGGTGAAGGCGGCATGGAATTCGGCGTAGTCGTCGCCGTGCATCAGCAGGGCCTGGGTCGCGGCGTCCATCTCGACCGCGGCGGCGAGCGGCATGTCGAGTTCGGCGGTGAGCAGTGCCTTGGTCTGGGCGAGGGCGAGGGCCGGTCCGTCGGCGAGGCGGCGGGCGAGCGCCGCCGCGCGCACATCCGCCTGGCCTTCCTCGGTCAGCTCGCTGATCAGTCCGATCCGCTCAGCTTCGGGCGCGCGGACCGGTTCGCCGAGCATCAGCAGTCGGGTGGCGTGACCGAGGCCGACGACGCGCGGCAGCAGGTAGGCGGCGCCCATGTCGCCGCCGGAGAGACCGACCTTGGTGAAGAGGAAGGCGAAGCGGGCGGACGGGTCCGCGATCCGGAAATCGGCGGCCAGTGCGAGAACCGCGCCGGCACCTGCGGCCACGCCGTGTACGGCGGCGATGACGGGGAAGGGGGTTTCACGAAGGGCCCGCACCACCTGCCCGGTCATGCGGTTGAAATCGAGGAGCTGGGCGGTGTCCATGGCGAGTGTCGCGCCGATGATGTCGTCGACATCTCCGCCCGAGCAGAATCCGCGGCCCTCCCCCGCGAGCACCAGCGCGCGCACGGTGCGTTCGCGGGACAGTTCGGCAAGCAGGTCGCGCAGGTCGGCGTAGGCACCGAAGGTGAGCGCGTTGAGTTTCTCGGGGCGGGCGAGGGTGACGGTGGCGACTCCGTCGTCCGTCGTCAGCCGCAGATGACGCCAGTCATCCGTACGGGGGGCGGAGCTGGGAAACGGACTCATGGAGGGGGCTCTCCTTCAGCCGTCGGGCCGCTGCCTGCGATACCTGCAACCGAACTTATCACTCGTACGTGACTCCCGTCACGGGCACGCGATACGCGGAGCGTGAGAAAGCAGTGCCGAATGTCCCCTTCATGCCGGTCGGCAGACCCTGGTCCGAACTCGTTGCACTTCGTAAAGGTTGAACCGAAGAAGTGTTGACGTCCAGAAAGCCCTCCGACCGGCCCCGGAAACCCCACCGACGCCCGGAATCTCGACCGACTACGGAACGGAAACTCTGCCGTGCTCCCCGATGCCCCCGTCCCTGCCTCCTGGCGGATCGCCCTGCCGCACTCGACGGTGGCCGTACCGGTCGCCCGCGCCCTGATCCGTACGGCGCTGGCGGAGATCGACGCTCCGGCCGATTCGGACACCGCCGAGCTCCTCACCGCCGAGCTGGTCACCAATGCGGTGGAGCACACCCGCGGGGCGGAGCCGATCGAGCTGGTGGTGGAGCTGCTGCCGACCGGCTGCCAGGTGGAGGTGCACGACCGCGACCCCGCCCCGCCGGGTGATCTCTCCCATCCGCGGCCCGGCAGCGAGCCGGACCCGTGGCAGGAGCACGGCCGGGGGCTGCTGCTGATCCGTACGCTCAGTTCGTCCTGCGGTCACCGCACGACGGAGCACGGCAAGGCGGTCTGGTTCACCCTGCCGTCCCGTACACCGCAGAACTTACCCGCCGCCCCCGCGCCGCCCCGGTCCCCCTGATCACCCCGCGTCGGCAGCGGCCAGCCGGGAGCGGCTGCGGCCGTAGAAGGCGTAGACCGCCGCGCCGACGAGCAGGAAGACGGCGAACTGCACCCAGGTCGCCCAGCCCGTCCCGTACATCAGATACAGGCAGAATCCGACGCCCAGGACCGGGCTCAGCGGGTAGAGCGGCACCCGGAACGAGCCCCTCACCTCGGGGTTGCGGCGGCGCAGCACGATCACCGCGATGTTCACCGCGACCATGGTGGCCAGTGCGCCGATGGTCGTCAGATTCACCACCACGTCGAGCGAGGAGAAGGCCGCCGGTACCGCGAAGACGACCGCCACGATCCAGGTGTTGGCGACCGGCGTCGCCGTCCGCGGCGAGACCCGCTCGAAGACCCGGGGGATCAGGCCGTCGCGGGACATCGACATCAGGATGCGGGTCTGCCCGTACATCACCGCGAGCACGACGGACGCGATCGCGACGACCGCGCCGAAGGCGATGATCCCGCCTCCGACGTTCGAGTCGGTGACCTGGTCGACGACGATCGAGAGCGCGGCCGGCCGGTGGGCAACGGCCTCCGGGCCGAGGGCTCCGATGGCGGCGAGCGCGACGGCGCAGTAGAGCAGCGTGACCAGGCCGATGCAGATCATGATCGCGATCGGGATGTTCCGCCGCGGGTTCCTGACCTCTTCGCCCGCGGTGGTGATGGCGTCGAAGCCGATGTACGAGAAGAACGCCAGCGACGCACCGGCGGTGACCCCGCCCGCTCCGTGAGCGACGAACGGCGTGAGATTCCCGTGCTCGAAGGCCGTGAAGGCGATGACGCAGAACATGATCAGGACGGCGATCTTGAGGACCGCCATCGCGGTGGTGGCTCCCGCGCTCTCCCGGACGCCGCGCACCAGCAGGGTGGCGGCCATCATGATCACCAGGACGGCGGGCAGATTGATCACTCCGCCGTCGCCGGGCCCCGCCGAGAGAGCGGCGGGCAGCTGCAGACCGAACAGGCTGCTCAGCAGCTCGTTGACGTACTGGCTCCAGCCGACGGCGACCGCGGAGACCGAGACGCCGTACTCCAGCAGCAGACACCAGCCGACGAGGAACGCGATGCGCTCGCCGAGCGTCGCATAGGCGAAGGAGTACGAGCTGCCGGAGACCGGGATCGCGCTGCCCAGCTCAGCGAAGGAGAACGCGGTGAAGATGCAGGTGATCGCCGCGAGCACGAAGGACAGCACGACGGCGGGGCCGGCCTCGGCGACGCTGTCGGAGAGGCCGACGAAGATGCCGGTGCCGACGACGGCGCCGACACCGAAGCACACCAGCTGGAAGAGGCCCATGGAGCGTCTGAGGCCGTGCCCCTCCAGGTCGGCGCCGGACTCGGCGATCAGCTGGTGCGGGTTCTTGATGCGTGGCCCGGACGGACGCGTGGGGCTCGGTGGGCGCAGCGGACTCACGGGGATGTTCTCTTCTCTGGTGGAGCATGTGGGGGATGTGCGCCCCGAGGCCTGTGGGGGGCTCCGATTCCGGCTCCGGGCTCCGGGCTCCGGGCTCAGAACTCGGGCCCCAGGGCTCGGGCGCGTGGGGCGGCACGAAAATGGGGTTCGAGCGTGCGAGCTCGAACCCCACCAAGAGGCAACATAATAGTCACCTTCGCGCATGTTCACCCAATTGGATGCATGTTCATGCAGTATTCAGCGCGTGGCCGCCAGGGTCGCCACCAGAACGGCCTTGATCGTGTGCATCCGGTTCTCGGCCTCGTCGAAGACGACCGAGTGCGCGGACTCGAATACCTCGTCGGTGACTTCCAGCTCCGTCAGCCCGTAGGTGGCCTCGATCTCCCGTCCGCCCTTGGTGCCGAGGTCGTGGTAGGCCGGGAGGCAGTGCAGGAACTTCACGTCGGCGTTGCCAGTGGCGCGCAGGACGTCCATGGTCACGGCGTACGGCCCGAGAGCCTCGATACGCTCGGCCCAGACTTCCTTGGGCTCACCCATGGAGACCCAGACATCGGTGGCGACGAAGTCCGCGCCCCCGACACCCGCGGTGACGTCCTCGGTGAGAGTGACCGTCGCGCCGCTCACCTCGGCCAGCGCGCGGGCCTCGGCGACGATCTCCGGGGCCGGCCAGTACGACTTCGGCGCGACGATCCGCACGTCCATGCCCAGCAGCGCGCCGGTGACGAGGTAGGAGTTGCCCATGTTGAAGCGGGCGTCGCCGAGGTAGGCGAAGGCGATGCGCTCCAGCGGCTTCGCGCTGTGCTCGGTCATGGTGAGGACGTCGGCGAGCATCTGGGTCGGGTGCCAGTCGTCGGTGAGTCCGTTGAAGACCGGAACGCCGCCATGGGCGGCCAGCTCCTCGACGGCCACCTGGCTGTCACCCCGGTACTCGATACCGTCGAACATCCGGCCGAGGACGCGGGCCGTGTCCTTCACCGACTCCTTGTGCCCGATCTGCGAGCCGGAGGGGTCGAGATACGTCGTGGACGCACCCTGGTCGGCGGCGGCCACCTCGAAGGCACAGCGGGTGCGGGTCGAGGTCTTCTCGAAGATGAGCGCGATGTTCTTGCCGCGCAGCCGCTGCACTTCGGTCCCCGACTTCTTGGCGGCCTTCAGCTCCGCCGCGAGGTCGATCAGGCCGCGGAACTCCTCGGCCGTGAAGTCCAGCTCCTTGAGGAAGTGGCGGCCTGCGAGGTCTATGGCCATGGGACTGCTCCTGAGTAGGGCGAGGGTCGCACTTGCACTGACTCTGGAAGTCTATACGACACCATGCATTGCTATACGGCGCCTCTTCTCGGGTCCAGGCCGCGCGCCACTACACCGGGTCGCGTACCACGGGGCAGCTCATGCAGCGGGGGCCGCCCCGGCCCCGGCCCAGTTCGCTGCCGCGGATCTCTATGACCTCGATGCCCTCCTTGCGCAGGTAGGTGTTGGTGGTGGCGTTGCGCTCGTACGCGACGACGACACCCGGCTCGACGGCCAGCACATTGCAGCCGTCGTCCCACTGCTCGCGCTGCGCGGCGTGCACATCCTGGGTGGCCGTGAGAACCCGGATCGAGTCCAGGCCCAGAGCGTGCGCGATCGCGTCGTGCATGTGCTCGGGCGGATGGTCGGTGACCTTCAGGTCCCTCGGCCCGTCACCGGGCTCGATGGTGTAGGAGCGGAGCATGCCCAGCCCCGCGTACTTGGTGAAGGTGTCGCCGTCGATCATCGTCATGACCGTGTCGAGGTGCATGAACGCCCGGCGCTTGGGCATGTCGAGCGCCACGATCGTGTGCGCCGAGCCGGCGTCGAACAGCCCGCGGGCCAGCATCTCCACCGCCTGCGGGGTGGTGCGCTCGCTCATCCCGATGAGTACGGCGCCGTGGCCGATGACCAGTACGTCGCCGCCCTCGATGGTGGACGGGTAGTCGTCCTGCCCCTCCGACCAGTGGTGGAAGGCGCCCGCCTCGGGGCCGGTGAAGAGCGGGTGGTGGCGGTAGATCGCCTCGAAGTGGACGGTCTCGCGCTGCCGGGCCGGCCAGCGCATCGCGTTGATGGACACGCCGTCGTATATCCAGGCCGAGGTGTCCCGGGTGAAGAGGTGGTTGGGCAGCGGGCCGAGCAGGAAGTCGTCCAGGTCCATGACGTGGAAGCGGACGGAGGTCGGCTCACTGTGCCGGTCCAGGAACTCCCGCTTGGTCATCCCGCCGACCAGCGCCTGGGCCAGGTCGGCGCTGGGCAACTCCTCGAAGGCGGCCCGCAGATGCTCGGTCGCGAGCGGGCCGTACTCCTTCTCCTCGAAGACCCGGTCCAGGACGAGCCGCCTGGCCACCGGAATGTCCAGCGCCTCACGGAGCAGATCGCCGAAAAGGTGCACCTCCACCCCGCGGTCGCGCAGCACGTCCGCGAAGCCGTCGTGCTCCTGGCGGGCGCGGCGCACCCAGAGCACGTCGTCGAACAGGAGCGCGTCCTTGTTGCTGGGGGTGAGCCTCTTCAGTTCAAGATCGGGGCGGTGCAGGATGACGCGGCGCAGCCGCCCGGCCTCGGAGTCGACGTGGAATCCCATATCTCCATCCTCGCCGTGCGGAGCGCCGTTCACCCGGTGAATCGCCAGCGGGTTTCCCGTGGATCCCCCGGTCTGTCTCTCCCTGGATCCCGCGGTCTGTCTCTCCGCGGATCCCACCGTTGGACTCTGCGTCGATCTCACCGTCGAGCCCACGGACGATCCGCTGCCACCCCCTCCTACAGCCTCGGGTCGACCGGTTCCGACTCCAGGGCCAGCACCGCGAACACCGCCTCGTGCACCCGCCACAGCGGCTCCCCGCCGGCCAGCCGGTCCAGCGCTTCCAGCCCCAGCGCGTACTCCCGGAGCGCCAACGACCGCTTGTGGCCGAGGAACCGGCCGCGCAGCCGCTCCAGGTTCTCCGGGCGGGTGTACTCGGGGCCGTAGATGATCCGGAGGTACTCCCGGCCGCGCACCTTGATGCCCGGCTGGACCAGCCTGCCCTTGTCGTCCCGTACGAGCGCGGCGAGCGGCTTGACGACCATGCCTTCGCCGCCGCGTCCGGTCATCTCCAGCCACCAGTCGATTCCGGAGCGCACCGACGCCTCGTCACCGGTGTCGACGACGAGCCGGCGGGTGACCTGGAGCAGTCCCGTCGGGTCGTGCTCGACCAGCCGGTCGAGCCAGGCCAGCTGCTCGTCGTGCGGTACGGCGGCCAGCGAGCGGCCCTGCACGGCGAGGATCTGGAACGGGGCGAGCCGCACTCCGTCCAGGCCCTGGGTGCTCCAGCAGTAGCGGCGGTACGCCTCGGTGAACGCCGCCGCGTCCTCGGCCCGTCCCCGCTGGCGGTCCGCGAGCGTGCTCACGTCCACCCCACGGGCCGCCGCTGCCGCGAGGGCCGCGTCGGCCTCCGGAAGGACGGCTCCGGATGCGGCGCCGACCGCGGCGTACTGCGTGCGCAGCAGCCCGGCCGCCTTGAGGGACCACGGCATCAGCTCGGCGTCGAGCAGCACCCAGTCGGTGTCCCACTCCTCCCACAGTCCTGCGGCGGTGACGGCGATGCGCAGCCTGCCGAGGATCACCTCGGTGAGGGCGACGTCGTCGAGGAACGGCCGCCCCGTGCGGGTGTACAGCGCCCCTGTCGGGCCCCCCTCGCTGTCGAGGACGTCGGAGGCGCGGAGGGCATCGGAGGCGCGGAGGGCATCGCCCACGCCGAACCGCTCACGGGCGGCGTTCGCGTCCCGGCAGACCAGTGCCACCGCACGCGAGCCCATGTGCTTCTCCTCGCACACGACCCGCGCGACACCGTCCGCCCGGTACTGGGCGAAGGCCTCGGCCGGGTGCTCCAGATAGCCGTCCTCGTGCGAGGTGGCGGTGGGCGCCATGGTCGGCGGGAGGTAGCCCAGCAGCCGGGGGTCGACGGCGAACCGGCTCATGACTTCGAGCGCCGCCGCGGCGTTCTCCTCCCGGACCGAGATGCGCCCCATGTGCCGGGTCTCCACGATCCGGCGCCCCTGCACATCGGCGAGGTCCAGTGGCCGGCCCTCCCGGCCTCCGGGTGCCTCGGTGGTCAGCGGTTTGACCGGCTCGTACCAGACCTTCTCGGCCGGTACGTCGACGAGCTCGCGCTCCGGCCAGCGCAGCGCGGTCATCTTGCCGCCGAAGACCGCGCCGGTGTCCAGGCAGATGGTGTTGTTGATCCAGGAGGTGTTGGGCACGGGGGTGTGGCCGTAGACCACGGCGGCCCGGCCCCGGTATTCCTCCGCCCAGGGATAGCGCACGGGCAGACCGAACTCGTCGGTCTCGCCGGTGGTGTCCCCGTATAGCGCGTGCGAACGGACCCGGCCGGAGGTGCGCCCGTGGTACTTCTCGGGCAGTCCGGCGTGGCAGACGACCAGCTTGCCGCCGTCGAGCACGTAGTGGCTGACGAGCCCGTCGATGAACTCCCGCACCTGCTCGCGGAAGGCCGGGTCCTTCTCGTCCTCCCGGTCCAACTGCTCGATGGTCTCGGCGAGTCCATGGGTGTGCTGGACCTTGCGGCCCTTGAGGTAGCGGCCGAGCTTGTTCTCGTGGTTGCCGGGTACGCACAGGGCGTTGCCCGCCGACACCATGGACATGACGCGGCGCAGCACCCCGGGGCTGTCGGGGCCGCGGTCCACGAGGTCGCCGACGAAGACCGCCGTGCGCCCCTCGGAATGCACGCCATCGACGTAGCCGAGCTTGCCGAGCAGGGCTTCCAGCTCGGAACGGCAGCCGTGGATGTCGCCGATGATGTCGAAAGGGCCGGTGAGGTGGCGCAGGTCGTTGTAGCGGCGCTCCAGCACCACCTCGGCGTGCTCCACCTCCTCCTCGGTGCGCAGGATGTGCACCTTGCGGAAGCCCTCGCGCTCCAGGCCGCGCAGCGAGCGGCGCAGTTCGCGGCGGTGGCGCTGGATGACGTGGCGCGGCATGTCGGCGCGGTCGGGGCGGGTCGCGTTGCGCGCGACGCAGATCTCTTCGGGCAGGTCGAGGACGATCGCGATGGGCAGCACGTCGTGGCTCCTGGCCAGTTGGACCAGCTGCCTGCGGCTCTCGGACTGGACGTTGGTGGCGTTCCCCGTCAAGTCTTTCTGTTCAGATCAGCAGGCTTCTCCGGGACTCGGGGCGAGGCCCTGTGCCATCCTGTGACGGTGCTTCTGAATGATCATGTGAGCAGTGTCGAGCTGCGCCCGGTGCGCTATCAGTTCTCTGCGGTGCGGGGCGATTCATACGACGACAATTGGCTGGTCATCGAAGGAGCGGTAACAACTCCCGAGGGCACCTGGTCATTTACCGACCCATGTCTATTGACCGATGAAGCCCGTCAGGTTGCCGCTTGGCTGCGCGCGGTGGCTGCGGGGACCGTAGCTGTGACTGGTCCTGATACCGAAGGACAGTTGTCCCCAGACACGTGGTTCGTTGAGCCGGTCCTCGCCCTTAGCCTCGCTGACCGAGGCGAAGGCGAGGCGGCGATTCGCATTCACCTGTCCTTGGAGGCCACACCCCCATTCCAGCAGGGTGATGACGGGACGGACATTTACCAGTACTTCGTGGAGGTGCGGGTAGGGACGGCTGCCTTGCTTCAGGCCGCCGACCAGTGGGAGTTCGCTCTGGCTTCCTTCCCGCCCCGCTGATCAGGGCTCTCAGGTGGTGGGCGGACGGAGAGGAACGACGTTGTCGGGCCTCCCCGTGGAGGGCTCCGCCCTCTGGCTGAGAACGGCGCCAGCAAGGGTCAGATTGGTTACTCGTTGACGGAGCTCTTCGAGCTCTACTTTCTGGTTGGCGATGGTCCTCTTGAGTTTTGTGACGGTTTCCCGGAGTCGTTTCTCGGTTTCCGGTATCTGCTGGGTTTCATTGCGGACTCGCTCATAGAACTCGTTCTTCAAGTCCGCGTGCCGCTTCATAAGGGCCATGCGGTGGACATCGGCCTCGGCGGCGAGCGCGACGACGGTGAGGCTGCCGTTGGAGACGGTGGCGTGTCCGGTCAGGAGTCGGTCCATCGCCTCGCGGATGCGGGCGCGCTCGTCCTGGTGCTGCTGATTCATGCGAGGGCCTCGGCGGGGTGCGCGGTGCTGTCATGGGTGTCGGCGGTTTCGCGGAGCCGGTGGGCGTTGGTCCGCAGGCGCTTGCTGATCGGGCCGGGGGCGTGGGCGGCGAACTGGTCGAGGTCGTCGGCGCGTTCGCGAAGGAGGCGGGCGTGGGTGTCAGTGCGGACCGTGTTGCCGCAGCCGGGTCGGCAGTCGTACTGCCGTGGGGCGGTCGCGCCGGGCTCTGGTTCGCATAGAGCGTTGTCGTGCTTGAAGGCGCAGATCAGGAGCGCGTCGGGGTTGTCGTAGAGCACGATGCCGTCGCGGGCGAGGAAGGTGCTGGCCTTCCTGGCGAAGGTGCGGGGGACGATGCGGCCATCGAAGCGAGGGGTGTGGGCGGCGGCAGTCAGGGCTCTGCGGGCGGCGGGACCGGAGACTTTCTCTCCGGTGGCGACGCGGTCACGCAGTCGGGCAGCGGTGTCGGCGGCGGCGAGGGCCGTTTCGACGTCGAGGATGGCGTGAATGCCGCCGCGGCCGCGGGCTCCATAGCTGCTGGAGGTGCGGGCATCGAGGACGGTGCGCATGTGCCCGTACTGGATGGCGAGCGCGATCAGACCGCCGGGGCGACGGGCGATATGCCAGGCCAGAGACCTTCTGAACCGGCTCAGTCCGATCGCGCCGTGGGGGTCCTCGGGGATGGTCTGGTCCGACAGGCCCTGCTCCCCGGCCTCGCGGTTTACCCAGTTCACGAAGGACTCGATGCGCAAGGTCAAGGTGTGCTTTTTCAGCGCGCCCGCATGGCCGTGGCGGGAATGGAACTCGTGGTGGGCGGTGCTGAGGAGGAGCTCTCCCTCGGGGACCATACGCTCCAGCACGCGGATGGCGTGAACCACCGGAGTGATCGCGACCCAGGGCACTTGGCGGACCTCACCGCCGGAGATGTGGTTCCCGTCGTCGTCGGTGACGTTCTTGTAGTGGTGGCTGTGGATCAGGCGCCGCCCGTCGGTGCCGTCGGCGGCGGGTGCGGGGGCGGGACAGCAGCCGGAACGCAGTCCCTGCACCTCCTGGGGGCGCATCCCGGTCAAGTAGAGCAGGATGATCGTCGCGGCTGTGCCCAAGTGCTTCATCAACTCGGCGGCCTCGTGGAAGTCCACGTGTTCACGCCATGGCTCGCCGTTGATCCGTCCGGTGACCGGCACCCGCAGCGGGCATGGCCCTGGCCGCTCTGCGGCGATCTCCGCGAGGCCGTGCTGCTTGACGAACCTCGACACCTGGCCGCGGTTGGAGCCTGTGAGGGCGGCGATGTAGGTGGTGGCCACCTGGATCTCGCTTTTCCCCGAGTTGGCCGGCAGCGGGTGACCGGCCCGCGCCACGGGCAGCAACCACTCCTCCAGCGCGGCCCATCCGGCCGGCGCGGCCTTCGTGGCGGCGGCAACGACGACCAGGCGGCGGCGTTCGGCCCAGGCCGCCAGAATGTCGTCGGCGAAGTCGTCGATGAACCGGATAGCCCAGATCAGCAGCGGACCGAGAACCCGGGGGTCCAGCGGCTCCGTCGCGTTCTCCCCGCCGCCGGCCGTACCAACTGCGGGAAGGAAGTCGTCGACTCCTTCGGTCTCCCACGGAGGGCGGGCGATGCCCGAGGGACGGGCGCTGAGCTGGTCGAACGCCCACAGGTTCGCCGAACGGACGCAGATGATCGCTGCGGTGTCACGGGATACCTGGCCCAGGCGCTCGTTCGCGTAGGCCCGCCACTGCGTCTCAGTGCAGGCGGCCAGGCTGGTGATCTGGCGTTCGTGCAGCCAGCGGGCGAGCCGCATCCACTCGTGGCAGGTGGCGAGCATGTCCGTGCCGCCCGACCGGGATCGGGCCTGGACTCCTCGGGTTTGCAGGTAGGTGGGCCGCAGCTGGCCGTTGATCATCGTCCAGGTGGCCAGTTTCACCTGATCGCGCAGAGGTTCCGGGCAGTTCTTCCAGTGGAGCTTGACCAGACCGGTTCCGGGGTTGTCGATGAGCGGAGCCATGGACCAGATCGGATCCTGGTAGCGGGAGTTCGGGTGCGTGTTGCCACGGCTGATCCACTGGGGCAGCACCACGGGGCTGTCCGGTGCGGGCATGGCCAGCATGTACGTATCGATCTCGGCAGCGGCGCCGACGGCGGTCATGGGGCGAGATCTCCTTTCACCAGGAGGTGGACCAGGGTGCGGTCCTCGTCGTTCACGCAGGCGAGGGCCGCGTTCCAGGCCGCCGGGCCGACCTTGTCGCGCAGGTCCTCAAGTCGGAGTGCGTGCTCGCTCCACAGCTCGTGCCAGGAGCGTTTCGGCAGGACGGATTGAAGGCTGTGCACCTTCTGATGCAAGTGAGCAAGTCGGGGGTGATGGCCGGGGTGGACACGGGCGTTGGGGCAGGCCAGGCAGAGCAGGAAGTCTGCTCCGCAGCCGCCCTGCGCGTCGGGGCCAGGGGCTGGACGTCTCGTCCGAGCAGTCCGCGGTCACGGTCCGCTCGTGGTCAGGGTCCGGGGCGGCGGCGATGCCGCCGGCGAACACCGCGGCCTGGGCCTGTTCGACGGCTTCGCGGGCACCGGCCTCGAAGACGCTCTGCGAGGCGAGCTGAACGTGCTCGTCGGGCAGCACGTAGATGCTCTGATGGGTGCCCTGGGTGTGCTGAAGGGGGCGGCCTTCCCGCGTCACCGTAGTCCTGCGCGTCCGCTGGAACGGAGATCCGCCCAGCTCATGCGTGATCCACCAACGCTGGGCGTCGCCGTTGCCGATGCCGAAGGCGAAGGGGCCCACCGGGCGGGGTCGTTCCGTGCGCTGGTGCCTCCGCTTGGGGTAGTGCATTCGCGCAACCATCAAAAGGCCGATGTCGGGCGCGAGGCGATGGACCAGCGCCCGTCCGTGCGCGGTGGCTTCCAACGCCTGAGTGATCAGCCTGCCAGAGGAGTCGGCCCCGGAGTCGGTGACGTTTTCCGTGGAGAACCACCGGCCGCCGCCCTGCCTGCGCTTTTCGACCTGGATCTGATAGGTCACCGTTGCCGGCGATCCGGCCGACGGGGCCGTGGTCGGGGCTGGCAGCCGGTCGTAGACGGACAGGTTCCAGCCGAACCGGTCGGTCAACAGCACGCCCAGTGCGGTGAGTTCGGAGCGAGACAGGAAGAGTCTGCCCCACGTGTTCTCCGGGCTGGTGCCGCCCAGCAGCTTGTGGTTCTTCACGAACTCCCCGCTCGGCATGACCGTGTGCGGGACGTAGCCGGTCTGCGCGAGGTGATCGAGGACCTGTCCGAGGCGCCAGTCACGTCTGCCTTCCACCAGGTCACCGGCCCGCCACCTCTCCAGCAGGCGGGTGTTCTCGCGGATCCGCAGCAGAGCGGTCCGAAACTGCCGCTGGGCCACCAGCAGGACCCGCTCCCGCTCCTCCTTCCCGTACGACTGCTTGATCGGCACCGCTTTGGGGATGCGTCGGGCCAGTTCCTCTCCCACCGGCCCGTCGACCAGCCGCGGATCCGCCCTCAGCAGCGGCCTCACTTGACGCAGCACGCTCTTGCCGCTGTTCGTGCCGATATGCCTCGCGCGCCAGCGCTTGAGCGTGGCGGGTGTCAAGTCCCCCAGGTCCTGTGGGGGATGCTCCAGCTCTGCGACGAAGCGCGCGAACATCTTCACCGTGATCCAGGAAGCCCGTGCGGTCTCGTGACTGTTCCAGCCCGCAGACCGGATCGCGAAGACCTCGGCCAGCGACCGCTGCATGGCCTCGGCGACCGGAAGTTCGGCGAAGTCGAACGCCATCTCGTATCCGGCCTTGTTGACGACCGTCACCACGAGCCCGTCAGGAGCCAGCGGCGGCTCGGTGTGATGATCGGCCGGTGGCAGGACGGCCCGCCGTCCCCGCCCGATCACCGGGCCACCTCAAGGATCGCGTCGATGTCCTGGATGCCTTCCGACTCCCGGGCGAGCCGGGTGAACACACCTTCCAGGTCCTCGACCTGCTGTTCCTCCTCGCCGGCGGGTTCGGCCGCGGCCAGGATCGATTCCAGTTGCAGGTGCGCGACCGGCGCGAGGTAGTGCCGTTTCGTCACCTCCACGTCCGCGTGACCGAGTAGGGTCTTCACCAGCCACCACGGATCGCCGAACAGCACTGCGAAGTCCCGCCGGTCTGCGGCCGAGAGCCCATAGCGGGTCTCCACCAGCTGATTCAGCAAGACCAGCATGTAGAGGGCCATCGAATGACGCGCGGCGTGTGGCGTCGCGTACGGACTCTTGCCGCGTACCTCCGCCAGCCGGAAGTCCCGTTCGATCTCCTGTTCTTCCGGGGAGAGCAGGACCTCCTCGCAGCGCAGGTTCGCCACCCTGAACACGCCGTTCCACCGGTCCGGAGCCATCGGCAGGCCCTGTTCCGTCAGCCACAACCACGCCGGCTCCGGCCCGTCCGGGCCCTCCAGGAACAGCCACTGCCGCTCGCGCCATCCCAGCCGGCCCAGCTCCTGCTCACCGATGACGCCGTCCGAGTCGACCCACTCGACCTTCGGTCTCAGGCCCCGTGTCACCTTCGTGACCAGCCACATCGTGGGCAACCGCTCATAGCGGCCTTCCGCCTGGGCGCGCTGCACCGCCCACGCGCGCTCCGACTCGACGTATGCCTCGGCCTGGCCGACTGCGTCCACCGACACGTAGAAGACCCGGCTCTGCTTCGACCGGGTGACCGCCGCGGCGACGCGGCCATGGCAGTAGCGGCCGAACCGCAAGCGCTGGCTGGGCAGTTCGAAGGTGAGCAGTGAACCACCCTCCTGTCGGCGCAGGCCGGAGCTGAGCAGCAGCTGCACGAAGCTGGTGTTGCGCAACTCCGTCCGCGACTCCCACCCCGGCGCCGGCATTCCTGTACGACTGTGGCCGCGGAGCCCGATGTCCGACCACAAACCCCAGGTCCGCGGCGTCAGCCACAGCACTCGCGAGCTCACCGAGTCCGCAGCCCGGTCCTCGCGCCGCACGATGTCCACCGGCAACGGGGACACCTTCGCCCACCGGAACAGCTTGGTGAACGCGGCCGCCTCCCGGTTCCACTTCGTCCCACCGATTCGGCGCGGATTCTGCGGAGCCCGGCATCTCCAGTGCCGGTAATCCGCCAAGTCCTGCCGCCTCGCCTGCCTCCACGGAACCTCACGCGAGGACAGGAAGGTCAACAGCGGCCGGATATCCGTCGCGTAATTCCGCTTGGTCTCCCGCTCCAGATTCCGGAATTCGATGGACCGGACGAAATCCAGCAGGTCCCGGTCCACCGTTCCGTCCGGTGCCACGAACACCGGATCGCCCGGCCGCAGACCGATCCGGGCGACCTCAGCCGGCAGGTCCTGTACCCCCAGGACCCCCTCAGACGGTAGCGATCCCCACTGCCCCGGATCGGGCACCCACACCACGTTCCACTCGTGCAACTGACGCCTCCCCTGACGCTTGAACACGCCCAATCATCAGGGAAGTGGCGTCCACGACGGTCAGCCGCCCGGCTGCCAGCCGCTTGCCCGCGATGTAGTGCAGGACGTCGAAGGCGTCACGGCTGGCGCTCTGGTCGTTCTCGTCGTCGGCGACCAAGCCGCGGCAGAAGTCCGAGGAGATGATCTCCGTGGGCTCGAAGTGCCTGCGGGCGAAGGTGGACTTGCCGGAACCGCTGGCTCCGACGAGGACCACGAGGGAGAGGTCGGTCACCGGCAGGGTGCGCGGGGGACTGGTCATGCGGCTTTCGCCTCCTTCACGGTCTCGTTCCTGTTCCGCTTCGCGGTCTCATCGGCTGCGGTCATCGTGAACAATGGACATCTGTTTGGGTGGTCCGACATCTCACCAGGGACACATAAAACTGCCACAATCAGGGTCATGCAGAACCTTACGGGGGCGATCAGGGTCGTCCGTTGCTATATCTACGCTCGCATCAGCCAGGACCGCACGGGAGCCCATCTCGGCACCGAGCGGCAGATCGAGGACTGCCACGCTCTCGCCAAGCGGCTGTCCACGCCGGAGGTCGTGTACGAGGCCGCCCGGATCTTTGAGGACAACGACCTGTCCGCCTACTCCGGCAAGCCCCGCGCGGATTACCTGGAGATGCTCCAGGGGCTAGAGGAGGGCGACGCCACGGTGGTCCTCGCGTGGCACACCGACCGTCTCCACCGCAGCCCCGTGGAGCTGGAGGAGTACATCGCCCTGTCCGAGCGGCGGTCCGTGCTCACGCACACCGTCCAGGCCGGGCTGATCGACCTGTCCACTCCCCACGGCCGCATGACCGCCCGCATCCTCGGTGCCGTCGCCCGGCAGGAGTCCGAGCACAAGGGCGCCCGCGTCGCCCGCAAGCGCCAGCAGAAGGCGAAGGCCGGAGAGTGGGGCGGCGGCATCCGCCCGTTCGGCTGGGGCAGGCCCACCGGCGAGACGCGCAAGAAGATCGACAAGGCGACGGGTGACGAGATCGTGGTCCCCGTCCTGGACATGGACAAGGCCGCCCCCGAGGAGGCCGCCGCGATCAAGTACGGGACGGAGCTGGTCCTCTCCGGCGGCTCGATCCAGGGCTTTGCCCGCTGGATGAAGGACGGGGGCATCAAGTCGTCACAGGGCAACTGGATTAGGGCGACGGACGCCCGCCTCCTCCTGCTGCGCCCCCGCAACGCGGGCATCGCGGTGTACCAGGGCCAGGAGATCGGGCGCGGATCCTGGGACGCTCTCGTCACCGAACCCCAGTTCCGGGGTGTCGTGGCCGTGCTGAAGAACCCGGCCCGCAACACGACCCGTGGCGCGAAGCCCAAGTGGCTGGGCTCCCTGATCTATAAGTGCGGGGTGCCCGGGTGCCCGGAGGCGGTGAAGTGCGGCCGGGGCGGCAGCTCCGCGAAGCCCGCCTACCGCTGCATCACCGGGCACGGCGGCTCACGGCAGGCCGAGAAGGTGGACGAGTACATCACCGACCTGATCGTGTCGCGTCTCTCCCGGCCGGACGCGGTGGACCTCCTAGAGCCCGGCCCGGACGATGTGGACGTGGCGGCCCTCCAGGTGCAGAGCGACCAGATTCGCCAGCGGCTCACCAACCTGGCGGCCCTCTTCGGCGCCGGGGGCATCGACATGTCCCAGTTCACGGAGGGCTCGGACGCGGCCAGGGCCCAGCTCGAAGTGGTGACCAAGCAGTTGGCCCGCGCCTCCAAGCGGGACCCGCTGGTGGGCGTGGTGGGCGCCACGGACGTCACCAAAGCGTGGAAGGCCCTGGAGCTGGACAGGCAGCGCTCGGTGCTGCGGACCCTGCTGGACGTCCGCATCCTGCCGATCGGGCGAGGTCGGCTGCCCGGCGACGCCTTCAACTACGGCGCAATCGAGACCGCCTGGAAGCGCTAAGCAGGTAGAAGAAGGCCGCCCCGTGCCCTTGTGGTGGCGAGGCTGCTTCGAGGGTCAGCCCTGGCGAGTCACGTACGTCTCGCCTCCTTCGTCCGCGGTCGTCCCGCCGAGCAGCCCGGCCAGCTCCGCGATGGTGTCCGGGCCGACCCGGCAGCAACCGCCCACCAGCCGGGCGCCGGCCTCCTGCCAGACCCGTACTCTCCCCGGATCGAACGTGGCGTCGCCGGCCCACCCCCGGCCCCCGGCGTCCCACTGCTCGCCGCTGTTCGGATAGACGACGACGGGTTTGCGGGCCACGTCCGCCGCCATCCGCACCGCCCGGTCCGCGTCCGCCGGATCACAGCAGTTCACCCCGACGGCCAGGACACGGTCGTTTTCCGAGGCGAGGGCGAAGGCCGTCTCCAGCGGCTGCCCCGCCCTCGTCCGGTCCCCCGCCACGCTGTACGAGAGCCAGACGGGGAGCCCGCATCCCTCGGCCGCCCGCAGCAACGCCTCGGCCTCGTCGATGTCCGGCACCGTCTCCAGCGCCAGCGCGTCGGGCCCGGCGGCGGCCAGCGCCTCGACCCGGGGACGGTGGAACCGCTCCAGCTCCCGGACGGAGAGCCCGTAGCGGCCCCGGTACTCGCTGCCGTCCGCCAGCATCGCCCCGTACGGCCCGACCGAGCCGGCGACCCAGACCTCCCGCTCCACCCCACCCGCGGCCCGCCGCGCCAGCCGCACACTGCGGGCGAAGAGCTCCGCCGCCCGGGCCCGGCCGATCCCCCGTCGCGCGAATCCCTCGAACGTCGCCTGGTAACTGGCCGTGATGAGCACCTGTGCGCCCGCCCGCACATAGGTCGTGTGCGCTGCCTCGATCTGCCCCGGCCCGTCGGCCAGCAGCCGGGCCGACCACAGCGCGTCGGACAGGTCACAGCCCTGCGCCGCCAACTGGTTGGAGAGACCGCCGTCGAGCAGGAGCGCCCCTTGCAAGAGGGCCTGCCCGAGGGCGCGGGCGGGCGGGCCATCGGCTGACCGGACGGGTTGCACAGGTGACTCCCTCATGTGCCGGGCCATGACTCGGCCCGGTGAACGGGGACCGGACTCCGGCTCAGGTGAGCCGGAACCGCCCGGCTCAGGCGAGCTGGGTACGGACCTGGGAGGAGATCAGCTCCAGGTGGTCCAGGTCGTCCAGATCCAGGACCTGGAGGTAGATCCGGGACGACCCGATCGCAGCGTATTGGCCGATCTTCTCGACCACCTCGGCGGGCGAGCCCGCAAGCCCGTTCGCCTTCAGCTCCGCCACGTCGCGGCCGATGACGGACGCGCGGCGCGCCACCTCCGCGTCGTTCTTGCCGACGCAGACCACCAGGGCGTTGGAGTACACCAGGTCGTCCGGCCCGCGGCCGGCCGCCTTTGCCGCTTCCCGGACCCGGCCGAACTGCTTCTCACTGTCCTGCAGCGACGCGAAGGGGATATTGAACTCGTCGGCGTACTGGGCGGCCAGCCGCGGTGTACGCGTCGCACCATGACCGCCGATCAGGACCGGGATCCTGGCCTGCGCCGGCTTGGGCAGCGCAGGCGAATCCGTCAGCTGGTAGTACCTGCCGTCGAAGCTGAACGTCTTGCCGATCTCGGTCGCCCACAGCCCGGTGATGATGGCCAGCTGCTCCTCCAGCCGGCCGAACTTCTCCTTGGGGAACGGAATGCCGTAGGCCTTGTGTTCCTCCTCGAACCAGCCCGCGCCGAGACCGAGCTCGACGCGTCCGCCGGACATCTGGTCGACCTGCGCGACCTGGATGGCGAGCACGCCGGGAAGCCGGAAGGTCCCCGCGGTCATGAGCGTGCCGAGACGGATCCGCTTGGTCTCGCGCGCCAGCCCGGCCAGGGTGATCCAGGCGTCGGTCGGGCCGGGCAGCCCGTCGCCCGGTCCCATGCGGAGGTAGTGGTCGGAGCGGTAGAAGGCGTCGAAGCCGAGGTCCTCGGCCGCCTTGGCGACCGTGAGCAGGGTGTCGTAGTCGGCCCCTTGCTGGGGCTCGGTGAAGATTCGAAGATCCATGCACCCATCCTGCACCTCCGGCCGCCGGTCATCGCTCCCCTCCTCCCTCCCTTCCCCCTCCTCCCTCGCTTCCCCCTCCTCCCTCGCTTCCTTCCTCCCTCCCTCCCTCTCTCCTCCCTCTCTCCGCGGCACCATCTCTTCTCTCCGCGGCACCACCGCCGCCACTGGTCACCGTCGAAGTGCCGTGCGGTCACGACTGGCCCGCCGCCGAGCCCGCCGGTCCGCGGACCGGGCCGTACGGGCCGTCCCGCTCCCGGCCGCGCTCCATATCCTGCTGCCGCTCCCGCTCCTGCTCGTCGAGGCGCCGGAGCATTCCGTGCACCCGGTCCAAGGACTCGTCGGCAGCGTCGATCGCCTCCATGCACTGCCAGTAGAGCCCCTGCTCATCGGTCTCGCAGGCCACCCCGACCAGGGCCATCCCCACCTCTCCGAGCAGCATGCCCAGACCCGTCAGCGTCGCCCGCGGTTCGGCGAGCTCGGAGAGCTGCGCGGCCCGCGCCACTCCGGCCCGCGCCGCCGGATGGTCCAGCGACCCACTGCTTCTCCCGCCGATCTCGCTGAGCCCGCGGGCCTCGCCCCTTAACTCCTTGGGGCCGTCCGCCGCCAGCCGGCTGCCGATCGCCTGGGCGAGCGCCTGGGCCTGCCATGCCTCGGCGATGATGTCCGGCGTGCCCCGGCTCTGCGCCAGCGCACGTCGGCCGACTCCTACAAGCCGCTCCGCTTCCATGCGATACCCCCGTCCGTACGAAAAGCCGCTCAACTCATCCATTACCCACAGTGAGGGTGTCGGTACCGAAAAGCCAGAGGAATTCGGAAATCTGTGGACACGAAGTCGACTGTGTATAAGTTGATCACTCCGAAGAGTGACGATCCCGGGGTTCGGAGGGGTCCGGGGGCTCCGGTACCGGGAACCGGGCCTCGTTCCGGTCGATCTTCTCCGCCAGCGCCGACAACGCGTCGATCCCCAACACCTCGCAGAACTGCAGCAGATACGCGAGGACATCCGCGACCTCGTCCGCCACCCGGTGCGCCGTCTCGGGCCTCTCCATCACCCGTGCCGACTGCTCCGGCGTCAACCACTGGAAGATCTCGACCAGTTCGGACGCCTCGACGCTCAGTGCCGTCGCCAGGTTCTTCGGGGTGTGGTACTGCTCCCAGTCCCGTGCGGCCGCGAACGCGGCGAGCCGCTGCTGCAGGGCCCGTACATCAAGTTCTGTCACGACTCCAGGTCTACCACCGTCACGCCGGGCGTCTCCCGGGCCCGCACCGCACCCGATTCCGTGACCGTGCCCACCAGCCTGAGATGGCCGGCCGCCCCGATCGCCACCGCCAGATCCACCAGTTCGCGCAACTGCCGTCCGTCCAGGTCCCGGTCGAGCCCGTCGGCCAGCACGGTCAGCGTCTGCATGGCCGACGGCACCTCGCCCGCCGCGTCCATCGCCAGCACCCCGGGCCCGGTGAGCAGCACCAGGGCGAGCGCGAGGTACCTCAACTCACCGTCGCCGAGCCGGCCGACCGGTGAGAAACGTCCCCCGCCGCGCCCGACCACCGCGCGCAGCAAGCCGTCCGTCGACCGCTCCACGCCGAGTTCCGTCACCGGCCCCGCACATCCTGCCTGAGCGGCCGCGACCAGCCGGGCATGCCGTTGGCCGCACTGCGTGTACGTACGCTCCAGTACGGCCGCGAGGTTGTCGCAGCCCCGGCGCAGCAGGCCGTCGCCCATCGGCACCGGGGCGCGCATCCGCGAGGGCTGCGGTTCGCAGGCGAAGACCGACCGCAGAGCCACCACCACCTGTTCGGCGGCGGCCAGGACCCGTAACTGCCCCTCGGTCGTGCCCGCCACCCGCAGCGGCAGCAGCGCCGTTCCGAGCCGGTCGTCCGGCAGCGGCGCACGCGTCACCGGGACCGCGCCCGCGGTGTACCAGGCCGCCTGGACCGAAGAGCGCCCCGGGTCGCGCAACGCGGTGGTGAGCAGGGTCTCGCCGCCGCCGGTGAGCCGTTCACCGACGATGCGGAGGGTGGGTTCCGCCTGGACGGCGACGTCGAGTCGCACCGGGCCCGCCGGGCCGTCCGTCGTGCAGCCGATCCGGAATCCCCGGCGGCCCTGCGCATCGGCCGCGGCCCCTTCCGGCACACAGCCCTCCGGGTCGGGGAACACCTCTTCGAGCGGGTCACCGCTGCCCAGCCGCGCCAGTGCCTCGTACGCCCGCAGGACAGTCGATTTGCCGCTGCCGCCGGGGCCCGCGAAGAGCGTGACGGGACCGATGGGGAAGGTGGCGCCCCGGTGCGAGGCGAAGGCGGACAGCCGCAGTTCGGTGACGACGGGGCCGGCGCAGCGGACAGGCCCACCGGAGCGCGGCACGGCTTCCCGGCGGGTGGACGGAACGGCGGCGCCACGGGGGGCGTCGGGCACGGACGTCGCGTACGTACCGGTAGCCGCGTGGACACCATCGGGCGCGGACGTACCGGCGGGTGGCGAAGGGGTGGTGGTTTCCGGGGGGAGTGCAGTCATGGGCGGACCGTAAGCAGGCTTCGGGGCGGAGAATCGTTCCGCCTTAACGACCTTCCTACGATCGGGCTACGCCCGCCGTGGCAACCCCGACCGGACGGCATTCCCACGAACGGGGTAGGCCCATCGACACACCACCCACCGGCACACCACCCCAGGCCGCCACCCCTGGCCACCGCCCTTCCCGCGGCCCTCCTACGAACCGGGTACGCCCGCTCTACGAACCGGGTACGCCCGCCGCAGCGACCCCCTCGACCTCCATGCCGATCGGGGACAGCAGGAAGACGTTCCGGTCGACCCGGTGCATTCCGCTGCCGAGCCCGAAGACGACTCCGCTGGTGAAGTCCAGGATGCGCTTGGCCACATCCGTCTCCGCGCCCGTCAGGTCGAGCAGCACCGGGACCTGCGCGACCAGGTACTCCGCCACCTCCCGCGCGTCCGCGAAGACCTGGACCCGCAGCACGACGAGGCGCCGCTGTTCGGTCTCCGCGCTCTCGTCGGGGACCGTCCGGTGATCCACCCGGGACGGCCATTCGTTGCGGCTGCGCAGAGGCACGACCTGGGCAAGCCCCTCCCACTGCTCGTCCGTGACGTCGTACCTGTCGTACCTGCTCACCGGACCACCCCGTCTGTGCTTCGGTCGGCGTTGCGCCGGCTGCGCTCGCTGTTCATCGGGCAATTCTCTCGTCCCTCACCCGTTCGGCGTACCACCGACACGGTTCACGGGCTGATCGACACCGCCGACGGCCCGCCCGACGCGCTCCCGGCGGCTTCACGCCGGTCCGCTTCCGCGGTCATGCCGACGGGGGTGAAACGTACCGGAAGCCGGACCAGGGCGCGGTGGAAGGGTCCCTGTCGCCACCTCAGTCCGCTGATCGGAATGTCCAGTTCCGCGTCGCACAGCTGACTGGTCAGCTGCTCGATCGCGGTCATCGCGATGAGCAGCGCCGGCTGCTTCGCCGGGCACCGGTGCGGACCGGCCGACCAGGCCAGATGGGCGCTGCCCCCGGAGCGGATGCCGGGGTCCGAAAGACCGGGCGGGGACTGGGTGTTGGCCGCGGCGTAGGAAACCAGGAGCAACTGTCCGGCGCGCAGCCGGACGCCGTGGAACTCTGTGTCGTGGCGCGGGTAGTGGGCCGAGAGATTGGCCAGCGGCGGGTCCTGCCAGAGGACCTCGTCGATCGCCTCGTGTGCCGTCATCGCGCCGCCGTGCAGCGAGCCGGCGTAGCGCGCGTCGGTGAGCATGTGCAGCAGCGCGTTGCCGATCAGATTGGTCGTCGGATCGTGGCCCGCGCTCATGATCAGGGTGATCTGACGCACAGTCTCGTCGTTGTCGAGATCGGCGGGATGGGCGAGGAGGTATGAGGTGAGGTCGCGGCGTGGCCGGGCACGCCGGTCGGCGACCAGTTCGGTGACGACCTCGACGAGATCGGTGTACGCGGTGGCGGCGTCCTCGGCGGAGTTGAACATGCCGGCGATGCCGTTGACGATGCGTTCGCTGTCACCCGGCGGGACGCCGAACCAGGTGACGAAGACGTGCACCGGGAGCCGTCGGGCGTACTGGGCGATCAGATCGCCGCTGCCGGTGACGGCGAATTCCCCGATGAGCCGCTGGGCGACCCGGGCGACCTCGGCCCGCAGGACGTGCGGCTCGATCAGGGCGAGGCCGTCGTTGATGGCATCGCGGTAGCGGGCGTGCACGTCGCCGTCGCTGAAGAGCGCGGTGGGCCGGTAGCCGAGCATGGGCAGGACCGGCGAGTCGTCGGGCACGGTGGCCTGCCAGGCCCGCGGGTCCTTCGTGAAGGTATGGGTGTCGCGCAGCAGGTCGACGGCGGCCTGGTAGTCGGTGACCAGCAGGGCATCGACGCCCGGGGCGAGCCGGACGGGGGCGAGGGGGCCATGTCCGCGCAGGCTCCGGTAGTGGCTCTGCGGGTCGGCGGCGAAGTCCGGGCCGTACAGCGCGAGGGGCTGCGGCGGTTGTACGGGCGGTGTCATGAGGGGTCCTCGGGCCGGGGCATTCGGGTCAGCACGTGCTCGGCCAGCGCGATCAGCGCGTCGATGCTGCCGCGGCGTTCCCGGGCGTCGCACTGCACCAGCGGGGTCTCGGGAGCGAGGTCGAGGTGTTTGCGCAGGACCTCGTCGGTGTGGGCGGGGGCGTCGGGGAAACGGTTGACGGCGACGGCGTACGGCAGGCCCTGCTCCTCGACCATGTCCATGACCGCGAAGGAGTCGGCGAGTCTGCGGGTGTCGACCAGGACGAGTGCGCCGAGCGCGCCGCGCGCGATGTCGTCCCAGAGCGGGAAGAACCGCTGCTGGCCCGGGGTGCCGAACATATAGAGCACCAGGTCGTCGAGGACGGTGAGCCGGCCGAAGTCGATGGCGACGGTGGTCGTGGTCTTGTCCGGCAGTCCCGCAGTGTCGTCGAACCGGGTGCTGGACTGGGTCATCGCCTCTTCGGTGTGGAGGGTGGCGATCTCCGACAGCGTACGGATCAGGGTGGTCTTGCCCACGCCGAAGGGCCCCGTGACGACGAGCTTCATCAGGGTCCGGGCGGCGGGCGGCAGATAGCCGATGCCGGTCGGGTCAATGGAGGGAGCGGAGTCCAACGAGCAGCCTCTCGACGAGCGACCGGTCGATCTCCCCGGCGCTGGGGATGGGCGGTCGGGTGTGCAGGTGTCCGCCGGCCGCGAGGTCCGTGGCCAGGAAGACCGTGGCGCTGACCGGCAGGTCCAGGTGGGCCGCGCATTCGACGACGGTGAGCGCCCCCGGTTCCAGCAGCTCGCACAGCCTGCGCTGTTCCGAGCCGGTGTCCGGGGGCAGGTCCGTGTCGGTGCGTACGAGCACGGCGAGCCGGTCGAGCTCGGGACCGGCGGGCCGGGTCCGGCCGCCGGTGACCAGATAGGCGGGGATCAGACGGCGTCCGGGGCCGGAGGTCATGGCCGGGCGGGGGCATCCGGTTGGCGGGCGGGTGCGTTCATCGCCCGGGTCAGGGCAGTGACCTGCACCTGCATCTGGTAGGCGATGTCGCCGAGTTTGGCGCCGGGTTCCGCGAACAGGGCGAGCGTGGTGTTGTTCCCGGCCGGTACGACGATGGCGAAGCCCTGGTCCGACTCGACGACCGTCTGCGCCAGGCTCGGGGCGTCGACGTCGGTGAAAGCGGTGGTGAACGCGCGGGCCGCGGCGTGCAGCGTGGCGGTCATCGCGGCCACCCGCTCGCCGGATGCCCGGTCCAGGCCGGGCGAGGCGCCCTCGACGAGGCCGTCGCCGGTGGCGACCACGGCGTGCTGGACTCCGGGCAGCTCCAGCAGCGGGGTCAGCACCCATGCGAGGTCACCGGTGGTGGGGGTGGGGGTGCTCACGTCTCGTCGTCTCCTCGGTCGTTCCGGTCGCTGCGGTCGCTGCGGTGTTCGTGGTCGTCCTCGTGGTCGGCCGGTGCCGGTGCGGTCGGCCGTCCGGCGACGCCTCTGCCGTTGAGGGTGCCTTGCTGGAGTGCCGCCCAGGAAGCCTCGGCCTGTTCGGGTGTACGGGACACCTCTTTGTGGTCCCGGGTGGCGGCTCCACGGTCCCGGGTGGCGGCGGACGCGGACCGGGCCGGGGTCGGCCGGGGTGAGCGTCGGCGTCGGCTGGGCAGCTCGGCAAAGTGCCCGCCCGTGGCTTGCGGCGCGGCGGCGGGCTGCGGGGTGGCGGGGGCGGAGGCGGGCGAAGAGGCGTGCGCCTGCACCGGTTTCGGGGCGAGGGCGGACAGGCTGCGGTCCTCCTCCAGCACGGTCAGGAGGTGGGCGGGGACGCGCAGGATCGTACGCATTCCGCCGAACGGCGAAGCCTCGATGTGGCAGTCGAAGCCGTACTGCACGACGAGCCGGCCGACGACGGCGAAGCCGGTCTGCGGCGGGTCGCCCAGCTCCGTCAGGAGCACTTCGGACGGCCCCGCCAGCAGGGCGCGGGCCCGGTCGAGCGCGTCGTCGTCCATGCCGATGCCCGCGTCGTCGACGATCAGGAACGCGCCACGGCCACCGCTCTGCTGGACGGTCACCTGGACATCGGTGTCGGGGTGCGAGTAGGCGGTGGCGTTGGCCAGCAGTTCGGCGAGCGCGATGGCGAGGGGTTCGGCGGCGCGGGCGACGAGCGCGAGCCGTTCCTCGCGCAGGTGGTTGGCGACCTTGATCCGTTCGTAGCCGGCGACCCGGGACTGGGCGCCGAGCACGATCTCGACGAGCGGCGAGTTCTGGCGGGCGAGCCCCGGCCAGGCGTCGCAGAGCACGGCGGTGGACTGGGTGCGCCGCAGTGCCAGTTCGTTACGGAAGTCCAGTTGCAGGATCCGTGGGTCGTCGTACTCGTGCTGGAGCTCGTGCAGCAACTGCTGGGACTGGTTGAGCAGGGACTGGATCTTGGCGGAGGTGCCGCGCATCGCCGCGCGGGCGGCGGCGTCGACGCGCCCGCGCTCCTCGACGACCGCTGTGCGGGCGGCCTGTACGGCCTCGGTGAGGAGCCGGGCGGCCTCGCCGTCGACCTCGGCCGCCTCCCGCAGTCCGGGGACCCGGGCGGTGGGGTGGGAGAGGGCGAGCGCGGTGGCGGGTATCCGCCTGCGGGCCAGCTGCCGGATCTCGTCGGTGAGGGCGGCAGTACGGGCCTCGGCGGCCTTCGACTGCCGTTCGGCCAGCTCGGCGCGGGCCAGGGCCAGGTGCTCCGAGCGGGCCGCGTTCTGCGCGCGGACCGCCGCAGCCACGGCAGCGGCGACGGCGATCACCGCCACGATCCATCCCATGCCGTCACCGCGTTTCTGTTGTCGGATCGGTCTTCCGGCCGAAGCGGCGGCGAAAGGTCCGGTTGCTTCTCCGCAGGGCCCGTCGGCTCACAGGACCGCTCCGGCTACTTCTCCGCGGGGCCTGCGGGGCCCGCAGGCTCACCGGACTGCTCCAGTTCCTGGGCGACCACGGCGACGTCCGTCATCACCTGGAGCACTCCGGGCAATTCGGAGCCGTCGAGCTGCCGGTACTCGCTGCCGATGGTCACCACCAGCCGCTCGGGAAGCCCGAGTTCTGGATAGCGCCCCTCCCCGATGACCCGGCGGGCCGCCTCAAGGGCCGGGACCCCGGCGGCATGGAAGGCGTGGGCGCGCTCACGCACGTACTCCAGGTACACGATGTGATCGCGCACCCCGGCCCGGTCGAGGACCGGTCCGTGTCCGGGGACGACGGTCTCGGCGCCGGTGGCCAGCACCCGTTCGCAGGCCGCGGTCACATTGCTGAGGGGACCCGCCCAGTGCACCGGGTGATCGCCGGGCTGAGCAGGGGTGGACGAGAAAATGACGTCTCCGCTGAACACCGCACGCTGCGCGGGCAGATGGACGATCAGGTCGCCGGTGGTGTGCGCGGACGGCAGGGCGGAGATCTGGACCGGGTACTCCCCCAGGGTCAGTTCGAGCTCCCCGGTGAAGTACGTGGTCGGCTGCACCGGCTCGGTGTGGGACCACTCGAAGGGGCCGAAGTGACGTCCGAGGTAGGCCCCGAGCGGGGTGGCCGGATCGCCGGTGGCGACCAGCGCGTGCTGCTGTTTCGGCGTGGGCTCGTAATGGATGTGTTCCCGGGCCTCGCGGGTCGCGATGATCTCCGCGTCCGGCAGCACGCCCGCACCCCAGAAGTGGTCCCCGTTCGCATGGGTGACGATCACCCGGTCGATGGAGACGCCGTCGGGCAGCCGCTTCGTGGACTCGGCCAGGAACTGGCCGGCCAGCACGGTGTCGTACGGGGTGTCGATCCAGAGCGCGCCGCGGGACGAGACGAGGAGTCCGCAGTTGGCCAGCCCCCAGCCCCGCTTCGGCGGGAGCCATGCGTACAGGCCCCGCCCAAGGTCAACGACGTCCCCACCCATGATCGACATGGACGCGATTATGCCGACCGCGATCCAGCCACGCGTTCGAACTCGGCCATCACGACCTTCTAATGGCGCAAAATCGTCGGCCACACCTCTCGGTGGCGGCAGTTCGGTGACCGTACGAGAGCGGCGTCCCGCATCCCCGTACGGCACCGCCCATATGATTTCGGTCAATTCACCCGGCACCGTCACCCCGCGCGGCGGACAACCATCGAGCGGACATCAAACCGGAATGAGCCGATTACCCACCGAGCATGGCTGAAAACAGCCGCCCCGAGACCTCCCGGTGACGGTGCCGGACGCACGGTCACCAGGAAGTCGCCGCGAGGTCGCCGAACGGCCTCCGAAACGTTGCGTGCCGGTCGCGCCGGTCGCGCCGGTTTCCTAGCGGACCTGACCGCGCTCGAAGTACGCGGTGAGCTCCGGATCGAGGGCCGGTACGTCGTACGGTGCGCCGCCCTCACGGAGCGAACGGGTGGCGAGTACACCGGCGGCGACGCTCATCCGCGCGGCGACCGGCGAGGTGTCGGTGACACCCCCGTCGCGCACGAAGCGGCAGAACTCCTCCATGATCCGGGTGTCGCCGCCACCGTGTGAACCACCGGCGTCCGGCACCCGGTAGGTGATGTCGGCGTCGCCGCGGTATCCACTCGGGCCGGTGTTCCAGACCTTGACCTCGTCGCCGGGGCCGTCACCGAAGTTCTCCAGACGGCCCTCGGTGCCGATGACGGTGTAGTTCCGCCAGTAGTCCGGGGTGAAGTGACACTGCTGGTAGGCGGCCACGACGCCGTTGTCGAGCTGCATGTTCATCACCGAGACGTCCTCGACGTCCACGATGTGGTGCAGGTCCTTGCGGGCGGTCGGCGGCCAGTCGAACTCGCGCAGCCAGTTCGCCGGGCGCGGGGTGTCCGGCTCGCGGCGCGGCAGGTCGCCATAGACGAGAAGGTCACCGAGCGCGTTGACCCGCCGGGTGTAGCCGCCGGCCAGCCAGTGCAGGACGTCGATGTCGTGGGCGGCCTTCTGGAGCAGCAGACCGGTGGTACGGGTCCGGTCGGCGTGCCAGTCCTTGAAGTAGTAGTCACCGCCGTAGCCCACGAAGTGCCGCACCCACACGGTCTTGGGCTCGCCGATGTCGCCGCGGGCGATGATGTCGCGCATCAGTCGCACGACACCCATGTGCCGCATGTTGTGTCCGACGTACAGCCGGGTTCCGGTCTCGTACGCGGCACGCAGGACGTTGTCGCAGCTCTCGACGGTGATACCGAGCGGCTTCTCGACGAAGACGGCCTTGCCGGCCCGGAGCGCGTCGATGGCGATCGTCTCATGGGTGTCGTCCGGGGTGGCGACGACGACCGCGTCGAGGTCGTCCCGGTCGAGGAGCAGCTTGTAGTCCTCGACCGCGACATCGGTGCCGAACCGCTCGGCCTCACGCTGCCGCACCTCGGGGTCGAGGTCGCAGACGGCGGTGATCGCCGAACCCTGTCCGGGGTGGTGGGCGGACATCGCGATGGATCGGCGCAGGCCGAGCCCGATGACGCCGAGTCGCAGGTCTGACACGGTGGTCCCTTCTGTCTGTACTGGTGGTGCGGACGCTCCTCTGCGGCGGCAGGCACATAGTTCACGAAGGCGCATCCGGATGGCAAGAGTTGTTCATTTTGCCGAGGTAACAAACATTTATTGGCACCACACTAGCGCTTTGGTGACAGTAAGCAGGTCACGGCCGGTTTCGCCGACGTATCCACACAGCCTCACGCCCACGCACCAACACACTCGCGTGGGTACGTGGACACGTGCCCACGCGTCCACGTACCCACGTACCCACGAAAACGGCGGGCGCCGCTTCGATCGGTGGCAACCCGCCGTTTCGTGCGAGCGGTTCAGACGGCGATGACAGTGACGCCGGCCTCCATGAAGCGGGCGGTCGCCTCGGGCGTGATGCCCTTGTCGGTGACCAGGAAGTCGACCTGACCGAGGTCGCAGACCCTGGCGAAGGCCCGCTTGCCGATCTTCGATGAGTCGGCCGCCACGACCACCCGTTGCGCCTGCTGGGCGAGCAGCCGGTTGATGCTGGCCTCGCCCTCGTGATGGACGTACGCACCGCGTTCGGTGTCGATCGCGTTGACGCCCAGCACGGCGACGTCCAGCGTGATTTCGCCCAGCACCCCGCTGGCCAGCGGCCCTGTCAGCTCGTACGACTGCGGCCTGGCCACCCCACCGGTCACCACGATCTTGATCTGCGGCCGGATCACCAACTCGTTGGCGATGTTGAGGGCATTGGTGACAACGGTCAGGGTCGGCTGACCGCCCATTCCCGCCGCGGTGTCACCGACGACATCCGAGCGCACCGCCAGCGAACGGGCCACCTCGGTCAGCGTCGTACCGCCGGTCAGCCCCACCACTTCACCCACCGCCACCAATTCGGAGACGGCCCGGCCGATGGCCTGCTTCTCGGGGGCGTGGCGGCCGGTCTTGTAGCGAAGGGCCAGTTCGTAACTGACACCGTGCGCGACCGCGCCACCGCGGGTGCGCGTGAGCAGCTGCTGCTCGGCGAGCTGGTCCAGGTCACGGCGGATGGTCGCGGCCGAGACGTCCAGCTTGGCGGCGGCGTCCTCGACCTCCACTCGGCCGTTCTTACCGACAAGCTCCAGCAGCGCGTTCCACCGGGCATCCCTGGACAAGAGAACTCTCCTTCACGAGCCCGGGCTTCAGGCACCCATCCCCTTGGGTACGGTCTCCGGACACGCGCAAGCGTGGCACAAGGCTCCGCCCAGTCAAGCATCCTGCATGCAGGATGCTTGATAATGCTCCCAGTTCCCTTATAACGTGCACGAACGAGCATCCCACTACGAGTACGGAGTGCAAAAGTGTCATTTGTCGAGATCGAGACGGCCAGTCAGCCGGAGTGCTGGCGCCGCGCCGCCGAGCTGGCCCGGACCCAGGCCTCCGCTCTGCCCGCCGCCGGTGAGCGCATCGCGGTCGTCGGCTGCGGCACCTCGTTCTACATGGCCCAGGCGTACGCCGCGCTCCGTGAGGAGTCCGGACAGGGCGAGTCCGATGCCTTCGCCGCCTCGGAGTTCCCCTTCGGCCGCAGCTACGACCGGGTCGTCGCCCTCACCCGCTCGGGCACCACGACCGAGGTGCTGGCGCTGCTCGACCGGCTGCGTGGTGTCACCCGCACGGTGGCCATCACCGCCGACCCCAACACCCCAGTCATGACGTCCGCCGACGAGGTCGTCGTACTCGACTTCGCCGACGAGCAGTCCGTCGTGCAGACCCGGTTCGCGACCACCCTGCTCACCCTGCTCCGCGCCCACCTCGGTCTGCACACCGACGACGTGGTCCGCGACGCCGAGACCGCGCTGGCCGAGCCGCTGCCCGAAGGCCTGGTGGAGTGCACCCAGTTCACCTTCCTCGGCCGCGGCTGGACGGCGGGGCTCGCCAACGAGGCAGCGCTGAAGATGAAGGAGGCGTCGCTGTCCTGGACGGAGTCGTACCCGGCGATGGAGTACCGGCACGGCCCCATCAGCATCGCCACCACCGGCACCGCGACCTGGATGTTCGGCACCGCCCCCGAAGGGCTCGCGGAACAGGTGCTCTCGACCGGTGCCCGTTGGGTGGAGAGCGACCTGGATCCGCTGGCCGAACTGGTCCGCGTCCAGCGGCTGGCGATCGCCCGCGCCGCCGCCCGCGGTCTGGACCCGGACAGCCCGCGCCACCTGACCCGCTCCGTGGTTCTCGCGGACGCCTGACGGGCCGCGGCGTACGTGCGAGGGCTTGCGGGCGAGAGCCGGGCTCCCGCCTTCATGCGCTTCCCCTACGGGGGTAGGCCGGGCCCTGGCACCGGGGCCCGGCGTGGCCCGACCGGGCGGCCGTGACGGGGCCGGCGGCCGTGAGGGACGTCGGCCCCCTCACGGCCGCCGGCCCGGCCTCTCGGACGGCACCGCCGTGGTCAGGACTCCTCGAAGTAGACGTCGAGGACCGCGTCGAGGTCCTCCGCCCACTTCTTGAGATCGCTCCTGGCCGGCGCCTCGACCTCGGCGTTGAACCATCGACGGGTCGACATGTGGACCGTGACGGTGAACCGGCGGCCGAACCGAGGGGTCTTCACCTCGACCGCGCCGACCTCGTCCCAGCTGAACTCGGCCTCCTGGTCGTCCAGCCGGAACCGGACGCCGTCGTGGTCCGCGGTGATCGAGCCGCGACGGTCGCTCACCTCGAATACGGGGCCGTCCACCGCCTCCTTGTCATCAGCCACCGCCGCACCCTCGGACGCGGTCTCCGCGAGGGCATCGTCGAGGGCTGCGGCACCGGGTTCCCGCTCGCCCGCCTGTTCCTGGTCCGCCTGCTCCTGACCCGTCCGTTCGTGGGACGTCTGCTCCTGGGACGTCTGCTTCTCGTCCGTCTTTTCCTGGTCTCTGTGCTCCCGGCTCGTATGCGGCTTCCCGGCAGGGGCAGGGGCCGTGAGACCAGGGATGTACGCCGGGTCTGTCCCTGCGGCGTACCCGGGCTGAGTGTTCGGATCTATGCGCTGCTCCACGGCGGGCAGTATGGCCGACGAACCTGTACGAGACCAGTGACCACCACGCCGGGCGCCTTTCTTCCCCTTCTCCGGCCGGGCTCGCCGTACTACGTCACCGTCCCCGCGAGTACGTCACCGCTCCCGTACCGTCAGCAGTTCCGTCACCCGGTCCAGCGGGAGCGCCGGGACGTGGTGGCCCGCGCGGCCGGTCATCGACTGCGCACCGGTGAGCACGTTCAGCACCGCCTCCTCCACCGACTCGACCACCGCACCGTAGAAGGGATCCATCCGGCCCCATGGCACGAAGCGCATCGACTCGTACGGCGCGCTGCCGTCGTCCTCGGGGAACGTACTGGTCAGCGCGGACGGGTTGGCCGTGGAGAAAGCCAGGAAGAGATCCCCGGAGAAGTGGCTGCCGGTGGTGCCGGTGCGGGCCAGGCCCAGCGTCACCCGACGGGCCAACGCCTTGCACTGCCCCGGCAACAACGGTGCGTCGGTCGCCACGACCACGATCACCGAACCCGCGCCGGGCGGCACCGGGCGCTCCCCGTCGGCCGTCGGTTCGGGGTCCGGTGCCCCGACCGGACCGGACAGCTCACGCCCCACCGGCACACCGGCCACCACCAGTTCGCGCCGTGCACCGAAATTGGCCTGCACGAAGGCGCCGACGGTGTAGCGGTCCTCGCCGTACTCGACCACCCGGGACGCCGTCCCCGAGCCACCCTTGAAGCCGTAGCAGCGCATGCCCGTTCCGCCGCCGACGCATCCCTCCTCGACCGGACCGGACCCGGCCGCCTCGATCGCGGCCGCCGCGTGGCGGGACTGCACGGCCGGACCGTGGATGTCGTTGAGGTGGCCGTCCCAGGTCTCCGTGACCACCGGCAACAGCCACTCCGGTGCCATGCCGCGGCAGTGGGCCCGCACCCACTCGACGACGCCCCGGTGCACCGGGCCGACCGCATACGTGTTGGTGATGACCACCGGAACGGCGAGCGATCCGCTCTCCTCGATCCAGGCCGTTCCGGTCATCTCACCGTTGCCGTTGAACGAATGCCAGCCGGCCGCGCAGGGCGTTCCGACTCCGTCCCGGCCACGCGGCAGAAGCGCCGTCACTCCGGTGCGTACGTCGTCGCCCTCGACAAGGGTGACGTACCCGACCTCGACACCGGGCACGTCTGTGATCGCGTTCCACGGCCCCGGCTCCCCCATCAGGGGGATGCCCAACTCGCGTGCACGCTTACGGTTTTCACTCATGCGGTCAGAGAGTACGGGTGGACCCGCACGCCGGACGAGGTGCGGGCGCCTCCGCTCGTCGTTCACGGCTGCCCCGCACTGCCCGGCGGGCGTGTCCTCGGCTCGTCGCGCCGTCCGGATAGGCGTGTCCGGCTCGTCGGCGCTACCGGGTGGGCGTGTCCGGCTCGCTCTCGACAGCGATCGCGGTCGCCACGAGACCGTCCGCGACCAGCCACCGGCCACGGAAGCCTGTCGGGGTCGACGTCGCCCCTCCGGGCGGGGCAGGGTCCGGGTCCGTGGCGGGGATCAGCAGATCGGCCGTGAACGTGCCGTTGGAGTGGAGGACGATGTCGGCCTGTTCGAAGCCGAGCCACCGGTGGGTGAGCGGGAACCACACCTTGTAGACGCTCTCCTTCGCGCTGAACAGCAGCCGGTCCCAACGGATCTCCGGGGCCGTCCTGCGCAACTCGCGCTCGCGCTGCTTTTCCGCCGGCAGGGCTATGGTCTCGTGCACCCCGTCGGGCAGCGGCTCGTGCGGTTCGGCGTCTATACCGACGGAGAGCAGGTCCGCCCGGCGGGCGACCGCGGCGGCTCGGTAGCCGGCGCAGTGCGTCATGCTTCCGACGACGCCTTCCGGCCATATCGGCGCTCCGCGTTCGCCCTTCAGGATGGGGACGGGCGCGAAACCGAGCATGCCGAGCGCGCGACGGGCGCACCAGCGGGCGGTGGTGAACTCCTTGCGCCGGGACTCCACCGAGTTACGGATCAGTTCTTCCTCACCGGGGAAAAGAGCCGCGTCGACCGGGTCGGAGAGTGCCTCCACCACGGCCACCTGGGGCGGCAGAATCTTCTCGATCATGTTCTCCCTCGTGCCGGTTGGTTGATCCATCCTTCGCATCGTTTCCGAAGCCTGCCCAAAGAATGCGGGATTCCGACAGTGCCCGGCTGTGTTTCGGACGACGTTCTCACCCCGACCGTCGCCGGCGGCGACAGAATCCCCCGGCCCGCGAAGCCCCCGCCGCCCGCCGGGTTCAGCGAGTGCCGTCGAAGTTGTCGCCGACGGTCAACGTCACCGAGCCCGGAGCGGCCGTGGCGTCCTCGGTCGCCCGCGCTCCCGGCACCCGGGAGGCCAGTGCCTTCGCCTGCTGGTCGAGTCCCTGCGGGAATGTGACCGCCGTCGTTGGTGTGTCGCTGGGGGCGTTGCCCGTGCCGACGATGGTGTACCCCGCCATACGCAGGGCGTCCGCGACCTTTGCCGCCTGCCCCGACTTTCCCGTCCCGTTGAGTACGCGCACACGGATGGTGGCGGCGTACACGGGGTTCTTGCTGCGGGCCTCCAGTGACTTCTTGTCGACTTCCTTGTCCGCGGCCAACGAAGCGAAGAGGTCCGCCGCCTGGGGGTATTGCCACACCACATTGGCCTTGTCGGTGGGCACATCCGCCTCACGCGCGTAATTCGGCACGGTCAGGAAGGTCAGTCGGTCACTCGGGATTTCCTTGAGTTCGGAGGCGAGCCCGGTGAGCGGCGTGATCCCTGCCAATTCCTTGTCCGTCGTCAGTGATTTGGTCGCCGAGTCGAGGAATCCGTACAAGGCGGCCGGACTGGTGAGTTTCTTCTGCGCCTTGGCCGCCAGGGCCTCCATGAATTCCTGCTGCCGCCCTATTCTGCCCAGGTCGGAGCCGTCTCCCACGCTGTAGCGGGTCCTGACATAGCCGAGGGCCTTCTCGTCCCTGACCGTCTGACACCCCGCCTCCAGATCGAGATGAGCCTTCTTGTCGTGGATCGCCGTCTCGGGACAGACTTCTATGCCGTCCAGGGCATTCACCATGCCCTTGAATCCCTGGAAGTCGATCGACATGAAGTGATCGATGCGCAGGCCGGTGTTCTGTTCGACGGTCCGGATGGTGCAGGCCGCGGCCCCTGCGACCTCACCGCTCGTTCCGCCGACGGCAAAGGCTTCATTGATCTTGAAGTGATGCGGGGTGGACCGGGTGCCGTCGCCCCGGTCGCAGGCCGGGATTCCCACCCACGAATCGCGCGGAAGGGACACGACGGTACTCCACTTCCGGTTGGCTGCCACGTGCATGACCATCAAGGTGTCCGACTGCATCGTGGTCAGACTCTTGCCGTATTTCCCGTTGTCGCCGTCGCGCGAGTCCGAACCCACCACCAGGATGTTCTTGGAACCGGGGCTCATGTTGGCCGGCCGGTCGCCGCCGAGCTTGTCGTCGATGTCGGCGGAGTGGATGTTCCCGTCGAGACTCTGATAGACCCACACGCCGACGCCGCCCGTCGCCAGAAGCAGCACGGCCAGCACGGCCCCGCCACGGGCGAACAGCTTGCCCCGTCTCGTGAGTCGCCCTCCTGGCTTCTCGCCGGCCCTGCGCCTCGCCCCGCCTCGCGGCTTCCTGCGTTCCTTGCTCACGCTGGCCCTCCCCCGCCCGGCCCTTCAGCCGTTCGCCCCGTTCTTCACCCCCGCACCTTGCGGTGGACGAACCCTACATACCTGCGGAGAACAGCCCCTCAGACGATGTCGGCGCCGTAGCAGACGCGGCCGCCGGCCGGGCCGGGGGCCTGACTCTGCCTGATTCCACGGACCTTCCCCACGCCGGCTCCGCGGTACAGGGCGTCGAAGACCATCGCCGGGCACAAGGGTCAAGTCGAGGAGGCGCCCTCCGGTGATCATCCGATTCTATGATTCCTGCATGACGTCTACGCTCCGCCTGGAGAAGATCACCGTCGACAACTTCGACGTTGCGATCGGCCTGAAGGTGCGCACCGACCAGGAGCACCTGGTCGCGCCGGTCGTGAAATCGCTCGCTGAGGCGTACCTGTACCCCGGGATAGCCTGGCCTCGCCTCATCTTCGACGGCGACCGGCCCGTCGGCTTCCTCATGGCGTTCTTCGACATCGACTTCGCCGGCGACGGCAAGAACACCGACATCCGCTCGGGTCTGTGGCGTCTCAATATCGCGGCGGGTGAGCAGGGCCGCGGGTACGGCCGTTTCGCGGTCGAGTCCGTGGCCGCTGAAATCCGCCGCCGCGGCGGCACCCGGCTCACCGTCTCCTGGCACCCGGGCGAGGACGGCCCTGAGGGCTTCTATCTGGGGCTCGGGTTTCGGCCGACCGGAGAGACGAGCGGGGATCAAACGGTGGGGGAACTGGAACTGGGTCAGGCCCTGACCGAAGTTCCAGGGGCACTTCACCGGTAAAGGGCAGGGACGCTTCGGCGGAGGTCGCGGAACTGACCGAGTGCGACCGCCCGTTCGTTGCGGAGCCTTTCGTTTACTCTCGTTCGGTTTCCGGTGTGGGTCAGGCGTGGGCGGGCGTCCTGGATCCCGATACGACCCGCTGGGCCTCGGCCGTCAGTGAGCGGCGGTCGCCGACGGGCTGCGGACGGTGCGTAGAGACGCCGGTGTCGGGCACGGTTCTTCCTTTCGTCGCCGCCCGGAGTATGGGCGCGCCGGATGAATCGCGCGAAGCGACGGGGAAGTCCGCCCCCCCGGGTCGGTGTTGGCCGGTGTTTCCGGCGGCCCGGCCCGCCGGGCTCGGCCCCCGCACCGTAGGGCTGCCCGACAGCGGAGGGCCACGGCGGGTTCCGGGGCTGCACCGGGAGGAAGTGGCCCGGCCGGCCGCGATCAGCACCGACTGCTGCACCCGTCCGGAGCAGGGCCGCATCCACACCCCCGCGCCCGCGTCCCGCACCTCGACGACCAGCACGGCCGCCTCTTCGGCCTGGCCGGGACAAGCCCGGCGCGACCGCGACGGCACACACGGCAGAAAGTCCAGCCACCAATGCAGCGGCTCCTCGACGGCCTCACCGCCCCTGCGGCCATCGTCATGGGCCGTCGCATGGACATCCTTGCGTGGAATGCGCCCGCCGCCATTCCGGTCACCGGTTTCGGCAAAATTCCGGAAAAGCAGCGCACCTACATCCGGCTGGTCTTCACCGACCCCGCCATGAGGACGCTGCACGCAGACCGGGAGACCGTCGCGCAGGCGCCACCGAGCCCGGCAACGCCTGCCCGGGCTTGAGTCAACGAACGACACGCCGCTTCCGGAGTGAATAGATCCCCAGAAGACACCCGAACGGACGAACGACGCATCAATTCACCTACGCACAAAGCTATTGACGGTACGTCATCTCACACCCGAATGGCATACGGGTGACTGCCGCCCCAGCCGACGCTCCGGCACCGGCCTTTCGGTATGCCCCGAAATGACAGCTATGGAGTCCCTACGTACGTTCAATTACGGGTCCGCTGCTCTGCCGACCTCACTCCGAGACAGGAGAAACGACATGACCACACGTTCCACCGTCCTCACTGCCGCCATCGCCGCCGCCGCGGCCCTGACCGCCACCGGTAGCACCTTCACCTCGGCCGCCACGAACGAGCCGCCCCAGGCCGCTCCGGTCGTCCAGCGAGCGGTCGCCGCTCCAGCCCCGGCCCCAGCACCCGCTGTGGCCCCCAAGGACAGAGGTGACACCGGAAAGAGCGACGAAGGCCGAGGCAACGGCGAAAGCCGAGGCAACGACGAGGGCCGCGGCGGCAACGGCGAGGGCCGGGGCAACGACGAAGGCAGGGGCAATCAGGGCCGCGGCGACGACGAAGGCAGGGGCGGCGACGAGCGCGGAGGCGACCAGGACCGGGGTCACGGAGGCCGGGGCTACGGGGGCCGGGACTACGACGAAGGCAGGATTCACTTCAACGAGCGCACGTACTCCGCCTCCCCCGGCGGCTGCGTCAGCGTGGCCAGCGGCCTGGGCTCCACCAGCTTCAACATCTTCAACGAAAGCCGGCGAACCGTCGAGGTCTTCAGCGGGGCGACCTGCGACAACGGCGCCCCCGTCGCCGTCGTCGGCCCCCACGGCGCCACTGAAGGCGTGTTCCCGAACCGCGTCGAAGGGGGTGTGTTCGTCAGTAACGGAGTAGGGGGCAGTTTCCGAGTGATCGGAAACGACTACGACTACTGACCGTTCGCCCGCGCGACGTGACGTGGTACGCCGGCCCGCCGGAATCGGGCCGGCGTACCACGTGCCCACCGTCCCCCGCGTCCTCCGTCCCGGCCTCCCACCCCGGCGTTCCAGGGACCACCTGTTTCCCCAGGCCAGAGGGACGACCCGTTCCAGCGTCCCGAATCAGGCGTGCCGACGTGATCAACGTCCCAGCCGTCCACCACAGTTCAGGACAGCACCCGGCAGCCACGCCGGACGGCCGAGGAACACGGCCGCGGAACACGGCCGAAGAACACGCCCCCGAACGACACGCATCAGGCGACCGTGCAGTGGCCCGCGGGCTCGCTCCCCGCCACCGGCGGTTCCGACAGCGGCCCCAAGCTGGAGGTCGGCCCCTGGGAGACGGGCATCAGGACCCGTCCACTCCGGAAGCCTTTCCGCTCGATGAGGCGCGTCCGATCACACCGGTCCCGCGACTCCAGGCCCGCTCGCCGAGCAGGGACAGCGCGGCCGGCAACAGCACACCGCGCACAACAGTGGCGTCGATGAGGATGGCCAGCGCCATGCCGAGGCCCAGCATCTTGTATTCGATGGCGGACAGGGTCATGAAGACCGTGAAGACACCGGTCATGATGAGCGCCGCGCTACTGACGACACCCGCACTGGCCGCGATGCCACCGACGACCGCCTCGCGCGGTTGCGTACCCGCGAGCCACCGTTCCCTGATCCGGCTGAGAATGAAGATGTGATAGTCCATGCTCAGGCCGAACAGAATGATGAACATGAACAACGGTAGCCAACTGACCACTCCTCCATAGGAGATGAACCCCAGCAGCGATTCCAGGTGGCCGTCCTGGAAGACCAGGGCCAGTACCCCGTACGCGGCGCCGATGGACAGCAGATTGAGCAGGATCGACACCAGGGGGATCGTCCACGACCGGAACGTCACCGCGAGAAGGAGGAAGGCGAGGCCGAGGATGAACGCGAATACGGCAGGGGTCCGGCGGTTCACCTGCTCCGCGAAGTCATGGGGCATGGCGGTCCTGCCGGCGACTGCGTAGTCGATGCCCTCCACCGTGCCGAGAGTCGTGGGGAGTGCGCGGTCACGGAGGGATTCCAGAGCACGATTCGCCACGGGATCGGTGACAGCGCCCGCCAGCGGCACCCGCACCACCATCGCGTCACCGACCGGTACGGCTGTGATCGGCTCCCGCAGCGCGCCATGACCGGCGGCAACCTGCGCGTGGAGTCCGTCGATCGCTGCCCGTACCTCGGGGGTGTCGGCCGACGTGCCGTCCGCACGGTCGATGACCACCCGGGCCGCGGTCGCCGACCCGGGGAAGACACTCTGCATCCGCGTCGCTGCGTCCACCGCGGTCGACACACCGGGCGGCAGGCTGGCCGTCACCGCGGCGTCCTGCAACCGGATGCCGAGCGCGGGCAACGCCATCAGCAACAGGACCAGCGCCGCCGTCGCACCGGCCGGAACGGGCCGGCGTACGACTGCCCGCGCCACCCGCCCCCAAAGACGCGACTCCTGCGCTGCGATCCTGCGCCTGCCCAGCCAGGGGATACGCGCCCTGTCGACCCGGTCGCCGAGTGCGGCAAGCAGGGCGGGCAGGACCGTCACGGAGCTGAGCACCGCGAGGCCGACCACCAGGACAGTGCCGGCGGTCAGGCCCTTGAAGACGTCCACGCCGGTGAACAGCAGGCCGATCATGCAGAGCATCACGGTCAGGCCGGAGGCCACGATGGCGTGCCCCGAGGTGAGTGCCGTGATCCGCAGCGCCTCCCGCACCTCGTGTCCGGCCGCCCGCTCCTCGCGCACCCGGCGCAGGTAGAACAGCGAGTAGTCGATGCCGACCGCCATGCCGATCAGCAGCACGATCGCGGAGGCGGCGCTGTTGAACGGCACCCACCGGCTGACGACTTGCAGCAGGCCGAAAGCGGCCGCCACGGTGGTCGCCGACAGCAGCAACGGGATACCGGCGGCGACCAGGGAACCGAAGACGACCAGCAGGATCAGGACCGTCAGCGGCAGAGAGGTCGTCTCGGCGCGCTTGAGGTCGCCCTTGATCCCGTCGTTGACCGCCTCGGAGAGGCTGTGGTCGCCCGCCTGGGCGAGCCGTACCCGCGGATGGCTCTCCCCGACCCGTTCCACGGCCTTCGCCACGGTCTCGTAGTGGGTCTCGAACTGCTCCTCGGAGCCCGCCACTTCAAAGGTGACAAGGCCGGACCGGCCGTCTCGCGTCACCCATCGCTCGCCGTGCGCCGCCAGCGGGGAGCCGACATCACGCACGGCGCCCGGTGTCCGGCGCAGCTCGGCCACCAAGTCCCTGGTGGCATCCCTCAGTTCGGGGTCGTCCGGAAACCGTCGATCACCGCCGCCCCGGGACTGGATCAGCACGTTCTCCCGGATGGAGCCGCCACTGCCCTGCGCGTCCACCATCTGCTGGGCCCGACCTGCCTCCCCCGGATCGACGGACCGGGCGCTGTCGCCCCGGACCAGGGAGCTGGACAGGACGGCAACCACTACGAGTGCGAGCCACCCGCCGATCGCCAGGGCGCGGTGCCGGGCCGACCAGCCCGCGACGGCCGCGATCACCCCTGCGCTGCGACCGGGCCCGGCGCTGCGGGAGTAGGCAGGTAAGCACCGTTGGGCGCTGTCGAAACCGTCGGGCGGACGGGGAGCGGATTTGCTCTTGGGCAGCATGGGCTGCTCTCCTCTTCCTTGGTGGGGTGTTCCTGCGCAAACTCGCCTTCGGCGAGGTGGTTCGTCCCGCGAATCCGGGCCGTCGAGTTACCGCTCGACGGCCCGGGATTTTCTCCGGGATGTGCCCCTCAAGGGCTACTCGACGTCTTTGAGGACCCGTTCGATCGAATCCGTGCGGCCCTGCAGGTCCGAGACCTGGCCGCCGATTTCGGCGAGTTGCCGCTCGATGTTCCGCTGCCCGGCGACCGCGGCTTCGGCGAGCTTCTGGTACTCGGCCTCGCGCGCCTCCCGAGCCTTCGCCCGCCGGCCGGCGGCAACTTGCCAGATGACCGTGACGACCACGGCGATGAGCAGGACGAACATGCCGATGGTTCCGATGACTTCCTGCCACTCGCGCTCGTTCATCGCGACGATCCCTTCTCGGTGGTCAACGTCTCTACGGCGCTCTCGATGCACTCGGGTGTGAGGTGGACCGAGAACGGACTCACCTCGTAGAACTTCATTGCTTTTCCGTCCTCCGACAGCTCCAGCCGGGAGGAGACCAGGCCGACCGCCTCCAGCTTCTTCAGATGGACCTGGAGCAGCGCCCTGCTGATGTCCAGCTCGCGCGCCAGCTGGCTCACGTAGTTCCGTCGGCCGGAAAGGGCCGCCACGACTCGCAGCCGGTGCGGGTTGGACAGCGTGGCCAGCACCCGCACCAGGTCGTCGCCCGTCGGCGCGGGGTCTCTCATGTCAACGTCCAGCACATGCCAAGAAATGTTAGCAGGTGCCATTATCGAATTGCATGGGATGCGGTCAGCAACTCTGCACACCATCAGAGGGGTTGAGCCGACCCGATCCGCGAGGAGTTCCTCGCCTCGCTGCCGGATCGTGAGGACACTCACCCCTTGGGTTGCCACAACCCGCGTATCCCGGACGGGCCCCTCGACGACCTCGAAGTGCTCCGGGAGATCGTCGGCGATGCCCGGGTTGTGGCAGTCGGTGAGGGCGCCCACTTCGTCGAAGAGTTCTCGCGCGCACGCCAGCGGGTGCTGCGCTTTCTCGCCGAACGCTGTGGATTCACCGTCTTCGCCATGGAGTTCGGCTTCAGCGAAGCCTTCCCCCTCGACCGGTGGCTGCTGGGCGACGGCGACGACGGGGACCTGGCGAAAGTAAGCCGGGCCGCCGCCGAGTGGGGCGCCGCAGATCTCATGCACTGGCTGCGCCACCACAACCGCACCAGCGGACACCCCTTGCGCTTCGCCGGCCTCGACATCCCCGAGGCCGGCGGGGCGCTACGACCTGCCCTGGAGCCGGTGGCCGAATACCTGCGTGAGGTCGACCCCGATGCACTCCCCCTCGTCGATACGGCCCTGGAGATCAGCGATCGGTTCCTCAAGGGCTGCGGTTCCGGCGCCACGGCCGCGCCCGCATGGGCCGGCCTGGAGACCGCCGAGCAGAACAAACTGACTGCCGTACTGGCACGGCTGTTGCTGCGGCTGCGCGCCGTCGAACCGCTCTACGTCTCCCGCAGCAGCCAGAGCCGCTTCGACATCGCCCGGCGCCAGGTGGAAGCGGCCCGCCACACCGACTACATGTTCCAGGCGGGAAACGCGCTGATGTCCGGTCGGGGCCTGGCCGCGGACCTGTCGGTGCGAGAGATCTACCTGGCCGAGTCCCTGCGCTGGCACCTGGACCACGCCGAACCGGGGACCCGGATAGCCCTTGCGGCACACAACAACCACATCCACAAGACGGCGTTTTCTTTGGATTTCGGCGGCGGCCTCACCACACTGCCCATGGGCCAGCACCTGCAGCGGATGCTCGGCCAGGACTACCGCACCGTGGCGCTCGTCCACACCGCCGACCACGTGCCGGAGATGTACCCCGACCAGAGCGCCGCGGTCGGCTTCACCCTCGCCGAAGCCCCCCTTGAGCCTGCCGAGCCCGGCAGTGTCGAGGCCGCTCTTATCGATGCCGGACTCGCCGACCGGATCACCTTGACCGACCTGCGCCACGCACCGCGCGACGAACAGGGGGCACCACTGATCAACGGGCTCCGTTTCCAGAGCTCCCATCTGAGCACCCCGGTCCCTGAAGCGTTCGATGCCGTGCTCGCCGTCCCGACGGTCACCCGGGACCGCACAGTGCGCTTCTGACCAACCTGAACCCGAGCAGGTGGGGTCTCCGGCCGGAGGCCCCACCTGCCTACGGCTCAAGGAGGCGGATTCGGTGCCGCCCGCACCGGACGATCTGCCAACAGCACCAGGAACTCGGCACGGACCGGGTCGATGATGGACGCGGGCATGACGGGCACAGACGTTCTCCCAGGATCGCAGAGCGTCAGCAACTCCATGATCAGCAGACGCCTGCCCGTCGTGCCGCCAATCCGACGCGTTCATGACCTACTGGCGGACGCTCTGAAGCCCGGGGATTCCTACCACGGTCGTCCGACCGCCTCGGTGGGTTCCTGCTTCACAGCGCTGCGCCGGGACGAGTCCCGGTCCTACCCGCGCTCCACAGGCGGCCCTGGCGATGTTGACCGCCGCGTTGATGTCCCGGTCCAGGACGGCCCCGCATGCCCCGCATTCCCACACGCGGACGTGGAGGGGCTTGGGACCGTCCTTGACGCCGCATACGCAGCAGACCTGGGAGGTCGGCTCGAACCGGCCGATGCGCACGAAGGTGCGTCCGTACCGGGCGGCCTTGTACTCCAGCATTGCCAGGACCGCCGACCATCCGGCGTCGTGGACGGACTTGGCCAGACGCGTACGGGCGAGTCCCTTCACCGCCAGGTCCTCCACGGCAGCCGCTTGGTTCTCACGGATGATCCGAGTGGAGAGCTGGTGGTGGAACTCACGCCGCGCGTCGGTCACCCGCGCGTGAGCGCGGGCGACCCTGAGCCGGACCTTCGCCCTGTCGACGGCGGCCGCATCGTGGAGGAAGGCCCCCACGACGAACTGCTGCACCGCGATGGCCACTACGCCGATTTCTGGAATGCTTCTCCGGCACCCGCAGCGAGTGAATGAGCCCCTGCTGGTCACGCAGGACGGCCAGGTAAGCGATGGCCCGGCCGCCCTCGGCGTGCGTCACGACCGGGTGACCGTCGTGAACGGCAGCACGAGCCGGGAGGGGTGCGCGGCGTCGCGGTAGATCTTGTGGGTGACGGGGCGGCCCACCGGCAGGTGGAAGGCATCCGGCGGCAGCAGCGCGTTGTGCGCGTCGACCAGCGGCTCGTTGTTCGACAACTCCACCACCAGACGGTGACCCGGCTCGAAGGTGGCTGCGAACGGATAGAGCCGCAGCACGTACTCCTCCACCTTCCCGGGCTCCACCGGCACCACGCGGGTGTGCGGGTGGTAGGGGTCGCCCTCGGTGGTGCGCTTCTCGTCGAGCTCGCGGTGGGAGGCCTTGAGGTATCCGCTGGTGATCAGCTGCCGGCCGCCGCCGGGAGCCTCGTCCCACAGGCGCAGGATGAAGTTGGTGTCGTCCTGGTCGATCTCCACGAACAGGTGTGCCGCGCCGGTACCGATCAGCTCGGTGGGTTCCGGATACGGCTCGGTGCTCCACTTCAGCACCTCCACCTTGTCGGTGACGGTGAGCGGTGCCTGGTAGAAGCCGTCGGGGGCGGCGTATTCGGCGCCCATGAACTCGGGCTCGAAGGAGAGCTTGTGCCGCGGGCGCAGGTAGAGCGGCTTGTGCTCGATCTCCTTCGGTGGCCACTGCGCCGCGGTGACCACCTCGCGCGAGCCCTCCACGAAGACGCTCACGGCCGGTTCGTCCATGATGCCGTTGTCGATGCCCTTGAGCCAGTACTCGTACCAGCGGAACATCTTGTCGTGCTCTTCGATCCAGGGTCGCGACTGCATCGGCGGGTAGGAGCCGATGTCCAGCTTCTTGGGACCCTTCAGGACGTTGAACAGCTCGATGTGACCGTCCAGGGTCCAGCCGCGCCCCTGGTCGATCTGCAGGTAGACCGGGATGTCGATGTTCTCGGCCAGATTGATCGGGTTGCGTTCCTCGTACCAGTCGCCGTCGAGGTGGTTCATCACGATGTCGAACCAGAATTCGCGGTTCTTCGGGTACTTGAGCACGTGCACGAGGTTCGGCCAGGCCGCCACGTCCGGATCCTGCAGCCGCTCCTCGACGAGCTTCTTCAGCTCCTCGGGGGAATGGACCTCCTGCATACGGGACTTGACGTCGGTGTGCGCGATGCCGGAGTCGCCGCCGCGTCCCTCGCGGGCAGCACGCGGCATGAACCACATGATGCCGCCGTGGTAGGTGGTCTCGTAGAAGTCGTAGTGGCCACCGCTGACGAAGATCGCCTTGAGGTGCGGTGGCCGCTCGGCGGCGGCGAGTACCTGCATGGAGCCGAAGTAGGAGATGCCGATCATGCCGACGTTGCCGTCGCACCACGGCTGCGCTGCGACCCACTCGACGAGGTCGTACAGGTCCTGCCCCTGGGAAACGCCGCCGAAGTTGTAGTTGCCGATCATGACGCCGTCGGAATCACCGGTTCCCCGCACGTCACCGATGACGTGGACATAGTCCTCCCTGACGACGCGCGCGATGTCACCGGCCTCGATGCAGCCGTCCCACATCGGGCTGGGCCGGCGCTGCGGCGGCGTGGTGAGGGCGAGCGCCTGCAGCTCCTTGCCGTAGGCGCTCATCGCGATCAGAGCCGGCCGCGGCTTGTCGTCCTGGCCGTGGTAGGCGTCCACGGCGAGTTCGACGCCGTCCCGCATCGGCACCCGGAGGTCCTTGCGAACGGCGATCGTCTGCTCTCCCGCCCGGATCGTCTGGAAGTCAGTCATGAGTGCGAGCTCCTGTGTCATGCGTTCTGGGCGAGGTGTGTGCGGTAGCCGTGCATGGAGGTGAAGAACGGCGACGGCTCGAGCGCGGGGTCGCCGGTGTAGCCGAGCTCCTCGGCAACGCGGGCGAACGGGGAGTACGGCGAATCCGTCTTCTGCAGGCCTGCTTGCAGGCAGCCGCAGGCGGCCGCGGTGACACGGCCCTCGATCGCGAGGCTGTGGGCGATGGCCTCCTGGGCCTGCGCGGCGTCGAGTTCGACGCCGTACGGCGTGCCGTCGGCGCGGCGGTACGGGTGTCCGAGGTACAGGTGCTGCGGACGGAGCTCGTCCCGCACGTACTCCAGGCTGGTGCGGTAGGCGGTCGGGTCCAGGTAGCCGGGGAAGCCGTTGGCGGCCCCGTGGACCTGCACGGCGTCGCCGACGAACACCGAGCGTTGGCCGTCGATGGCGTAGGCGACCGATCCGGGCGTGTGGCCCGGGATCGAGTGCGCCGAGACGGTGACATCGCCGCCGAGGGAGATGGTCTCGCCGCCCTTGACAAGCATGGAGGGCTCCATCTCGCCGGCGATGACGGCATGCGCGGCGGCCGTCACCTTCGCCGCCCCGTCGGGGTCGCGCAGGTACTGGCCCCGTCCCGCGAGGTACTCCTCCACGTGGGCCCGCCGCGAGCGGAGCATCGGTGCGTCGGCCTCGTGGATCACCACCTGTGCGCGCCGCCCGGTGAGCTCCCACAGGGCGTAAGCCCCGCCGATGTGATCGATGTGACCGTGGGTCAGCAGGATCCAGCGCACGTCCTCGATGCGGCGGCCGATCGCCTCGAGCGCGGGAACCATTCCTTCGGCGGGCGAGGAGGCGATCCCGGTGTCGACGACGGCCGGCTCGGGTGCGTCGATGAAGAAGCTGTAGAGACCGAACCGGCCCCACGGCGACACCAAAGGATGGACGTTGACTGCGTGCGTCATGGCTTTCTTTCTGAACTCGTACGCGGGTCGGCCGGGTCAGCGCCGGCCGAGGAAGTCGCGCGTCTGAGCGAAGACCCCGTGGTACTCCGGGATCCAGGAGAAGTGCTGGACGAATCCATGGCCGGCCCCCTCGTACCGGCTCACCGTCGACTCCACGCCGGCCTCCCGCAGCCGTCGGCCGTAGAGCTCGCCCTCGTCGCGCAGCGGGTCGTACTCCGCGGTGACGACGAGGGCCGGCGGCAGCCCGGTGAGGTCCGCGCGCTTGATCGGCGAGACGAGCGGGTCCGCGGGATCGGCGCCGCTGTCGACGTAGAAGGCGTTGAAGGGCTTCAGCCCGGCCGTCTCCATGCCGTACCCCACGGCGTTCTCCCGCAGCGAGGCATAGCGGTCGACGTCGAAGTCCAGGTCGAGCGAGGGGTAGTAGAGGACCTGGTGCGTGATCCGGTGGAAGCCGTCGTCGTGTGCCCTGGCCGCGACCGCGGCGACGAAGGTGCCGCCGGAGCTGTCGCCGGCGAGGGCGAGGGTCGTGCCGTCCCAGGCCAGGCTCCCGGTCTCCTCGGTGGCCCAGCGCACGACCGCGTAGCAGTCGTCGAGACCGGCCGGAAAGGCGGCCTCGGGTGCCAGGCGGTAGTCGACGGATACGACCTTGAGCCCGGTCTCCTTCGCCAGCGAGCGCGCGACGTGGTCGTGCGTCTCCAGGCTGCCGAGGAAGAACGCGCCGCCGTGGAAATAGACCAGCACGCCGTAGCTGTCGGCCTCGACCGGCGTGTAGATCCGCACCGGTACCTCGCCCGACGCCGTCTGCGCGGTCACGTCGTCGACCGCGTGGAGCGGCAGGCGCTCTTCGAGGGGAGCGACGTGCGCCTCGTCCGCGGCGCGCATGGCGACCGGGTCGAGCGGGCCCTCGGGCGGGGTCGGCAGGCCGGCGATGAACGTGGCGATCTCAGGATGCAGTGTCATGGCGTCACTCCTGCGGCGCAGCGGCCGCGGGCCTCTGTCCGGGGAAGACGTCATCGATCTCGCCCTCGCTCCATCCCTGACGCGAGACCTGCTGCAGCTTGTCGGTCACCGGTTTACGGGTGGCCTGGAACAGGGCCAGCCCTTCCTTCACGGAGTCCGCCCGCACCAGGGCGTCGGCGAGCGCTCCGGCATCCTCGACGGCCGAGTTCGCGCCCTGGCCCTGGTGGTGCAGCATCGAGTGAGCCGCGTCGCCCACGAGGACGACGGAGTCGGAGTGCCAGGTGTCGACCGGGTCGATGTCGTAGACGGCGCGAATGTTCACGGTGTCCATGTCGAGGTTGCGCGTGATGTTCACGAGGCGCTCGTCGAAGCCCTCCACCGTCGCCAGGACGTCGTCCTTCGTGACCTGCGGTACCCAGGTGCCGTCCGGGCACAGGGCGGTGATGTCGAACGACACCTGATTGCGGTGGCGCAGCGGCAGCAGATAGATCTTCGTGCCCCTGCCGATGTACATCCGGAGGTTGTCGTCGGCGACCATCCCGTAGGCGTCGTCGACGGAGATGACCGCGCGGTAGGCGTGCTCACCGGAGAACACCGGGTCCTTGTCGCTGAACAGCTGCTGACGCACCACCGACTTGATGCCGTCGGCACCGATGACCAGGTCGGCCTCGACGGTCTCGCCGTTGGCGAAGGTGAGGACGGCACTGTCGCCCATGTCCTGGATGGTCTCCAGCTTGTGACCGAGGTGGACCATGCCCTCGGGGAGCACGCCCAGGAGAGCGTCGATGAAGTCCCCGCGGTGGATCAGGTGGGTGTGGGTCTGCTCGCCGGATGCCGGCCACGCCTCTTTCATGATCGGGCCACCGGTGGGCGTGAGGATTTCGAAGTACTCGCTCGGCGAGCTCACCTTCGCGATCGCGTCGTAGATCCCCCACTGGCGGAACCGGTTCATGGTGGAGGGACGCAGACCGATGCCGGCGCCGGCCTCCCGGATCTGGTTCGCCTGCTCGTAGACGTTGACATCCGCACCGAGCAGGCTCAGGGCTTTGGCCGCCGCAGCGCCGCCGTACCCCGCGCCGACGATGGCGATCTTCAGGTTCTTCAGGTCTGAGAGCTGCATGGTGGTTCTCTCTACTTCTGGATGGTCAGGAAGTCAGCGGGGTTGTCGACGAAGATCGTCTTGATCGCGGCCTCGTCGAGACCGGCAGCGCGGAGGTCCGGGATGAGGTCCTCGAAGATGTAGTTGACGGTGTGGCCCTTCACGCCCGGCCAGCCCAGCGGGCTGCAGTTGGCGTCGGCGGAGGCGAGGACCTGCTTCAGCCGGCCGTCGCCGATGAACCGGAGGAAGTGGTCCAGCCGTTCCTGGCGGGGGCGGGCCCAGAACGGTGGGTCCGGCAGCTCGGTCTCGTAGCCGAAGGTGTCGAAGCCGATGCGACCGCCCTGCTCGGCGATCCAGACATCGCGCGTCTTGTCGGCGTTCACGCCATCGTCGACGTGCCCGAACAGGACACGGTCCAGGGGAAGGCCCTCTTCGCCGAAGATCGCGATCGCGTTCTCGGCGTCGATCGCGAGGTGGGTCAGGATCGGCGCGCCCGTGGTGAGCGAAGCGCGGGCCGCGGCGCGATAGATGCGCTTGTCCAGGTCCGTCATACGGCCGCCGCGGCTCACCCCGACCTTGATGACACCGGCGAGGCTGCCGGTGTTGCCGATGCCGACGGTGATCTCGTGGACGAACTGCTGGGTGAGGTAGTCCACATCGGCCCGGGCGAAGTGCCGCAGGGCGGTGTCGCCGCCGACGAAGCCGGTGCAGGCGACGATGTGGACGCCGGTCTTCGCAGACAGCGACCTGTAGTAGTCGACGTCACGGCCGTTGCAGATCCCGGTCGCGTCGACGAAGGTGCCGCCGCCGTACTCGTGGAACGTGCGCAGCTTCGGGACGGTCTCCTCGTACCGCTGCTCGGGGTTCTTCCACCACTTCGTGTCCAGCTCGGAGCCGGGCATGCCGTAGCCAATGTGCTCGTGGACGGCCACGAGACCCAGCTCCTCGGCCGGGACCGGCCCCAGAACGGTGTTCACTCTCGACACAACACTCACCTTTGAAGAAAGAGACTTGATGGTCGTTCGCGCCGGCGCTCAGCGCACCGACAGCAGGTCGCGCGGGTTTTCTACGAGAATCCGCCGCGTGTCCTCGTCGCTGAGACCCTGTGCCTTCAGGAGCGGGACGAAAGTGGTCAGGACGTAGCTGTAAGGGAGGTCGTTGCCGGGGTGGCCCTTCGCCACCCCCGTCGCGTTGCTCGAGAGCAGGATGCGGTTGCCGAATCCGGCCCGCACGAGGTCGGCGACCAGGGCGGCGCGCTCGGCATCGGTGATGTGGGCCGTGTCCTCCACGCCGACGTGGTCCAGTGCGGCGTAGGCGCCGCGGCGGGTGATCTCGAGGGGCGCGCCGGTGGCGACGGCTTCCTTGCGGTCGAGTCCGCCGACGACGACGCGGTCGGCCGGCAGCTTCTCGTCCAGGACGACATCGAGGTCGTGGACGGCGTCGCTCCCGTAGCGGATGGAGACCGCGACGCCGGTGCCCAGGGCGGTCCGGGCCGCGCCGCGGAACAAGCTCTCGTCGGTCGCGGTCATGCCCTCAAGGGTTGCGACGGTGGCCACCAGGCCGGCGGCTCCTCGTCGCTCCACGCGGGGGACCACCATGCCCTCGGCGACCTCCTTGGTGAAGAGGTCGGCGAACTTCTCGGCCGGCCACGGCGCCGGCGGGTTGGTCTGCGGCGTGAGGAAGTAGCCGCCGAGCAGCTCCTCCGGGCCCTGCCCCGTCGAGGCGACGATGTGCACGCCGGTCGTGCGGGAGAGGGTCTCGTACAGCCGGACATCCCGGCCGTGGAACATGCCGGTGCTGTCGACGATCGTGCCGCCGCCGTGGGCGCGGAAGTCCTTCAGCTTGACGGCGAGGGTCTCGAAGATCTCCGCGCGGTCGATGGTGATGTCGAAGGCGTACTCCGCGCCCGGCACCACCGACAGCAGTGCCTCGTGGACCGAGACGACGCCCAGTTCCTCGGTCGGCACCGGGCCCAGGACGGTGTTCACGGTGTTGCTCTTGACGCTCATGCCTGCCCTCACATGTCCGGGTCGGGTGCACCGCACCCTGTGGCTGCAGTCACAGTAGCCATTCGATTTACACAGTGTCAATGAAATGAACACCAAGAAAAAACAATGGACGGACGGTGCAGTGGGCATTCAGAACCGGCCGCTCGACGGCAGGTGCCGTGGAAGGGAAGCATGAACGGCAAGCATGAACGGCGTGCATATTTCGGCATGTGAATCATTCATTTGTTGGATGTGACGCCAGCCACTTCACTGAAGGACATGACCACCCCACCTACCTCCGACATCGACCTTTTCGCCGACGGGGTCGTGCTCGACCCCTACCCCGTGTACGCCGAACTGCGGGAGCAGGGCCCCGTCGTCCGCCTCCGGAAGAACGATGTCCATGTGCTGACGCGGTACGACGCCATCCGTGACGCACTCGCGGACTGGGAGTCGTTCTCCTCGGCCTCGATCGGGTTCAACCCGATGACCAACGAGGCACTCGCCGGCACCTCGCTCGCGTCCGATCCGCCGATGCACACCCAACTGCGCGCCACGCTCACCGAGAACCTCTCGCCGCGTGCGCTGCGCGGTCTGAAGGGGCGAATCGAGGTGAAGGCGGACGCTCTCGTCGCGGAGCTTGTCGAGAAGGGCACCTTCGAGGCGATCGACGCCCTTGCTCGCGCATTCCCGCTGGAGGTCGTCGCGGATCTGATCGGCTTCACGGGCCACGTGCGCGACAACATGTTGCGCTGGGGCCAGGCCGCCATGCAGGTCATCGGTCCGATGAACCAGCGCACGGCCGAGAGCTTCCCGATCGCCGGCGAGCTCTACAGCTGGTGCTCCCAGGTCAGGGCCACCGACCTGACCGAAGGGTCCGTGGGCCGTGGCATCTTTGACGCCGAGGCACGGGGGACCGTTCCGCCGAACACGGCCGGCCACATCATCCACCAGTACCTCGGGGCCGGCGTCGACACCACCGTGGCAGCGATCGGCAACATCGTCGCCCTCTTCGGCTCGCACCCCGACCAGCTCGACCTGATCCGCCAGGACCCGTCGCTGGTGCCGGCGGCATTCAACGAGGTGCTGCGCTTCTGGGCTCCCGTCCACGCCTGGGGCCGGCGCACCACCAAGGACGTCGACATCGACGGGGCCGTCATCCCCGCGGGTGCGCAGGTCGCGATCCTGTTCGGCGCCGGCAACCGCGACCCCCGGCACTACGAGAATCCCGATGCCTTCCTCGTCGAGCGCAATCCGATCGACCATCTCTCGTTCGGCTACGGCCCCCACGGCTGCGCGGGCCAGGGGCTCGCCCGCCTGGAGGCGCACGCTGTGATCGAAGCGCTTTCCCGGCGCGTGAAGCGCCTCGTCGTCGGACCCGAGGTCCGTGTTCCCAGCAACATCACCCGGAGCATCGAGGAGCTCCCCGTCCTGGAAGTGATTCCCGCATGAAGATCGTTCTTGACCGCCCCCGCTGTGAGGGTCACGGCCTGTGCGAGGAGGCCGCCCCGCAGCTCATGCACCTCGACGACGACGGCGAGCTCGTGCTCGACAGAGAGCAGGTCGACGAAGCCGACGCCGCCCTGGTGAACGCCGCCGTCCGCGTGTGTCCGGTCGCAGCGCTGAGGATCGTATGAGCGGCGCCGCGTTGGACCGCGTCGTTGTCGTCGGCAACGGGATTGCCGGACTCACCGCGGCCGATACGCTCCGCGAGGCCGGCTTCGACGGCGAGTTGACCATCGTCGGCGACGAACCGCACCCGGCGTACAGCCGCCCGGCCCTCTCGAAGGCGCTCCTGCTCGACGGCGACGACATGGCGTCGTACGCGCTTGCGCCGACCAGCCACGGGGCGACGGAACTTCTGGGCGTACGTGCGACCGGACTCCACCTCGATCGTCGGCTCGTCACTCTCGACGACGGTACGGCTCTGCCGTACGACCGCGTCGTCCTTGCCACGGGCTCCCGTGCGCGACGGCTGTCCGGCCTCCCCGAGGAGCTCACCCTGCGCGGACTCGATGACGCGCTGTCCCTGCGAAGCCGGTTGGCGGGCCGGCCGTCGGTCATCGTGGTCGGCGGAGGCCCGCTCGGCATGGAGATCGCCTCGGGGTGCCTGGCCGCCGGATCCCGGGTCACCCTCGTCTCCCAAGGAGTGCCACTGATCGTCCAGCTCGGTTCGTACCTCGCCGGCGTCTTCGTCAAGGCTGCGCTGGAGCGGGGGCTCACCATCGTCGAGACCGGGTCGGCACGGCTCGAACGGCGTGAGGGAAGCGCCCGGGTCGTACTGGACGATGGCGCGGTCCTGGAGGCGGAGATTCTCATGACCGCCGTCGGCGACGTCCCCAACACGGAATGGCTCGCGGACACAGGACTTGCGGCGAAGGGTGCCGTCCCGGTCGACTCGCGTGGGCTTGTCCGCCCCGACGTCGCGGCCGTCGGAGACCTCGCAGCCTTCCCCACTCCGTACGGACTGCGCCGCATCCCCCTGTGGAGCAGTGCGATCGAGCAGGCGAAGGTCGCCGCAAGGGCGCTTGTCCGCGGCGACGATGCGCCGCCGCTCCGGTTTCAGCCGTACTTCTGGACCGAGCAGTTCGGACTGAGCCTCAAGGCGGTGGGCCATCTGCCGCTGGAAGGGGAACCGGCATACGTCGAAGGAGGGCCCGGTGGCGGGCCGGCCTTGATGCGCTGGTCGCACGATCACGGCACCGGTGTGGTCGCGGCCCTCAACTACCGGATACCGATTCCCCGGCTGCGTCGTATGACCCGGGCAGCTGCGTAAGGTTCGCTCCATGGTCGACGACGAAGAGGGCACCACGGGTTCGGGGCTGGATCGACTGGCATCGGTCGACCTCAACCTGTTGGTGCCCCTCCTCGCGCTCCTCGAGGAGCGTTCGGTGACCAAGGCGGCGGAGCGAGTCGGTCTGTCACAGCCGGCGATGAGCCACGCCCTCACGAGAATGCGGCGTCTGCTGGGTGACGACCTCGTCGTCCGACAAGGGACCGGCGTCACGCCGACCCCGCGCGCGCTGGAACTGATCGCGCCGCTGCGCAGTGCCCTGCAACAGACGGCACGCATCGTGAACTTCCCCCACTTCGACCCCGCCGCGGATCGGCGCGTCATCACGATCGCCATGACGAACAGCACGGCGTTCGTCGTCGGCCCTCAACTGACGCGGCTCATTGCCGAGCGTGCTCCTCATGCCACGTTGCGTCTGCGTACGATCACAGTGCCGACCGAGGCCACCTTCACCGACAAGGGCGTCGACGTCGTGCTGCTCTCCGAGGGGCACTTCTCGCCGTACCCGCGCGAGCGGCTGTACAACGACCGCTGTGTGGTGGTGGCCTCACCGGACACGCCGCCGGAAGCGAGCGCGCTCGACCTCCTGACCACACAGCCGCACATCGTCGTCGACACCGATCGTCGGGTCTTCCCGTATTCGGTGCTGGAGGAAGCGGGTGTCACCTACCGCATCGGCCAGTTGATCTCCGACTTCCTGCTGGTACCTTTCCTGGTCGCACGCGCGGGCGGCGTCGCACTCCTTCGCTACCAGGTCGCCGCCGCCATGCGGACGCTCACCGACCTGCGGATCGAGGAGTTCCCGTTCCCGATTCCCGGGCTCGGGATCGACATGGTCTGGAATCCCCGACTGGCCGATCAGTACTTCACCGAATGGCTTCGGGCGCTGCTGCTCGATGTCGCAACGCATCTCTGACGCCGGCTACGAGGCGAATCGACCACGCGTCGATGTTCCCGAACCGCTTGAACAGCGCGGCCCGCTCTCCGTCGCGCGGCCGGTCCCGCGGGCGTGGTCAGGCCAGGAGCCGTACCCAACTGGCACTGAGCTCATCGAGCATCTGGTCACGCGTGATCTTCCAGTCGGCACGGTCCCAGTTCTGGGCGACGAAATCGAGCTGGGCCATCGCCAGAACGCCCCGGAAGCGGCGCTGATGGGGCGCGAGGCGCCCAGCCGTCGCCAGTCCTTCCTCGATGTCGCTGATGGCCTCCTCCATCCATCGCTCGACCAGGTCGGTGAGTTCCGGATCGACCGCCGCGGCGTCACGGCCGACGCGGATGATGGGCCGGATGGCCGGCCAGCTGTCGGCGGTTCGCCGAAGCCACGCCGTGATCGCCTCCGGCGTCCCGTCGGCGACCGTGGCGACGAGGTCCTGCGCCGTGGAGCCGTGCTCGGGAGAGCCGACGCGCTGCAACGCCTCGTTGAGCTGCTCGTCGATGAGTGCCTTCATCAGCTCGCTGCGGGAGGAGAAGTACGCGTAGAAGGTCACTCGCGTGGTGCCCACCGCAGTCGCGATGTCGTCGACCGTGGTGGCGGCGTACCCCTTCGTCTTGAACAGTTCAAGTCCTGACTCCAGCAGCAGACGGCGCGTCATCTGCTTCTGCGCCTCACGAAGGTTCGCCATGACCGGATCCTAACGCGCCACTGTACGTCGAGCGCACATACCGGCTTCGCGCTTTACGCGTTGACCTGAGCCCGGACACACCGTAAACCAGCGTGTCACCGTTCACGCGCTTCCCGGTGTCGCGGATCAGGTACCGGTCCAGTCGCGGTACCGCCATGGCCTCGTTCGGGAGACGACCGGTGAGGGCCGGCGCCCGTCAAGGGGCGGAACCATGAATGACGTCGGCGCGCGTCCGTCGCTTGGTGTCGGTGGCTCGCGGGAGCAGGTCGACGGAGAGCCGTTCCCGTAGCTGCGCGACCGTGACGCCGTACGTGGCGGACACCGGCCGGCGCGCCGTTGAACCGGCCGAACGGTGTCCGCACCGCCGTGTACGGGAAGGCGTCGCTCACCGGGCGATGCCTTCCGCGACCGCGGTGGCCTCCGCACCCTTGACGTCCGTCTGCGCGAGCGCCCCCTCGGTATTCGCCGTCTGCGCGAGCGCCCCCTCGGTATCCGTCTCGCCGAGCCGGGCCGAGGACAGCGGGATCGGGGTGAACATCGCGGGTTCCTCGTCCGGGGCCAGCGCCGTGGGGCCGTACACCCAATCGGTGAAGCCGTAGTCGTGAGCGTCCCGCCCACGCATGATCGCGTTGCGCTGCAGCCGCTGCTCGCCGTCCAGGTGCCACAGGTCGCCCCACGCACGGGCGGTGGACTGCACCCGGCGGCAGTGCTCGACGCGGACCGCCTCGTAGGAGGCGAGTACCGCGTCCCAGTCCGGTGCTCCGGCGCTCCCGGTGGACTGGCGGGCGACGTGCCGGGCGAAGACCCAGCCGTCCTCGATCGCCATGATCGCGCCCTGCGCCATGTACTGCAACGGCGGGTGGGCGGCGTCACCGAGCAAGGCGATCCGGCCGTGCACCCACGTCTCGATCGGGTCCCGGTCGAGCATCTGCCACCAACGGTCCCGCCACATCAGCGGGATACCCTTGCGCACGGTGTCGCAGGTCGCCGCGAAGGCCGCGTCCAACTCGTCCGGCGTACCCCAGTCGTCCTTCCCGGCCAGCGCCTTCGGCGACTCGAACACGGCAACCTGGTTGAACATGTCGCCGCCCCGCAGGGCGTACTGCACGAAGTGGCAGCGCGGGCCGACGTACACGGTGACGTCCTTCTCCGCGATGCCGTTGTCGCGCACCTTGTCGATCGGGACGGCCGCGCGGTAGGCGACGTAGTCGGAGCTGACCACGTCGTCGCCGACCAGTTTGCGCCGGGCCACCGAGTGCAGGCCGTCGGCGGCGATGATCAACGGCGCCTCCTCGGTCCGGCCGTTCTCCAGGCGGATCCGGGCGCCACCGTCGGTGTGCTCGTAGTCGATGACCGTCCGGTCCGTCAGCAGCTCCACACCGGCCCGCCGACAGGCGCGCAGAAAGATGCCGTGCAGGTCGCTGCGGTGGATCACCATGTACGGGAAGCCGTAGCGCCGCTCCACGTCCCGCAGGTCGAGCCGGGTCAGCTCCCGGGCGTCGAGGACGTCGCGCATCACCATGTTCTCCGGGAGTACGCCCAGCTCCTTGGCCTCGTCGAGCAGGCCGTACTCGTCGAGGATGCGGGTGCAGTTGGGCGCGATCTGGATGCCGGCGCCGACCTCGCCGAACTCCGGGGCCCGTTCGAGGACGCGCACGCGCAGCCCCTGCCGCGCGAGGGCGAACGCGGAGCTGAGGCCACCGATGCCTCCTCCAACGATGATCACGTCGGGTTTGTCGCTGGTGGGCGGGGTCGCAGGGTTCATCTTCTTTTCCTCGAATGGCAGAGAGACGTCGAGTGGCAGGGCTTGTGAGACCCGGGCATCGGGACCGGCCGATGGAGTCCGGGCGGCCGGCCCCGATGCGGTCCCAGCGGTCCCAGCGGTCGGAGCCGGCAAACCGGGGTCGGAGCCGGCGAGCCGGGGTCAGAGCCAGCGAGCCAGGGCGGGAACGGGCCCGCCGCCGGGAGCTGTGAGGGTGTGTTCGCGCCCGGTGAGACAGGCCGTGATCTCGTGGAGGGGGCCGGCGAGCACGGTCGGCCCGCCCTCCCCGGGCAGCTTCCAGGAAGCGCCCGTGTCGGTCGCCTCCAGGTGCAGCGCCGGGCCGGATTCCTGGGCGCGCTTGCCCACGACGTCGTCGCAGAGCGCGGCGAGGAAGCCGGTGGGCAGGTCGGCGAAGGTCAGGCCGGTGCCCAGGTCGATCGCGTGGACGCACACCTCGCGGGAGCGCATCCAGGGCAGTTCGGTGGCGGGCACGGTGCGGCCCTGTGCCGTCACGACCGGGGACTGCCATTGCTCGTCGCCGAGCGAGGCCGTCGACGCGGCCAGCTCCTCCGCGGAACGGCGCAGCCACGCGGTCAGTTCGGCGGCCGGCATCCCGGCGCCCCGTTCTATACCGGCGGCGCGTTCCTCGGGAGAGGAGTACATCGGTGTCGGCTCGCCGGTGGCGGCCCAGTGGACGAGGTTGCCCAGGGCGTCGGCGTTGGCAGCGACGTGCGCGACCAGGTGCTTGCGGGTCCAGCCGGGCAACGTGCTCGGCGCGTCCAGCCCGGCTTCACCGAGGTCCGCGGCTTGGACGAACAGGGTGGTGCCGAGCTGTGCCCAGCGGCGAGCGTCCTCGAACGTGCGGGACATCAGGCGGACTTCTCCTCGACGACACGGTTCTCCAGGCGGCCGATGCCGTCGATCTCGGCGACGACCGTCTCGCCCCCCACCAGATAGCGCCCCGGCTTATGGGCGTGCCCGACACCGCCCGGGGTGCCGGTGGCGATGATGTCGCCCGGGTTCAGGCGCACGATCGTCGAGACGTACTCCACCAGGTGCACCGGATCGAAGAGCAGGTCGGCCGTGGAGTCGGACTGCATGACCTCACCGTCCACGGTCAGCCGGATGTCGAGAGCGGGGCGTACGCCGCCGGGCAGCTCGTCGGGGGTGACCAGGTAGGGGCCGACCGGGGTGCTGGAGTCCCACGTCTTGCCCTGCAGCCACTCACGGGTGCGGAACTGCCAGTCCCGGCAGGTGATGTCGTTCAGGACGGTGAATCCGGCGATCGCCTGCTCGGCCTCCTCGCCCCGGGCGCGGCGCACGCGCTTGCCGACGACCACCGCGAGCTCGACCTCCCAGTCGAACTGGCCGGTCTCGTCCGGCCGCAGGATGTCGTCACCGGCGCCGATCAGCGCGTCGGCGAACTTCGCGAACAGGGTGGGGTGTTCGGGCAGGTCTCGGCCCATCTCCTGGATGTGGTTGCGGTAGTTGAGCCCGACGCAGACCACCTTCGAGGGCTGCGGGACCACGGGCGCGTACTCGGCGCCGTCCACGGCGTACGTCTCGGCGTTTTCGGCGGTGGCCGCGGCGGCGCGCTCGGCCCAGTCGTCCTGGCCCAGCAGGGTGCCGACGTCCGGGACGCCGAGATCGACCAGGACGTCGCCGTCGAGCCGGACGGCCTTGGTGGCGCCGCCGGTACGGAGGGTGGCGAGCTTCATCGGGTGGTTCCTTCCACGTGGGTGCGGTCGAGCCGGAGGGCCTCGAAGATCGGGGAGTCACTGAAGCGGAACAGGTCCAGGGCGCCGGAATCGGAGTCGGTGGTGCCGGCTTCGGAGCGCACGGACAGCGGCTGCCAGGACGGGACGACGAACAGATCACCCCGCGTCACGGACCAGGACTTCTCCCCGACGGTGACGGTGCCGGAGCCGTCGAAGACCTGATAGACCGACGAGCCGGTCTCGCGGACCGGCGCGGTCTCGGCGCCGCGCGCGACGCGGTGCATCTCGGCGCGGATGGTGGGCAGCACGTCGGCGCCGGTCGCCGGGTCGGTGAAGCGGACGGCGGCGTGGCCGGGCTCGACGGTGCCGGCGAAGCCCTCCGCCTCCAGGGCGAGCTGGTCGCCGAGGGCGCGATCGGTGTGCTCCCAGCGGTACGCCAACAGGGGCGTGCCGGGGCCTCGTTCGGCGGCCGAGACCGGGCGCAGTCCGGGATGTCCCCACAGGCGCTCGGCCCGTGACCGGTCCGGGGTGATCCGCTCGGCGTCGCTGATCTCGTCGCGGCCGAACTCGAAGAACTGGGTTTCATTGGCGTACTGGAACGGGATGTCGAGGCCGTCGATCCAGGCCATCGGCTCGGTGGTGGCGTTGTGGTGCGCGTGCATGTTCCACCCGGCCTGCGGGAGGAAGTCGCCGCGCCGCATGGCCACCGGGTCGCCGCCGACGACCGTCCAGACGCCTTCGCCCTCGACGACGAACCGGAACGCGTGCTGGGTGTGGCGGTGCTCCGGGGCGTCCTCCCCGGGCATCAGGTACTGGATGGCTGCCCACAGCGTCGGCGTGGCGAACGGCCGGCCGTCCAGCGCGGGGTTGGCCAGCGCGATGGCGCGGCGCTCACCGCCGCGGCCGACCGGGACGAGAGCGCCGGCCTGCGCCGCGAGCGCCCGCAGCTGTGCCCAGCGCCACACGTGCGGGACCGCACGCGAACGTGGGTGCGCCGGCATCAGGTCACCGATCTCGGTCCACAGCGGGACGAGAAGTTCCTGTTCGAAGCCCCGGTACAGCTCCTCCAGTGCCGGGGTGACCTCGGGCCGGCCCGCTGCGGAAACGGCCTGCAGCCGGACGGGGGAGCCCGTAGCGATGTCTTGAGCGAGTGAGGACTGAGTCACGGACTCAGCGTGCGCCGGGTTCGCACACAAGACATGCAGATTCTGGAGAGCAGAACCGAAGGCCCCGCGCAGGTCGGGCCAGAAGGCGTCAACTCGCCGAGGCAACTCGATCCTTACGTTGAGGAAATTTCGCTTAAACGGCGAACATTTCATTGACGCGACGTAAAGCGAGATGTCATTCTCCACGGCACCGCGTCCGACTCCTGCTGTGCCCTTCCCCCCTCCACCTCGAGTACGGCAGCGGCTCGCCACACCTGCCCCTATGGCACAGGCCCGCAGCGCTCGACGAGAAGCCCGTCGGCGTGCCCGGGTCCCGGCGAGAACGGTGAACGACCGCAACGTTCACCCTCTCCTCCTCCTCGCTTCGGCAGTCGGCCGAAGCCCGTCCCGCCCGACGGCGGGGCACTTCACCTTCCCAGCCAGGGAGAAGCAATGACGCTCAACAACGGGACGACGACGTCCCACGGCCCCACCGCGGGGGCGGCCCGGAAGCCGGGCTACGCGGGGACGCTGGCTGCCACCTGCTGTGCGGTGTTCGTGGCGCAGGTGGCCAACGCACTGCCGGCATCCCTCCTCGGACTCTTCCAGGCGGACCTGAACACCCATGGCTCCCAACTGACCTGGATCACCGCGGCGTTCATGATCGCGGTGGTCTGCTTCGAATTCACCTTCGGCGTGCTCGGCGACTTGTTCGGCCGCAAGAAGCTGATCACCGTGGGGGCGGCCCTCGTCGCCGTCGGCAGCACCGTGGCCGCGGTTGCGCCCAACGTGCAGGTCCTCTGGGTCGGTGCCACGCTGAACGGTCTCGGCGCTGGTGCCCTGTTCCCCGGTTCGCTCACCATGCTCGCGTCGGTCACCCGCAACGCCCGGGAACGGGCCCACGCCGTCGCGCTGTGGAGCGGGTTCCTCTCAGCCGGCGCGGCCGTCTCGCCCTTCCTCGGCGGGGCGTTCGCCAAGATCGGCTCCTGGCGCGGCTCCTTCTGGGTGCTTGTGGTGATCGCCGCGGTGAGCGTGGTAATCACCCTTGTGCTGACCTCGGAGTCCAGGTCTCCCGAGGGCCGGAAGCTCGACATACCGGGGCAGATCACCTTCGCCATCGGTCTGATCCTGGTGCTCTACGCCGCTGTCGAGGGTCCCGAGTCGGGCTGGACAACCCTTCCCGTCATCCTGTCCTTCGGCGTCGGCCTCTGCTTCCTCATCGGTTTCGTCGTGGTCGAGCTGGGTGCCAAGTCCCCGATCTTCGACCTGACCCTGTTCAGGAACCGGGCCTTCACGGTGGCGTCCGTCGTCGCCGTCGTCGGCATGCTCGCGTTTCTCGGCGCATGCTTCGCGACGGCCATGTGGCTCGGACCGGTGCAGCACCAGGACCCGCTTCGCGTCGCCGTCCCGTTCCTGCTGCTGCAGGGACCGGCGTTCGTCCTCATACCGATCGTCTCCCGGCTGCTGCACCGGGTCGCCCCGACCTGGCTGCTGACCTCGGGCTTCGTCCTGATGGCCGTCGGCTGCCTCCTGTGCACCCGGCTCGATGTCACCGACCCCGCCCTGACCGCGCTCGTCGGACCCGCCCTGCTGATCGGCGTCGGCTTCGCCCTGTGCGTGAGTTCGGTGACGGCCGTGGCACTGGACAGCGTGCCCCCGCAGTTGGCGGGCATGGCGAGCGCCACGACCAACATGCTCCGCGATCTCGGCTTCGCGCTCGGCCCGGTCGTCGTCACCGCGGTCGCCCTCAGCAACGCGGCAACGGAGTTCACGTCGAAACTGAACGACGCGGACCTGCCGGCGGACCACCTGGGAGCCGCGCGCGGTATCGCCGCGGAGGGAGGACCGATCGCCGTGAACAGCCTGCCGCCCGGCGCTCCGGGATCGGCAGCGCACGACCTCGCCCTCGACGCACTGGGCAGCGGCTTCAGCAACGCCTTCCTCATCTGCGGCATCGCCGCCGCCCTGGCCGCGGTCCTTACCGCCGTCGGCATGTTCGGCGTCCGCCCTCACCGCTCCCCCGCCCAGTCCCCGGCCGAACCCTCCACCACCGAACAGGGCGGCGCCCCGGAACCCGTCGCGAAGTAGCAAGCCCGGCGAGGAGAAGGACAACGCCGTCCACCGCTTCGGAGCGGCGCCCGCCAGGGTCGGACACGCCCCCGGCAGCGCCGCTCTCACGGGTGCGCCGACGCTCGGTGAGCACCGGCGATCACCACGTCCCCCTTGCCGCCCTCCGGTGGGACCGGCCGGCGGGCCTGCTGCCTCCTCTGCCCGGCGCTTTATGCCGGCGACGGCGGCCACCGCACCGATCAGGCGGAGGACTCCGGTCACGGTGACGGCGGAGTGCAGACCGTTGACGGAGGCATGGTCGCTGCGTTGGGCGAGCGCGGCCTTGATCTGGGCCGGCATGCCGCAGGAGACCGGGCCGACGCGCATCGCGACGGCGTCCTCGGCCTCCTCGAGCCCGCGAGCCATGGCCGCAGGGACGCCCGCGCCGCTGAGCTCACCGAACACTGAGGAACCGGCCTCGCCGGCGATCACGGTGACCGGCACGGAGGTGCCGGGGGCACCACTGTCCGGGGCGCCGGGCGATCCGCAGCCGCCCGCTTCCCGATCCCCGACGAGCTCCGGCAGCGGCTCGCGAGAGCCGGGTTCGTTCCCGAGCAGTTGCTGGATGAGCGCGCCGGACGGCTGCGGACGACCGGCTACGGCTGCCCCCGATGGTGGCGAGCGGGTCACCAGGGACCGGAGGGGTGGTGGTTGCTGGTCGCATCGCGGCCGCACGCGGTTCGCTTCAACGGTTCACCGCCATAGGACTCGCCTGTACCCCCCGGCAGAAGAGTTCAACGGTCTCTCTCGTCACCACCCGGTCCACAGCAGGTGGTTGACGAGCAGGGCGACGACGGCCTGTGCGGTCAGCCAGCCGCGCCGGGTGCCGGTCGGCAGCAGGGCGGCGGCAGGCAGCAGCCAGAGGATGAAGGGCTGCCAGATGCGCTCCGTCTCCGCCTTGCTCATCCCGGACAGGTCGGCGGCCAGGAGTGCCAGGAGCGCCATCAGAGTGAGCAGAATCAGCCGTTGGGACGCACAGGTGGTGCCGGTGCGCAGGGCGCGTACGGCTCCGGGGGCGCCGGCCGCGGCTCGACGGAGTCCGGCGACCGTGGCGAGGCCCGCGGCGATCGTGGTGCAGGCGAGATTCGCCCAGACCCAGTAGGAGTACGGGCGGAAGCCGCCGGCCCCTTGGTAGTAGCGCTCGACCAGCAGCCGGTAGCCCTCCCACCAGTTGTAGCCCGCCAGGGTGAAGAGGACCGGGACGACCAGCGCTCCGGCGAGAAAGAGGGGGACGGAGCGGGCGGTACGGGCGAGGACGAGGACGGCCAGGAGCAGAATCGCGATCAGCGTCAGACCGTAACTGAGGTAGCAGGTCAGCCCGAACAGCAGACCGGAGGCGAATGCGGCGGCCATGGGGAGGCGGACCGAACGGGTCGCGGCCAGGGCGAGGAGGGCCACGGACCAGGCGGCGACGGCGGCGAAGTAGGCGTCCGCCGAGGTGCCGGTCCACACCGCGACCGGTGCGAGGACCAGGAACGGGGCGGCGCGGCGTGCGAGGCGCTCGTCGGCCAGGACCCGGAGCGCGATCAGGGCGGCCGGGCCGGCGGAGGCGCCGACCACGATGCACCAGACCCCGGCCCAGGCGCCGCCGCCGAGCCCGATGCGGTCGAGCAGAACGAAGGTGAGCGTGGCGCCCGGTGGGTGCCCGGCGACATGGGTGGGCCAGTTGTCCGGGGAGCCGAGCAGGATGTGGCCATTGAAGCCGCGCAGGGCCGCGCCGATGTTCTGGAAGCGCTCGATTGCCTGCAGATATTCATGCTTGCTGGTGAGCCGTTCGGCGATGCCCCGGCCCCAGCCGTCGATCAGCGCCAGCGAGAAGACCCAGGCGAGCGACGCCGCCCAGGCGGCCGGGAGCAGCGCCCGCCGGCGGATACGGTCGGCCAGCGGCGGCCCGTACGCGACGACGGTGGCTGCCACGACGACGACGGCCGGGGTGCCGGGGCCGGTGTGTGGGTGCCAGGAGGCCAGCAGGGGAGGCCAGTGGACGAAGAGGCTTCCGTCGGCGTCCTGGATCAACCGGCCGACAAGCACGGCGGCGGTGACGAGCAGAACGCCCGCGGCGGCGGCGATCAAGTCGCTGCGGCGGCCGGTGCGGTGACCGGTTTCATCCATGGTGGGGTGTTCTGTGCGGTCCTCGGTCTTCACGCAGGCACGCTATGCACAGCAGGACGGTTACACGTGATGCCACGGGATCGTGTCACCGAACCGTCAGATCTTGCTCCGGCTGCCCGCTCCGGGGTGTGACGTCAGAGATTCGTCAGGAGTCGTACGCCCTGCGGTCAGGCGTCCCGGGCATAGCTTCGGGACATGGGTGACAGCCGTTTCGGAAGAGGCTCCCCCTTCTCATTTCCGGTCATTTCCGGGCTCGGCGGGTCGTGGACCGGCCTTTCGCCGGGCGGCTTCCCTCCGCGCCCGGGTTCTGGCGTAGCCCGGTGCGCGGTGTCCGGTTCACGGCGGTGCTCGGGCTGGTCCTGCTCGCCGGGCTCACCCTGCTGTTCGTGACCGGTCTGCTGTCGTACGCCGCGTACAACCCGGACCTCGCGCCCGTCAACGACAAGACGCCGGACAAGGGCCTGCTGGGGTTCTATCTCTTCGCCTGGCCGACCGGTCCGCACTGGCTGTACCGGCTGACGCAGGGGCTGCATGTCACGGTGGGCATCGCCCTGGTCCCCGTACTGCTGGCGAAGCTCTGGTCGGTGATCCCGAAGCTCTTCGCGCTGCCCCCGGTCCGCTCCGTGGGGCGTGCGCTGGAGCGGGTGTCGCTGCTGCTGCTCGTCGGCGGGGCACTGTTCGAGTTCATCACCGGACTGCTCAACATCCAGCTGGAGTACGTGTTCCCGGGGTCGTTCTCTCCGCTGCACTTCTACGGGGCGTGGGTGTTCTTCGCCGCGTTCCTCGCCCACACCGGGCTGAAGCTGCCGCGGGCCGTCCGGGTGCTGCGGGGCGGCCGGCTGGAGGGCTGCGCGCCCGGCGAGACGGATGAACTGGCCGCGGCCGATACGGGGAAGGCCTGGCGGCTCACCGTCAGCGGGCCCGCCGGAAAGATCCGGCTCAGCCGGGAACAACTGCTGGCCATGGACCAGTACAGCGCGGCGCTGCCGATCGCGTGCGTGGAGGGCTGAGCGATATCGGACCAGTGGTGGCGCGGAGTGCGGCTGAGGGATCTGGCGGCACTCGTGGGGTATCCGGACCGGCCACCGGGGGTGACGGTGGAGTCCGTCCAGCGCAGCGGGGCGTTCCGGAAGGTGGCGCTCCGCGACAACCAGGTGCGCGACCCGCGCGCGCTGCTGGCATTGCAGGTCAACGGCAAGGACCTCTCGCTCGATCACGGATATCCGGCGCGGATCACCGTCCCGGCGGCCCCCGGCGTGCTCAACACCAAATGGGTGGCCCGGCTGACGTTCGAGGCGCTGTGAGCGGGAAGGCGGGAAACCGGGTGAATCCTCGAGTGGTTCTCAGGCGCTGGTACGGGGAAGGGCCGCTGCATCTCCTCCCGCTGGCCGCGACATTCGCCCTCGCCGGCTATGCGGGTGTGCGGCTGCTGGCGGGCGACACGTTCGCGATCACGGTGTGGTTCATCGGCTCCGCGCTCCTGCACGATCTGGTGTTGCTGCCGCTGTACGCGTCGGCGGACCTGGTCCTGCGCCGGGCGCTCGGGCCCCGTACCGGGCTGGTCAACTACGTCCGCGTACCGGCATTCCTCTCCGGCTTGCTCCTGCTGATGTGGTGGCCGCTGATCACCCGGCACGCGGTGCGGTACGAGCCCTACAGCGGGCTGTCCCCCAATGTGTTCCTGGGGAACTGGCTGCTGATCACGGGGTTGCTGTTCGCGGGCTCGGCACTGTTGCTCGCCGTCCGTACCGCCCGGTTGCGGCGCAGGGACACGAAGGGGCGGCCGTCCGCCTCCCACTGATCGACGGGCTGCCATCTGTACGCCTGCGCGTACCGCAGCAGGGCCGGTGTGCCGAGCCGGGCCCAGGGGAACGGTGAGGCGGTCGCGGAGCCGCAGGCGCCGGTGTCGGCGGCCGCTGTGCCGCGTCCGTCGTCCAGCCGGACCTGGAGTTTCTCGTCGATGTCCTGTGGTGCCGTCTCGGCGATGAGCAGACCACCCGGGGCGAGCAGGTTGGCCGTGCGGTGCAGGAGGAGCGGTGGGTTCCCGCCGATGCCGATGTTGCCGTCGAGGAGCAGGGCGGTGCCCCAGCGGCCCTCGCCCGGCAGCGGGTCGAAGACGGAGCGGTGCAGCGCCGCTCCGCCGAGTCGAAGCGTGTGGGCGACGGCGGTCTCGCTGATGTCGATGCCGAGTGCGCGATGGCCGCGGAAGGCGAGCTCGGCGACCAGCCGGCCGGGCCCGCAGCCGATGTCCAGAACGGGGCCTTCGCAGCGGCCCAGTGCCGACAGGTCGGCGGCGTCGGCTTTCGCGCACCAGCGTTCGACGTCCAGGGGCAAGAGCCAGCCGTCGGTACAGCGGAGGAAAAGCGGTCCGTGACCGTTGCGCAGCGCCTCAGCGTACGGATCGGTGCCCCAGGACGTGGTACCGCGGTCGGGGGACGGGGGTGCCGTGACCAGCCTGCTGCGGTGAGGGACCGGGTTCACTGGACCTGCGCCGGGGTCAGCAGGGCGAGCGTCGCGGCGAACCGGCCGTGCGGCGCCGCGGCGGCAACGGCGACGGCGTCCTGTGCGGTGTCCACATCACGCAACTGCGGAAGGTCGCGCACGGTCAGCCCGGCGTCGACCAGGCGTCGGCGCTGGACCGCGCCGGTCTCGGGTACGGACATGGGGACGCCGAGCAGGAGTTCCGGGGCGGGGGCGGCCAGGCCCAGCGCCCAGAAGCCGCCGTCGTCGGCCGGTCCGAACCAGGCGTCGCAGCCGTCCCAGGCGGCGGGACGGAGCGCGGCGGCCAGGTGGGCGGCAGTGATCTGGGGGGTGTCCATGCCGATGAGGAGAGTCGGGCCGGTACAGCAGGCGAAGGCCGCGGCAAGCCGTTCGTCGAGGCGGCCGGTGCCCTGCGGCAACACCTCGATGCCGGGCGGCAGCCACGGGCCCGGACGTCCGTCGAGGACGATGGCGCGACGCCGGGCGGGCAGGGCGCACACGGTCCGCAGAGTGTCATCGAGCGCCGCCTCGGCGAGCCGGGCGGCCTGGGCGGGTGTGAACGGCGGGGTGAGCCGGGTCTTGACCCGGCCCTGCAGCGGTTCCTTGGCGATGACCAGCACGGTCGTCGGGCCGGACAAGCCCTCGACCGCACCGGGGCCGGCTGGGGCGCTCACCGGGGCACCCCGGAGCGCACGGTCCCCGGAGCCGTCCCGGCCGGTGGCTGAAGCAGCACCGCGCGCATGTCGCGCACCGCCTGCCAGGTACCCCGCCAGGTGCCGGTGACCTTCGACTTTCCGCTGCGAGGGAGATACGGGACGTCGGTCTCCGTGACCCGCAGCCCGGTGTCCGCCGCGCGGACCACCATCTGCAGCGGGTAGCCGCTGCGCCGGTCGGTGAGACCGAGCGCCAGCAAATCCGCCCGGCGCCCGGCCCGCATCGGCCCGAGGTCGTGCAGCCGCAAGCCGGTGCGGCGGCGCAGCATCCGGGCCAGCACGACATTGCCGGCGCGGGCGTGCAGCGGCCAAGCACCGCGGCCCTCGGGGCAGCGGCGGCCGAGCAGCAGGTCGGTCTCGCCGTCGGCGATCCGGCGTACGAAGGCGGGGAGCAGGCCGGGGTCGAGGGAGCCGTCGCAGTCGCAGAAGCAGACGAACTCCGCCTCGGCCGCGAGCAGTCCGGCATGGCAGGCGGCGCCGAAGCCGCGTCGCGGCTCGTGCACGACGGTGGCGCCGAGCGAGCGGGCCAGTTCGGCCGATCCGTCGGTGGAGCCGTTGTCGACGACGATCGCGCGCCAGCCGCTGGGGACGGCGTCCAGCACCCGGGGCAGTGCCGCGGCCTCGTCCAGACAGGGCAGGATGACGTCGGCACTCGGCGTAGGGATATGGGCGGACGGAGGGCCCGTCAGGGAGGAATCGGTCACGCCACTCACCCTACGGAGCAGAAACCGACATTCCGGGCTCCATTTTCTTACGAAAAATGGACGTCGGCCTGGAAGCAGCGGACGAGCCCCGCGCGTGCCGCACCTGCATGCCGGGGTGGTGAGATGGAGAACATCCCGGACGATTCAGGCCCAGGCACGCACTCCTGCCGGGCACCGAACGCGGCCACGTTCTGGTCGTCGACGACGATCCGACGGTCGCCGAGGTCGTCGTCAGCTACCTGGTCCGGGCGGGGTACGACGTCGAGCGGGCGGACGACGGTCCGACGGCGCTGGGGTGCTTCGCCGGACGCCGGCCGGACCTGGTCGTCCTCCATAAGCCGGCTCGGCCCTGTCTGCCACAGACCAACGGCCAGTTGAACGCCTCAACCACACACTGCAATGTGTTCAGAGCCTTCCGGTGTTTGGGCGCATCCCCCGCAACGGGGCCGTCGCAAACTCCGCCATTCCCCTGGCGAACCCTTCCTGCGGCTTCCAGCCCAGCTCGTCTCGCAGTCGTCGTGAGTCCGCAGTGACATGGCGTACATCACCGAGCCGGTATTCGCCGGTGACCTTCGGAGCAGGGCCACCATGTGCCGAAGCCAGTGCCGAGGCCATCTCGCCGATGGTGCGGGGATCCCCACTCCCCGTGTTGTAAACAGCAAAACTGCCCGGCCCGTTTCCTTTGATGGCTTCCAGTGCCAATACGTTCGCGGCCGCCACATCCCGTACATGGACAAAATCCCTCCGCTGGCAGCCATCCTCAAAGACCTGGGGGGCCTCTCCACGGGCCAGCGCCGAGCGAAAGAAGGAGGCGACACCGGCGTACGGTGTGTCACGCGGCATCCCCGGCCCGTACACATTGTGGTAGCGCAGCGACACCGCGGACCCGCCCGTCGCGCGCGCCCAGGCCGCGGTGAGATGTTCCTGGGTGAGCTTGGTGGCCGCGTACACACTGCGCGGGTCCGTGGGCGCATCCTCGGTGACCAGACCAGGCGCCAACTCCGCACCACAGCACGGACAGTGCGGCTCGAACCGGCCCGCGTCCAGGTCAGCCACCGTCCTCGGTCCCGGCCGGACCGTGCCGTGGCGGGGACAGTCGTAACGTCCCTCGCCGTAGACCACCATCGAACCGGCCAGGACCAGGCTTCGCACACCCGCCTCGGCCATCGCCGCAAGCAGCACCGCCGTCCCGAGATCATTGCACCCGACGTACTCGGGCGCGTCCGCGAAGTCATTTCCCAAGCCGACCATCGCTGCCTGATGACACACGGCGTCGATGCCCCGTAGGGCCCTGTCCACCGCCTCCCGATCGCGAACGTCCGCGATGATGCGCTCGGCGTCGCAGTCCGCGGGGTCCACTGCCGCACCATGCACCGAGGACAGCAGTGCGTCGAACACGACTGTCTGATGCCCGGCCGATGTGAGGGTATGGACGATCTCCGACCCGATAAATCCGGCTCCACCGGTAACCAGTACGCGCATGGCGCCCACGCTAGGCCGCCGGCGAGTCACATGGCCGGTTCCAGCGCGGCGCGTCACGGGATCGTAAGAGATGCCCTGCGGCCGCCTACAAACAAAACGCGATCCATGCACATGAACACCCCGACGAGCTGCGTGAGCGGGCTGCCCGAGAGCTCTGTACCACCGGCCGCCCGGTCTGCTGCTGCCGCCCGGATCACTGGTGTCATCCGGTATCCCGTGCAGCCACGATTTTCGCCACCTGCGACCAGAGCCGTACGACCAGGCTGATCTTCCAGGGCAAGCGTCATTCGAGCGTCAAGAATGCCGGACCAAGGTCCTGAACCGTCGTCCAAATGGTCGCATTCGTGGTGAAACCGCAGGTCAGACAGCCTCGGGTGACCGATTCGTCCGCTCGAACCGTCACACGGAGGGAAACAGGTCGAGCGAACTAACAGGGCAGCGAATCCGCAGGTCAGGCACCCTTCCCAGCAGGTTCAAGGATTGCCACGCACTCCACATGGTGCGTCATCGGGAAGATGTGCAGTGGGTCAATCACAAGGGAACGTGCAGGTCAGAGGGCATAACCCACGTGCGCCCATAGGCCCCGTGCGTCATACGTGCGTCACTTTCATGGCCACGCGTGGCAGCGGGGGTTTCGCACTGCGGCCTGACCGACCAGCGAAACACCTAGGCCGCCCGCTCCACGACCACATGAGAAGCCCTGCCGGTTCGGAGCGAACCGGCAGGGCTGACAATATGCGAAGCATCGAGGGCCCGGCTTGCAATCACTGCGCCCCAGCCAATGGGAGGGCAGTGCCCGTGGGAACTATGAGCTGCGATTCGAGCCGTGTCCACGCCCCGAGAACCGCCTCGTGCGCATCAGGTGCGAGGTGGGCGTAGCGCTGAGTGGTCTGATAGCTCTCGTGCCCCAGCAGGTGCTGCACCTCGTACAGGGACACCCCCTTTTGCACAAGCCACGAAGCGCACGTGTGACGCATAGAGTGCGGCGGATACTCGGGGACAGCTCGCCGCCTGCCACCTGCTTCGAGATAGCAGGCCGCACGTACGGCAGGCCACCACGTCTGGCGCCGCCAATTTCCGTCGTCGAGCAATCGGCCGGCACGCCCCTTAGTGACTGTAGTGAAGACGACACCGTCACGATCCCTTCCATGCATGTGACGCGCCAAGGCATCTAGCACGTGGTCTGGCAGCGGGACCTCCCGGCGACTCTTTGCAGTCTTGGGATACTCCTTGATGCCCGACTTCGTATTGACCTCGACGACGAATAGCCGCGACCTACGCCAGTCAATCCTCTTCCCATGGAGCCCTGACAATTCTCCCCACCGGAGACCGGTATAGAAGCCCAAAAGGGCCATCGTCTGCCATGGCTGTGACAGCCCATCAAGAATCACCTGGGCTTGATTGAGCGTAAACCACTCCGGAGGTTTCACTACCTCCGGCGGCAAGTCTATGCGCCTGCACGGCGTAACTGGGATTAGGTCTTCATCGACTGCGGCCTGCATCAGCGAGTGCATCAAGTTATACGAGCGCCGAATCGCCGATGAACCCTTTTTCTCGAGCATCAGCTTGCGGACCCACGTCTGCACGTCAATGCGACCTATAGCCCGCATTTCCCAGTCCGCCCAATAGGGCATGACATGGTTGCGTATGGCAGAAGCATCCCCGCGCAGCGTATGGGGCTCGACAACCCGCGCATCCCACCAGCGGTCATGCCATTCGCGAAACTTGATCTTTCCAGCACGAGGGTCCCGGTGCACACCCCGCCGGAATTGAGCCTCCCTCCCAGCCGCCCAATCACGCGCCTGGTCCTTAAGCGCAAAGGTCTCCGTATCCCGATCGCCCGCCGGCGTCCTTACGGTCGCTTGCCACTTACCCGATGGAAGTTTACGCAGGTAAGCCATCTCGCCTTTCTCGATTCATCTAGCAATTGGACACGTAGGGCTAACTTGCCCGAGGGGCGGAGGAAGAGGAACCGGACGAGCTAGTGCGCCGCTCAACGAGAGCCTTTACGTCACTTCCGGAAACTCGCACACGAGAGCGTTCCGCGCCCGTGCGCAGATCGATAGCCGAAAGCTCCCCCAGAGCTATGTACCGATAAACCGAGCGTCGGCTTACATCCAAAATTTCCGCAACGCTCTGTATCGATAGCAATTTTTCACACACGGCAGGCTCCGATGGATAGGGCAGGACGACGGTCAGTCCGCACTCGATCCACCGCCAAGCAGTCGGTGAGGACGCCCTAAACGATCCGGAGAATCCCCGGTTTCGGTAACCGGGGATCGTGGCCTATATTCCGCCCCACGCACGACGGTTAAGAGGTCAGCCTGTAAGACGTGAGCGCGGGGTGGGTGTCGTCTTCGACCAGGACCACCAGCCGCCCTCGGTGGGAGGGCCAAGGTTGGGGTTCACGACGCGTTCGGGGGTACCAACGGCTCGGGTGACGCCACGGGCCTCAGCACCCGGGTGGGCCGCGACGTGCGCGAGCACCACCAGGTCTTGGCGATACCCGCGCTGCACCCGGTCCTCGCCGAAAAGGCCGACGGCGCAGGCGCAGAGGCACAGGGCCGTGGACAGGGTGGCGTAGTCAGCTTTCGTCTGGGGGCGGTCCATGCGTTCAAGGCGCCGAGCGCCAGGAGGATCGGAGCAGTGACGCGGACCGATCGAAGTACGGCTTTCAGCAGGCGGGCCTCCTTGCTAGGGACCATGGCACGAGACGGGAGACGGACGCCGGCGCCGGACGCTGGCATTCGCTCCGCTTGGAGCGTCTCTGACACGGTGTTTTCCGGGGAGGTTGTACGTTGACATGGTCTCCGGGAGAGGTTCCAGCCCTTCAGGGCTTTTTCTCGTCTGCCGTGGGCGAATCTGTCCTCGGTCTGTCGCGGTCAGGCCCGTCTACCCTGGGGGGACGATCGAGCCGGTGTCTTCTTCGCGAAGTAGCTGCGCCACCTCGTCGACCAGAGCTGGCATATCCCCGAAGGGGCGAATAGCCCTCACCTTCACAGTGGCCCCTGTTCCGGCCCGAATCCCGCTGCCGCGACCTGCGCGTGGGAGCCGGTCTCGCCGCGTACAGCAGGAACCGAGCAAGGTGCGTGGCAGCCACACCACAATTCTCCGAGTACGCCCCGCTCGACGCGCAGCAGGTATTGGGTAGCTTCGGGTCGAGTGAGACGACGGGCCGGTGCGCGTCTCGCTTGACCTGAACCGCCGCGGGTCAGCACCTCACTGGCGTTCACCTTCACCAAGGCCCGTCAGGTGGAGCGCAGCGCGGATGGCAGACCGGGGCCGGGCCATGGCGCGTCCACACCCCGTCGGCTACGGCGGCGTGAGTGCTTCCGGCTTCCATGCGAAGCTCCTGCGGCTAGACACCGGGCCCCGCATAGTGGGCAAGCAAGGTGGGGATACAGACGGCAGCGGCTGGCCTCAGTTACCATGAGGCCAGCCGCTGCTCTCCCTGTGGCCCTTCGCCTAGGCCAGCAAGTAGTCCAGGTCACCGGCGATCGCACCGTCGATGAGAGCCTTCACTTCCGCCTTCGAGTACACCTGCGGTTCCTGGTCGCGGCGGAAGGTGTCTCGGGTCAGGATCCAGTCGCCGCAGCGGCCGAATTCGAAGCAATTGTCGTTACCTCCCGTGAAGGAGGTCGTCTTCCACACGACCGCGGTGAGGTCGAGGTCGGCGGCGGTGGGCTTGAAGGGCTCGTTGGTTCCGGCAGTGGACGTGCTGCTCACTGATGTAGCTCCTTGATCACTTTCTCGATGCGACTGACAGCTTCCGCAGGCGGAAGCGTCTTCTGCCAGAGGCCGTTGAATGCCTCGTTGTAGGGTTCCACGTGCTTTCGATCCTCGAAGTACATGGAGTGAGCCAGGTTCTCGACCCACACCACGCTCGGATTGGGCACCGGGAACTCCATGATCATGAACGATCCGTACAGGCCGGCGTGGCAGCCGGTCTCCAGGGGGAGTAGCCGGACCGAGACCGTCTCGTGCTCTGCCATATCGAGCAGTCGCTCCATCTGGCATTTCATGAGCTCGGGCGGACCCACCGGGCGCCGCAAAGCTGCCTCGTCGATCACGGCGTCGAGGATGGCTCCGCCCGTCCCGATGAGGCGCTTCTGGCGCTCCATCCGTACGCCGACGAGGGCTCGAACTTCGCCAGCGGTGAGGTCTGGGCGCATCGCGCGGATCACGGCTTCGGCGTACTCGGCCGTCTGCAGAAGGCCAGTGACTAGAGCGAGCTCGTAAGCTTTGAGCTTTCGTGCGCTCCGTTCGAGCCGAAGGTAACCACCGATCTGAGTGCTGTTCAGCAACGCCCTGTGCCGAGGATGGGGATCTTCCTCAACAAGGTCGGCCCTCACCAGGTCAAGAATCTGCAGCCGGGTGTCGGCCGTCACCAGGTCGGGGTACGCCTTGTCGAGAAGGTTCTGGACCAGCTTCTCGGTGGTGGCACGCTTCGCATGTTCGATCCGGCTCAGGTGTCCGTGGTGGACATCGACGAGCCTTCCTACCTCTACCAAGGTGAGACCGGACTCGGTGCGTAAGTCCTTCAGCCTGCCGCCGAGTTCCCTACGAAAGACCGAAGCCGGCACGTCATTCGTCGGCGCCATGGCCGTCAGTGTGACGCCTGCCCGGCCCAGGAACAACCTTTGTGGGTTCAATGTGCCCAGACACATTGCCTGAGATGGTCGTAACCGGCATCCTAACTACGTCACGACGCGTGTTGCCTCGGTAGCAACTCGTGGCATATGCCGCTGCTCGGATGCTGGTGCTCCGATACAGGACTGCTCCAGCGTGCGAATCGCCCCAGCGTCTCAACGACGCTGCAAGCCAAGGATGGGGGCCGCAATCATGTCACGCACGGCTGCTGCTCCTACCTTGTTTCGTGTCCTGTCCCAGCAGCAACGGTGGACCACGTGGGAGATCTTCGCGATCCATTTCGACAAGGCTGCCGCTGCCGTGGGGCAGGCCCAGCCGTCGAGAAAACCGAGGCCGGTCACCGTCGCACGACGTACGTTCGACCGCTGGTTCACGGGAACGTGGTGCGGCCTTCCGCGGCCCGACACTTGCTACGTGCTTGAGCGCCTCTACGGCTTTCCGGCAGAGGACCTCTTTCGGCCCGCACCGGTGGTGCTGCGCCCTGCGGCGGTGCCAGCGGGGCCCGAACAGATCCGGGCGGCCCAGAGCATCGAGACCCGCTGGGCCACGTCCCGTCTGTCGCTGACCACGGCCGGCGGCAGTGGCTGGGACACTTGGGAACTCGACGGGCAACGCGTCTTCGACGGCACCTCGATGGCAATCCAGCTCCAGGCCGCGGACTCTCTCGACAGCGGTGTCCGGCTGCCAGTCACAGATCCCGACCAGCTCAGGGAGTTTCTTCGCCCAGTGCGGCGTGGGCTCGTCTTAGGCACCCGGACTGCCGACACAGGCCACCAGGTGTTCGTGCTCGACGCCTTAACTGCCCGAAACCAACTCCGAGTCGGTCTCGATGCCGAAAGCGTGTCTCTCGTCGTACCCGCCGCTCAGCAGCTCGACGACCTGACGTACGGGATTATCTGGGCCATCGCGAACATCGACGACGCCCTCCTCGCCGACGACCAGCTGCTTCACGCCGAGCACGACGCGCTCAACACCTACCTCGAACTCCCTCGCACAGCGCCAAGTCGCGCCTCCATTCCGGGCCTGACCTCAGTCGGGGCCGCCTGGATCGGCTCCTACTTCTGCTACCGGCACATCACCCGCCACCTTGCCGATGCCTCGGATCTTCCCGTCTTCTGGACACGCGAGCAGTACGGCGAGTCCTCAGTGGGGTGGCTCCTCTGGACCCACAAGCACCGGTACCTGCGTGAGATCGAAAACCGCTTCGCCACCCAGCCGGGCCGGGGGGCCGCCCGCGCGTTCTGCCTGCCTGAAGCGGTGGTCAAGGACAGCGAGCCGTACGAACTCATTCTCCTGTTCCTGTCAATCGCTCTGATGGAGATGCATCGCGTCAACGTCCACGTCAGCGACGTGCCAGAAATGACGGCCGTTGACGGGTTCGTACTCGTCCCAGGGCAGCGCGCCGTGATCGCCAACTGGGTACGCGCGGAGGGCATCTGGCAGGCCGCTACAACCGGCAGCCACGCCGCGATGCGCGACTACGCGGAGGCTGCTGCACACGCGGCACACCACAGCGTGGCGCCCGGCGCGACCTCGCCCGAGCGACTTCAGGCCCTGGCTTCGTATCTCAAGCTCGACTGGGTCTGGCTGACGCGCCGCTGCCGCGAGCTGGGCGAGCGGGGCATTGCCGGGATGATCCGCCCCCGGAGTCGGCTGATCGCACTTGACGAACTCGAATCGACGCTTCGCTTCGTCGGAGACCTGCCGAACTAGCTCCTCCCCTCCCTCTCGAAAGGCGCCGTCTCGTGTCCCACCGTCCGGAAATCCACCTGTTCACCCTCGGTGGCACCATCGCCATGGCGCCGGCCGACGGCGAGACGCAGGGCGTGAAGCCCGAGCTCGGCGCGGCGGATCTTCTGGCTGCGGTTCCAGGGCTTTCCGGCCTGGATGTGACCCTCCGCTTCACCGACGTCACGAAGAAGCCAGGGGCGTCGCTGTCGGTGGACGATATCGCGGCACTCGCCCAGATGATCGCCCAGCGCGAGCAAGAAGGCGCTTCGGGATTCGTCGTGACGCAGGGCACCGACACCATTGAGGAGACGGCATACCTGCTCGACCTCCTCCATGCCGGCCAGGCACCCGTGCTCGTCACCGGAGCGATGCGACACCCCTCCATTCCCGGCGCGGACGGCCCGGCGAATCTGCTGGCCGCCGTCCAGACTGCGGCCAGCAGCGCCAGCCGGGGAATGGGATGCCTCGTCGTGTTCTCGGACCGGATCCACGCAGCCAGGTTCGTACGCAAGGAGCACGCAACCGCCCCGGGAGCATTCGCTTCACCCCATGCCGGGCCCATCGGGTACATCACCGAAGGCGTCCCTCGCCTCATCCTGGCGCCCGCCCCGCAACAGCACGTGCCGCTGCCCCTTCTCAGGCCCGCGCGCGTCGCCCTGATCACCGCAGCCCTCGGGGACGAGGGAGAACTGCTGCAACATCTCGGCGACCGCTTCGATGGCGCGGTCATCGCGGCGTTCGGCGCAGGACACGTTCCGGAGACCTGGGCCGAACCGTTGGAGAAGACTGCCGAGCAAATCCCCGTCGTCTTCGCCTCGCGTACCGGAGCAGGGAGCACCGCCCGCAACACCTATGGGTTCGCCGGCTCGGAACGCGATCTGCTGCGCCGCGGGCTGATCGCCGCCGGTGACCTCGACCCGTACAAGGCGCGGCTTCTTCTCCTCGCCCACCTTCGCGCCGGCACCGACCGCAACGGCATCGCCGCCGCCTTCGCCTGATACCGGCTTCCGGGAGAAAACGACCTCATGCGTGCCACCCCACTGACCATCGGCCGGACCTTCGGCGTCGCGTTCGACGACGGGGACGACTTCATTCCGCAGCTCGGCGCGTTCTGCGCCGAGTACGGGATCCGCTCCGCCTACATCCCCATGTTCCTCGGCGGCTTCCACACCGTGCAGCTCGTCGGCACCTGCGATCCGATCGACGACCTCAGCGCGCCTGTCTGGGCCGCCACGGAGTACACGACGCTGGAGGCCCTCGGTAGCGGAACGATCGCCTGGGACGAAGAGGGTAACGACCTGGCCCCTCATATCCACGTCGCGGTCGGGCTCAAGGGCCAGGCTGCGGAGGGGAGGACGAGCCATCTCCTCGGGGGCCGTGTGCAGTTCATCTCGGAGCTGTTCGTTGTCGAAGTCGCCGACCCGCTCATGACCAGGCCCAAGCTCGGACACCACAAAGTGCCCACCTTGCAGTTCAGCCAGTCCTCGGGCTCAGCCGCGATCCAGTAATGAAGGGCCTGCGATGTCGGCGCGCACCACCACCTTCCGCACCACCGTGCAAGAGCGACGCTGGACGTACGAGGCGTTCTGCATCCAGTGGAAGCGTGCCTGCGAGGAGCTGGCAGAACGAGACAGAGATCCCCGGCTCGCCACCATCCCGATGTCGCGCCGAACCTTCGACCGATGGATGAAGGGCGACCTCACCGAGCGGGGCCCGCGCCCGGACACCGCGCGAGTCCTTGAATATCTCTTCGGCATGCCCGTGGGCCAGATCTTCGCCGAATCCGTTGAGGGCCCCGCCGGACTTCCGGCCGGCCAGCTCCCCGTCGAGGAGCCAGACCAGGCCGAGGCCATCCGCCGAAGGCTCGAAGGAGTCCTGACCAGCGGTCATATAAGCGAAGCCGGGCTCGCTTCATGGGAAGAGACCCTGGCGTGGCACGGCCGGGCCACCCGGTTCCGTCCCGAGGTCGACCTCCTGCGGGACTTACGACGCGATGTCGGCGCGCTCAGCAGGGCGCTCGACCAGCGGCAGTCGCTCGGCGCCATGCGCCGCCTGACGAGGTTCTCCGCCCAGATGGCCGGCCTCATGAGCTTGATCCTGGTCCGCCAGGGCGATGATCACAACGCGAACGCCTGGCTCCGCGTCGCCAGGATCGCAGCGGAGGAAGCCGGCGACAGCGACGTCCGAGCCTGGATCCTCGCCGAAGACGCGTACGCCCTGTTCTACTGCGGCGATCTCACCGGAGCGGCCCGTGCCGCGCGCCGTGCTCAAGTCTCCAGCGTCCAGCCCACCGTCGGCGCCGCTCTGGCCGCTCCGCTGGAAGCTCGGGCCCACGCCGTCATGGGAGACCGCAGGGAAGCCGAGGTCGCTCTCAGCCGGGCGGAGGACGCGCTGGCGCACCTGCACGGAGATGACACCGCGGAGTCGGCGTTCGGCTACAACGAGGCCCAGCTGCGCTTCCACCAAGGCAACGCACTCACCCACCTCGGCCAGACGGACCGTGCCCGGGAAGCGCAGAAGCGAGCTCTCCAGCTCTATCCGGCGGATGAGCACCTCGACCGGGCCCTGATCGAGCTGGACGCCGCCATGTGTCTACTCCTGGATGGCGAGCCGACCGCGGCTGCCGAGAGTACGGCGGAGATCCTCCGAAACCTCCCGGAGCAGCACCGTTCCGGGATTATCTTGACCAGGGCCTGCCAACTCGAAGGACTACTCCCTACCGTCCCTAGCGGACCCCGGCCCGTCCGGGAACTCCGCGACATGCTCGCCCCGCTCCAGCAGGGCACAGCCTCCGAACACGAAGGAATGGCGCCATGAGCGAACTCACCGTGACCCGTGCCGGATCAGCCGACGTGCCGTGCATCGCGGAACTCGTAGCGGACATCGAGCAGTACTACGGCGGCGCAGTCGAAGGCGAGCTGCCCGACCGCGTCGGGCGGCTGCGGGACATGCTCTTCGGAGATCACCCGGCCGCCTCCATCCTTCTGGCACGGATCGGCGCCGACGTGGTCGGGATGGCCTCCTTCTCGCTGCTCTGGCCGGCCGCCGGTGACGGCCACTCGCTCTACCTCAAGGAGCTGTTCGTACGGGAGGCCAACCGCCGCAACGGGGTGGCGAGGGCCCTGATGGCACAGCTTCACGAGGTCGCCGCCCAGCTTGGATGCAGCCGGATCGAGTGGACCACCGACCGCGACAACCCCGCTGCCCAGAAGTTCTACGAGGCACTCGGCGCGGCCCCGCAGGACACCAAGATCTTCTACCGGCAGGCCGTCACCCCCGATACCGCATAGGCGGCCCCGCCGGGCGTCGCCTGCGACGCCGCTGCCGACCACGCCGTGAGGCCGGACAACAGGTAGAGGACCGGGTGCGCTCCGCTCCACCGACCAGGACCAGGAGGGAATCGACAGGTGACCGTACGCAACAACTACTTCCGTGTACTCGTCCAGGAGCGGCGCTGGACCTATGAAGCTCTGTGTATCCAGTGGAAGAGGGCGCGCGAGGAGCTGGCGGAGAAGGACGGTGACCCGCGCCTGGCCAGTGTCGACCTTCCCCGCCGGACCTTCGACCGGTGGATGAAGGGCGAGCTCAGCGAGCGGGGCCCCCGTCCCGACTCCGCCCGCGTTTTGGAACATCTCTTCGGCATGACCACCGCGGTCCTCTTCGGCCCGCCCCCGGACCGCACCACCGCCCAACAGCAGACTGCGGTCTCCGCGCCCGTTGTTACCAGTGGCGGTTGGGGAAGCCCCGGCGAAATCATTCTCCAAGCGCAGGAGCTGACCACCAGCAACACTGATCCCGCCCTGCTCACTCTGGCGTCGGAGTCTATCGAGAGCATCGTCCAGCGGTACGAGGACCAAGGCCCCCAGCAACTCGCGGGCGAAGCCCGGCTGCTCCGGAACCTGGTGCGCACCCTCCTACTGGGACGGCAGACCTCTGAGCAGCGACAGCAGCTCTTCGGCCTGGCTGCCCGGTCGACCGGCCTGCTGGCTTACATGGCGGTCAACGCCGGACACGCCGACGTGGCCGAGGCGTACTGCATAGAAGCCGAGGCGTTCGCCGACCAAGTCGGCGACGTGGGAGCGAAGATGTGGATTTTGGGCACCCGGGCCCTGAACCTCTATTACGTCGGCGACTACGCCGCCTCCGACGCTGCGGCTGCCCAAGGGATCGCGCTGTCACCGCAGAGTCCCCAGGCGATCAGACTCTGGGTGAACGGCCGCGCCCGGGCCCTGGCCCGGCAGGGTGACCCCCGCGGAACTGTGCGAGCAATCGGGCGAGCACTCGACCTGAGCGACCAGCAGCAGCAGCTCCCCGGCGGTGTCACCTCCTGCATCTCCTTCGAGGCGTACAGCCCCGCGCGTACGCTCGCCAACGCCGTTACGGCCCACCTGTCGACCGGCGACATCGCTAAGGTCCTTGAGTGCGCTGGGCAGATCGAAGAGCTGGTTGAGCAGTCACCCTCGCAGTGGACCCGGACGCTGGTGTCCCTGGACGTCGCTACCGCGTTGCTGCGGCAGGGTCGGCCCGATCTGGAGCAGGCGTTGTCTCTGGGCACCCAGGCTCTGCATACCAGCGGCAGCGCGCCCATCCATTCGGTGTGGCAGCGCGCTACCGAACTCCTCCGGCACACCGGCAAGTGGCAGGCCGAGCCCGTCGTGCGCGACTATGCCAGTGAACTGGCGGCCCTGAACTACCAGCCGGCCGTCCAGGCGGAACCCGACGCGCGGCCGTGACCGACGGCCCGAGCCTCCAAGGAGATCTCTGGTGATGACCCCGCTGATCGACGACAGCAGGGCCTTCCCCGCGGCGCCGCCTCCTGACCTGGACGATCCCCAGAAGATCGCTTCGAACGACTGGGATGCCTTCCGGGCCGTGGAGAGGATGACCAATCACTGGGAGCGACCCGGGTGGGCCCCAGGACACCGGGCCTACTACTGGATGCTGGCCTTCCCCGAGGAGCCGGAGCTGATCGCCCAGGCACGCTCGTGCCAGCAGGCCCTGAAGGGCCTGGACATGGACGAGGTACCCTCCGACGGACTGCACATCACTCTGAACAAGATCGGGAGCTGCGCGGACATCGAACCCGGCGCGGTGGACGCCCTCGCCCAACTGGCAGACGGCACGCTCGGTGGCGGCTTCGAGATCCGCGCCGAGCCTATGGCCGGGTCCACGGGAGCCATCCGGTTCAGCGTCACGCCGTGGACACCATTGGTGGAGTTGCACGCCGCCCTGCACCGCGCGGGACAGCGCGCCGGCGTCCCAGGCGGAAAGCCGAGCAGTCTCTTCCGCCCCCACCTCGGAATTCTCTACAACAACCGGGTCCGCCATGCCGCACCCGTGATCGACGCCGTGGCCCTTCTGAGGAACCGCCCCTCCATCGCGCTCCCGGTTGAGCGGGTCGACCTGGTCGAACTGCGCCGGGAAGGACGTACGTACCGATGGCGCGTCCTGCACAGCCTGGCCCTGCCGGGCCGGCCGCCCACCCGCTGACTTCAGCGGCGCAGCTCGTACGGGAATTGGGGGCGCCGGTAGGTACCGGCGCCCCCAATTCCCGACTCAGCTGCGCCTTGCCACGCGAACGCTCCGGGCCTTGAGCGCGATCTCGGCTGCTTCCACGTCCGGGCTGGACCTTGCCGTGACCGCCGCCCCGACCGGCAGCCAGGCCCGGTCGTCCCGCTGGAAGACGCTGCGCAGGAGCTGCGACCACTGGAGTCTGCCGTTGGGTGCCGCACACCCGACCAGGCCGTAGTACGGCCCGCGCGGGAACTCCTCCAGCCGCGCGATCTCGGACAGCCCTTCGGCGGACGAGGCCCCGGTGGGCAACACGCCCAGTAGGACGCTGGACGGATCGCTTCCGGGCTTGGGCTCCACCGTCAGCCGGGTCATCCCGTGGACCAGTTCCTCGAGTCTCAGGAACTTCGGGGGCCCCGCGCTGACTGCGGCGAATTGGCTGTAGGAACTCAGCAGCGAGTCGATGGACGACCGGTGCTCTTCGATGAGGCGAAGATCCCAGTCCAGCGGTCGTCGACTGGCAGGACTGTGTCCGGACGTACCGGACAACTTGTGGCAGGTGAAGTGTTCCAGCGAGCCGTCGACAAGGAGTTCCGGACTGGTTCCCGCGAACTCCAGGCCGCCGTGGTGGCAGTAGAACGAGCGGGACACTCCATGAGCGTCGGCCTGTCCCGCAGCCATGGTGGAGATCAGGTCCACCGGTCCATTCCAGCCGTGCCGCGTCGCGACCGTCAGCCGGCGGCCCGGCACCTGCCCCACCCACCCCAGGGCGTCGGCGACCATGATGCGGAAGCGATCAACGGTGTCGTCGGTGAGCGGGGGCGGAGAGCCTGAGCTAGTGGCACGCTGCCTTCCTCGCGGCAGTTGCAGCAAACCGGACGCGGACGTGGCACTGCCGTCATCCCTGATCATCAGGACGGAATCCGGGGTGAACAGCATCACTTCCGGATCGGATCCGACGGCCAGCGTGCTGCAGCGGCTGTGGTGTGCCCCGAACCCGATGTACCCCATGACCCACCGGCCGTCAGCGGCTTCGAAGAAGGACCGAAGTCCGGCGAGCAGGGACTCCGGCGTTGTCGCTTCCCGGCCGGGAAGCGACAACGAGCACACTCCGCGGGTGACTTCCAACTGCCCCTCGCTGCCCACACCGATGACGACGCGTCGGCGCGAGCCGTAGCTGAAGACCGTGTTCGAGGGGTCTTCGACGCGATGCCCGGCGAGCGCTGGCCGGGCGTGCCTGCGGGCATCAGAGATCAACTGGGCTCATTCCCATGTAGTCCAGGAGGAAGCTGAGGTGGCCCGTGAGGAAGGCAACCGTCCGGGGGTGGTTCTCGCTCGCGCAGACAGCCGCCACCTCCTGGACCGTCAGCATGCCGCCGAACTGCTCGTTGCGCTCCAGGAGCTTTTGCCGTGAGATCTCTTCCAGGATCTCGGAGACACGGCCCCACTGCTCCTCGTCCAGCCCCGCGTCGCGGGCGGCCTGGAAGCGGCCGAGCAGGTGCCGGGTCTCGTCGTCGATCGTCCGATCAGCGACCGCGAGCACCTCGCAGTCCACCTCACGGGAGAGGTCCAGCAGGTTCTCCGCGGAGCGGATCCCGAAGTAAAGCCCCAGACCGCCGCCCTCGGACAGGTCGACCGCGATGGCGCCGAGCTTGTCGTCGCGGTAGCCCAGGCGCAGCTCGGTGAGCGCGGACCCCTCCCTCAGCTTCCCGAGTTCGGCGATCGCCGGCGGGGGCGTGGAGGACTCGATGAGAAGGAACAGATCGTGCAGCTGGGCGTAGTGCCGGAGCTCGTCGGAGGCGAAGCTCAACTTGGTGTAGGTGCTCCTCAGCGGGGAGGGTGCGACCGCCCCGTGGCCCAGCGGTGCGACCTCTTCGGCCACTTCGGCGATCATGCTGGCCACGGTCGTGTGCCGGGGACCGTAGACCCCGCTGCCGGTCCACTCCTTGAACATCTGGTGCCCGACCCAGACCTTGTCGGAGCCGGTGTTCCTGGCGCTGGAACCGAAGTAACGCAGGGCGATCTCGTGCTCCGCAGCCCAGTACGGGGCGCTCATGCGCAGCGCCTGCTGGATCGTTCCCATGGGACCTCCGTGGTTGTGTGCGAGGGGACGCGCCGCCCGGCTATGAGGCGGCACGTTCGGGGATGCGCTCGGGCAGGAGATGGCCGAAGGCGTGGTCGGCGGCATCGAGCAGCTCCCCGAGGGACAGGTGCGACTCGGCGACGTGCCGGGGTACGCCGTGGCGCTCCAGGACGAAGCGCAGCATCGGAGCCCGCTGCCGGTAGCGGGCGGGCAAGCCGGGCGTGGGGCCGGCGGGGTTCCGCCAGCCGGGCACGATGGGCCCGGGGGTCGTCGGGAGCAGCGCGCGGCGTAGGGCGCTCTTGTCCGGGACCAGTTCGAGTACGGCGAGGGTGTGACCGGGTAGCTTCCTCAGCACGTTCAGCAGGTGCTCGGCCTGCACCGCGGTGGCCGGGTAGCCGTCGAGGACGAGGGTGTCGGCCGACCGGCTCAGGACGGCCGAGCGCATCAGCCGGCACGCCAGCGGTCCCGGTATGTGGCCGAGCGGGTCGCTGGTGTCCCGCACGGCCGCGGCTATCGCCGGGCTCGTGGATCCTCGCTGCTCGGTGAGGTCCGCCAGCGCGAGAACCTGTCCGTCATAGCGGCGGGCGAGGGCCCCGGCGACGCTGCTCACCTCTGGTCCGGGCGGCCCGATGACCGCTAGGACGGTGGCCGGCCGGCGATCTCCGGGCTGCGCGGTCACACCGTCACCTCCACACGGCGGTAGGCATCGCCGGTGGCATGGAGTTCGTTGCGTATCCGGCCATAGGTGTCGTCGACGAAGGCGAGCTCTTCGTGCGTCAGCGGCTCTCCGAGGCATGAGTAGTTCTCGCGGATTTGCTCGGGAGTGGTGAAGCCGACGATCACCGCTGTGTGGTCAGCCTGTTGGAGGCTGTATCGCAGGGCGACGCGGACCAGGGCCTGCGGGTGGTGGCCGAAGCGCTCGCGCAGCGTCTCCAGGCCGCGGTCGATGATTTCGAGGCCAGGATTCGAGAACCACCGCTTGTGCCGTCGGTGGTCGCCGGGGCCGAACACGGCGGGAGCGCCCGGGTGGTACTTGCCGGTCAGCAGCCCCTGGGCGAGGGGCTCGGTGAGCATCAGCGAGACACCGTGGCGCGCGGTGAAGCTGAAGAGGTCCTCGCCGTCGACCAGGGTCGGCGGGCTCAGCGGGTTGCAGCGGGTCCAGAGCACATCGGGGCGCAGCAGACGGAAGATCTTGGCGAAGCGGGCGCCGCGTACGTCCGCCGCGTCCCTACGGTCGGAGGCGAGCGGGTGGGGTCCACGCATGCCGATGGCCTTGATGTACTCGGCTTCCCGCAGGGCGTGCATCTGGTTGATGGCGACGTGCAGGTAGTCGTCGTCGTCCCCGAAGTCGAGGGTATGGAGGAAGTAGGCGTCCAGATACTCGACGCCCAGGTTCTCCATGCTCTGCTCGAACTGGTGGCGGAGTTTGGGGCCCGCGTAGGGGTGAGGTGCCGTGCCCCGTACCCATCCGATCTTGCTGGCGATATGCACAGATTCCCGGTCGACCTCTTTGAGGAGCCGTCCCAGCAGCCGTTCGGAGTGTCCGTGCCCGAACACGTCCGCCGTGTCGAAGAAGTTGGCGCCGTGCTCCACCGCGGTCCGCAGACCATCAAGTGACTGCGCGTCGTCGACAGAGCCCCAGCCGACCGGGTTGCCCGCGTTGACCGTGGGCCCTCCAATCGCCCAGCAGCCGACTCCGAGCGGATTGACGGTCAGTCCGGGCGCGATGTGTCGCGGCTTGAGATCGAGGGCGGTCATCGTGAGCTGTTCTCCTGGGGCGCAATGGTGAACACCGCGACCACCGCCTTGCCGCCGGCCGTGGTCGGTTCGGCGAACCACTCCTCGGTCAGTCGCGCGACGATGCTGAGCCCGCGGCCGTTCTCGTCGGACTTATTCGCAGACTTGACGGCCACCGCAGCGCAGTTCCCACCCGCGTCGAACACCCGCACCGTGGCACGGTCCCGGTCCACTTCCAGCAGGAGGACCCCGATGCCCGGGGTGTGCCGGAGGGCGTTGGTAACCAGCTCGTCCACGACCAGGACCATGTCGTCGACCGTCGCCGGGTCCGCCCTACCCCCCAATACCGTGAGGATCTGGGTGCGCGCGGCCTTGGTCGGCCATTCACTGGCGCTCAGGTCGAGACGGTGCTCTTCGGGTACGTGGTCGAGACGACCGGACGGTTTCAGTGCAGCCGGCAGGGGTGGCACCATCGTCTCCCTCGTGCACGTGCGGTGACCGCCGGAGGGCAGAGCCCGTCAGCGGAGGGCCCGGTGAAGGCCCACTTCCACGGTGCGGGAATCCCAATGGCGTCGGTACGCCATTGGGTTGCCACTCCACTGCCATTTCGTTCCGTGACAAGAGCAGTGGATGCGGCTCATTTGAGAAGAATCATGTGCTTTGCCGGGATGGGTGGGAGTGCTGTGCTCGCCGCCAAGTGGCAGAGAAGTGGCAGACGAATGGCGTACCGACGCCATACAGATCGGGCGAACGTAGATGCCAGCGGCCCTCGGGGAGCTGACGTACGAGCAGTTCTCGAGGGCGGCATTCAGCGGGCGTCCGGCCGGACGGACCGCGCACCGATCCGTTCCTCAGCCGGAGGCTGCCGTGTCCTTACCTTCCACGCCCGTGTCGCGGAGGCCCCCCACCCAGTGCGGCACCCTTGTCATCGGTGCCGGCCCGGCGGGGCTGCTCGCCGCGATCCGCGCGGGAGCCACGGCTGGTGGCGTCGTCGTCCTGGACCAGGGCGACGACATCGACGGGCGCATCCGGGCCCGCGAGCTGGGCGAGGACGAGAAGCGCACCATCACCTCGGGGTTCGGCGGCGCCGGAATGTTCAGCGACGGCAAACTGTGCCTGTCGCACCGCATCGGCTCCACCATCTCCCACCGCTTCCCCCCTCACGAGGTCGAAGCACGGCAGTACGCCATCGACGAGCTCTTCCGCGCCGGCGAGGACGCCCCGCTGCACGGTGCCGACGACGCCAAGGCCGCCGAACTGGCCGAACTGGCCGCAGCCGAGGACCTCGAGTACTTGCACTACCCCGTCCGCCACATCGGCAGCGACCAGCTCATGCGCATGACGTCCGCCCTGCGCCGGCAGGTCGAAGCTGTCGCTCCCGTGCTCTGCGGAATCCGCTGCACCGAGGTTCGGCCCTCACCCGCCGCCAGCCACCGCTGGGAGGTCTGGGTCACCGGCAACGGCTGGACAGAGCCGATGCCGCTGTACGCGGACAACGTGGTGCTCGCACCGGGGAAGATCGGTGCGGCCTGGCTGCGCGCGCTCGGGACCACACTGGGACTGCCCCGGAAGAGCGCCCAGCCCAAACTCGGCTTCCGTCTGGAAGGACCGCGCGAGTTCCTGGATCTGCTGCTGAAGGTCGCCACCGACCCCAAGGTCATCTGGAAGCCCGGCGCCGGGGCCGAAGTCCGCACGCACTGCGTCTGCTTCGGCGGGGACGTCGTCCCGGCTCAGTACCAAGACCTCACCCTGGTCGGCGGACACTCCACCAGCGACCATGGGCACAACCGCAGCAACACCGCGGTGCTGGCCACCGCCGGAGACGCGTTCCCGTTGAGCGCGGAGTTCGTGCGCGACCTCGTCACCCGGATGAACCGCGCCAACGGAGGCCGGGTAATGGCCCAGACACTCGGCGACTTCCTGGCCGGCGTCCCCACCACCGGAACCGTCCCCGACGCTGCGTACGGGTTCGTCCCCAGCATCCCCGATGCCGTCCCCGGGAACCTCGCCGCGCTCTTCCCCCAGCCGATCGTCGTCCTGCTGCGCGACTACCTTCATCGCCTTGCCCGGCTGTGCCCGCAGGTCCTGAACCCCCGCAACATGCTGTACGGGCCGGCCGTCGAGCGCTGGGCCGACCGCTTCGAGGTCGGCGACGACATGCAGGCCCCCGGCCATCCCGGTCTCTACCTGGTCGGTGACGGCCCCGGGCTCACCGGCGGGATCATCGGCGCCGCCGACTCCGGCTGGCTCGCTGGTGACGCGATCACCGCCCGCCGCAGCGTCAACGCCTGGCTCCCCCGGCCCCGCCTCCCAAGGACTCCAGCATGCTGACCTCCGCCCGCACACCCTGCCCGAAGTGGCTGACCTCCGACGAGGCCCCGCTGTGGGACCGAAGTACCTTCTCGCCCGAAGCCTGGACATACACGCTCGCGCGCGAGGAGACCATCGAGATCATCGACGCGCTCACCGTCGCGCAGAACCGGCTCACCGGCCAGGACATGTTCACCGGCCGCTACATCAACCGCGGGGACTTCCCGCTGGGCCACGTCGGCTCGATCCTGGAAGCGATCTCCAGCGAGGTGTCCGACGGCCGCGGCTTCGCCGTGCTGCGCGGGCTGCCCGTCGACCGGCTCGACGAACACCAGAACGCGCTGCTCCTGCGCGGACTAGCCACCTACCTGGGCCCCATCGCCACCCAGAGCCGGGACGGACAGCTCATCCGGCACGTCCGCGCGACCGGTCGCGTGCTGGGCGACGCAACCGTGCGCGGCCATCAGACCGCCGACCGCCTGTGGTTCCACACCGACGGTGCCGATGCCGCAGCCCTGCTGTGCCTGACCGCGTCCGAGACCGGAGGGCTCTCCCGTCTCGCCTCGGCCGCCACGGTCCACAACCAGATGCTGAACGCTTCCCCGACGTGGACCGCCGAACTGTACCAGCCGTTCCACTTCCACATGGCCGGCGGCAACGTGCCCGGCCTGCCCCCCACCTTCATATCGCCGGTCTTCTCCCTCCACCGAGGCCGCTTCTCCACCCGCTACGTCCGGCACACGCTGCTGGAGACCCCCGCCGTCACGGAGGTCCCGCTCCCGAGGGATGCGATGGCCGCCTTCGACCTGCTGGAAGAGATCGCCGACGAGAACAGCGTCGACATGGAACTGCGCGCGGGAGACCTCCAACTGGTCAACAACCACACCGTGCTCCACTCCCGCACCGCCTACCGCGACCCGCAGCCCCCCGCCGAGCCCCGTCACCTTCTCCGGTCGTGGGTCACCTTCCCCCACTACCGCGGCCGCCGGGCCGCAGAGGCCGACGAGTACCTCCGCTTCGGATGGCTCACCGACGACCAGCAACAGCAGCTCGCCACCTCCTGGAAGCCGCCGACCGCTCCCGAGCCGGCCCCCGCCGCATGACCGTGCAACCGTGGCACGCGGACATCGTCGGCAAACTCCACCGCACCGCCCGCCAGCGGCCCGACCACCCCGCCGTGATCGACCGCCACGGCACGACGAGCTTCCGCTCCCTCTACCTGGCCGCCGCCCGTCAGGCCCAGGACCTGGAAGCCCATCCCGATCACGACGCGGGCGTCGCGGTACTGCGCGCCGCACCCAGTGCCGCGTTCTTCATCCAGGTGTGCGCCGCCCTCATGGTGGGCCGCACACCGTTGGTACTGCCCGCCCGCATCCCCGAAAGAGAGGCACTGCGCGACGTGCAGGCGGCAAGGAGAGCTGGCTGCCGCCCGTGGAAGGCGGTCCTGGCCGTATCGAGCCACCAGCAGGTTCCGGTCCTGACGCACGGCGAGTCACCTGCCGCCCCACGCAAGGCCCGCGCTCTGGGCATGCGGCCCGGCGGACGCGCTCTCTTCGCCGCCCCCATGCACCTGAACGGGCCGTTCGAGTTCGCACTGCGCCAGCTCCTCCTCGGCGGCTGCATCATCCTCGCCCCCCGCTTCGAGGCCGAACAGTGGCTGGAGAGCGTCCACGGCCACAAGCCGGACTGGGCGTTCCTGGTGCCGACGCAGATCCAGCAGGTCTGGGACGCACGCCCGCGCCGAGAACTCCGCAGCGCCTGCTCCTCGCTGCGCCTGCTCCTGCATTCCTCGGCCCCGTGCCCGCCCCCGCTGCGCCAGCAACTGGCCGATGTCCTGGGGCCCGAGCGCCTCGCGGAGTACTACGGGACCACCCTGTACGACGGGACCTTCAACCCCTACACCTCTCGCGGCCCCGGCGGAACTCCGCTGCCCGATACCGAGCTACGGATCGTCGACCCCAGCCGCTGGCCCGTAGCGGCCGGCACCCAGGGAACCATCGAGGGCCGCAGCCGGGCCGCACTCATCTCCCACCGCACCGACCAGCTGTGCGCCGGCCGGCCGCAATGGCAGAGCGTCGGCGACCTCGGCAGGCGCATCGGCGACACCGACCGCATCGAGGTCACCGACGTGGCCGTCCCCGGCCGCGCCATCGTGGCGGGCGTCAAGGTCGCCGTGGCCGAGACCCACGACACCCTGTCCGCCCACCCCGCCGTACAGGCTTGCGAAATCCGCATCAGCCCTCACACCCGGTTCGGATCCGTGCTGTCCGCCGTCGTCCACACCGAGGACCCGGCCCTCACCCCATCGGTCCTGCGCACCTGGTGTGCCCAGCGGCTGACACCGCCTCAGCGGCCCCACGCCATCGAGCTGCGCCGGACCACAGCTCCCGATCACACGACCCTGCGAGAAGGACATGCCCGACTGTGACCTGTGCCAGGCCATCAACCCGGACGTCGACGACTGCACTCTGCAACGCCATCTCCATGCCGGTCAGCAACGCGTCGTCGCAGCGAGCGAGTACGCCGCGGCGGTGCCGACCATCGGCGCCTTCGTCCCCGGCTACCTGCTCGTGGTGCCCACCACCCACGTCCTCTCGCTCGGACAGCTGAACGACGACGAACTGGCGGGGGTGGAGGGCATGGCCCACGACCTCGCCGACCAGCTGCACCAGGTCTACCGGCGCCCGATCCTCACCTTCGAGTACGGCCTCAACCTCCCCGCCGGGCGGCGCATCTGCCATGGCCATCTGCACATGCTGCCCAGCACCGCCGACCTCGGCGAATGGCTCGCCGCGCGGGCCCCGGGATACGAGATCGCCAGCTACGCCCAGGTCCCCCGCGGCCCGGACACCTCCTACATCACCGTGCGGGACCAGACCGGCGCCCTGACGTGCCACCCCGTTCCCAACGATGCCTTTCCCCGGATCCGGCTGCGGGAGGTCGTGGCCCGGCTCGATCCGCAGATCGAGGACGCGGCATGGGACTGGCAGGCCCACCCGTTCCCCGAACTGATGCGCGCCACCGTCGACGACCTCACCACCGTCAGGCCGGCGGCCCGCCGGGCAACAGCGTCCCGGGCCGGGACACCCAGGTGAGCGCCGGTCTCGACTTCGCGAGTCTGTGGCGGCGTATCGCCGCAGACCATCCGGAGCGCCCCGCCCTCATCCACGGCGGCAGCACGGTGACCTGGCAGCAGTTTGACGCCCAGGCCGCCACGTTGGCCGCGCATCTCCGCAGCCGGGGCCTCGGCCGCGGGGACATCGCCGCTCTGGCACTGCCCAACCGGCCGGAGCATCTTGTCTGCCTCGCCGCCTGCCTGCGCATCGGCGTCGTACCCGCCAACATCAACTACCGCTACCGGGCCCGCGAACTCGACGGCATTTTCACCTTGCTCACGCCGAGCGCCGTCTTCCTGGCACCCGAACAGCTCACCGAGATGTCTGCCGCCCGCGCCGGACTACCCGGATGCCGGACGTGGATCGCCACGGGCCCGCAGGACCTGCCCGCCTGGACGCAATCGCTGGATCGGATCCTGAGCGCCCAGGGGTCCGCCGGCTCGGACGATCCCTGGGCGTCCTCCCCGGACGACATCTTCATCAAGTGCACCGGCGGCACCACCGGCGGACCCGCCGCGATCTGCTGGCGGGTGGGTGATCTTGCCCGTCATCTCAACGCCCACAATCCGTGGCTGCGCCGCAGCAGCATGGAGACCGCGGGCCCGATCGCCGTCGCGGATGCCCGACTGGTCGTGGCGAGCCCGCTCATGCACGGCTCAGGGCAGACTCGCGCCCTGGGCGCGCTGTGCGCCGGAGGCACGGTGATCACCGTCCCCGAGCCCGGCCCCTCCGCCATCTGGGACACCGTCGCCCAGCACCGCGCCGACACCCTCGCCATCGTGGGCGACCCCCTCGCCCGCCCCCTCGCCACCGCCCTGCACCGCCGGCCCGGCCGCTGGGACCTCTCGCACCTGACCACCATCACCTCATCCGGTGCCGCGTGGAGCCAGCAGGTCAAGCGCAGTCTCCTCGACGCCCTGCCCCACGCACGGCTCATCGAGACGCTCGGCGCCACCGAAGCCACCGGCATCGGCTTCTCCATTGCCACAGCCGACTTCGTGCCGGCCACCGGGACCTTCGATCTCGGCGCCCATGCCGTCGTACTGCGGACCGACGGGACTCCCGCGTCCGTCGGCCAAGACGGCCTCCTGGCCGTCGCCGCGCCCCACCCCCTCGGCATCCACCCCACCGGCGGCCTTCCGGCGAAGCGCTTTCGCGTCAGCGACCGCACGACGTACCTGCTCTCCGGAGACCACGCCCGTCTGGTCGCGGAACGCCGAATCGTCCTGCTCGGCAGGGACAGCGAGTGCGTCAACCTCGGCGGGGAGAAGGTCTACCTTCCCGAGATCACCCGCGTGCTGCTAGCCCACTCCGACGTCCAGGACGCCGCCGTCATACCGCTGGTTCACCCTGTACGCGGCCACACCCTGGGCGCGCTCCTCCACCTGGCGGTCGGTGGCGAGGTGGAAGGCGTACGCCGCTACGCCCGCGGCCAGCTCGCGGACTTCAAGGTTCCGCGCACGATCGTGCGGGTCGCCGCCATCCCGCGCACCGAGGCGGGCAAGCTGGACACCACCGCCGCCCGTACCCACCTTGAGCAGGCACGACGTGCTGCCGCTCCTGTCAGCGAGGAACTCGTCATCGCCCCCCGAGCCCCTGCCACCAGTCCCGGTATCTGGCAGCACCTCACCCAGGTCGCCGAGCGAGAGCAACTCCTCCTGGAGAGTGCTCTGGCCTCCCTGTTCGTCGACCCGGCCCTGGACGACAAGATCGGAAAAGCCCTCGGTTACCCCGAGTGGCCCCAGCCGCTCACCCTCCTGCCGGCCCTGGCCCCCGAGCTGGCCAACGCCACCGAGGACCTGGCGCTCTACCTGGAGGCGTCCGCCGACGCCACCGCAGAAGTGATCGACGCGGTCGCCCAGCATCACTGGCCGAGGCTCGACCGGAACGATCCCGCCGCCGTGGACGCGGTCTGGCTGCTGATGCAGCACGCGGATCTCGCGGGCGACCGCAGAGACGAACTCCTCTACGAAGCGACCCGCAACGTCACCACACGGCTCATCGACGGCCGACACCTGGCGCTGCTGGACGACCGTGTCCAGTCCTTGCACGGACAACCCCAGCGCTACGGCACCTTCGTGCTCGTCCGCGACGAGAAACCCCGCTTCCTCTACCCGCTCGACGGCATCTACGGGAAGGTCGACGAACGGCGCAGACTCATCGGGATGCCCCTGCTGCACGAGGACCTCGGCCACGCCTACAGTCCGATCACGCCCTATGGGGCCGGACGGACCACCGCGGGCAACCGCTTCTCACCCCGGCCGGGTCCAGCCCGCCTGCGCACCGCGGACCCGAACCGGATCCTGCACAGCGAGCCCGTCCCGCCCGAGGCCGTCCCGGTGTACCTCGCGGCCACGCTCCGCCACCGCAACCAGATCCGCCGGCTCCGCGACAGCCTGCCCGCGCCGCTGCACTCCACCTCGCGGTGGCTCGACCTCGACCCGCTCACCCGGCCCAGCTGCCAGTTCGATGCGGGGATAGCGCTCAACCGGCTCGCCGCCCGGTTGTGCCTGGACGACGTCCGCCGCTCCAAGGTGCTGATCGCCATGGGGTTCAGCAGACGCAGCGCGGGGCTGAGCGTGGAAATCGGATGCGCGCTGGCCGCCGGCATCCCGGTCATCTACGTGGGGGAGCCGAGCTGTTCCTTCGACATGCTCCCCGAAGTCACCCTCGTGCCCGACGTGGACGCCGCGATCGAGACCGCGCTCACGTGGACGGGCGACTGATCGCGGTCCACACGGCCTGGCACAGGCGAAGGGGCCGACCCGCGAACGCATCGCGGGTCGGCCCCTCCTTGTCGCGTCCTCAGCCTCGGCGGGGGCTCGTGACGGTCGGCGCGGACATCGCCAGGCCGATCATGTCGGTCCACGCCGCGTCGCCCACGCTGTCCTGGAGTTCCTTTGCCGCGCGTTCGTCGGCCGTCAGCACGCCGAACTCCACCCGGGTGTCGTAGGGCAGGTAGTCGAGCGCCAGGCGCCGGCCGACGTAGTCCAGGACGGACGTGGCCTGCTTGATCTCGGGGTCGTTGGTCAGGCCCGCGGGCTCGAAGCGCATGCTGACGTACTCGCGGACGAACACCTCCAGCGGGACCTGGTGCCGCAGGCCCTGGGTGATGGTCGTGCTGAAGCCGTCCATCAGACCCGCCATGGTCGAACCCTGCTTGGCCATGAAGATCGTGACCGCGGCAGGCCGGCCGTCCTCGGTGCAGGCGACCGTGAGGTAGCCCTTCCCCTCGCCGACGTTGAACGACCGTGTCGTCGACTTCAGACGCCTCGGGGACCGCGGGGGTACCTGTCCAAGGGGGTGCTCCCCGCTCCTCTGCGTACGCGCCATGCCGTCAACGGTTCGGTCCGCCATCGAATGTGTCCTCTGGGTGGTCGAAAAGGGCATAACAGGGCTGACGCCCACAACCTATGGGCATCTGACGTTCGATGACCACAAGATGTGGGATTCCTACCGTAGAGGTGAGGAGCGGTCGGCACCAATCGCGGCGCGCCGAACGCGCGCCCCCAGCACGGTTGTTCCGCTGCCGGGCTGCTCAGACCTCCATGAGGCGGGGAAGGGACCGGACGAGGACGTCGGGGTGTTGCTCCCGGAGCTCCAGGAGCCGCCCCAGCACCCGGCGGCGGAAGTCGGGCCGGCCCGACCAGATCGCGCTCCCGGAGTAGGTGTCACTGCGGGCCCAGTCGCGCTGGCTGCGCCCGTCGTCCTCGCTGGCGCCGAAGAGCGCCTCGTACATGTCGGTGGCCGGGAACGGCGTGAAGAAGTGATGCTTCTGCTCGTTGTGCGGGAGCTGGGCAAGGTCCTTGACGAGACCGAACGTGAGGTCGCTGTCCTCGTCGGTCTCCTGTGGAAGGTCGTGGATCCAGCTGGTGAGCTGGACGATGCCGGCCGCCGACAGCATCCGGCAGCCGTCGATCGTGTGCTGGACCGTCGCGTTCTTCGTCATCAACTCCAGCATCCGGTCGGACCCTGATTCGCAGCCGACGAAGATCGCACTGAAGCCGACCTTCCGGAGCCGTTCGAGGTCGATGTGCCCGGCGAGATTCACGATGTCCTTGGCCCGCATGTTTGCCCGTAACTGGATGCACAGGCCGCGCCGCTCCATCTCCTCGACGATGCCGATCACCCGCTGGGTGTTGGTCGAGAAGTTCGGGTCCATCAGGCTGATCTGGTCCGGCGCGTAGGTCCTCCACAGCGCCTCGACCTCGTCGACGACTCGCTTCGGTGGCAGCCCTTTCCAGCGGCGCAGGCTGGTCTTCGGCTCGCTGCAGAACCCGCAGGGATGCGGACAGCCCCAGGACGTGAGGTAGCTCAGATCCCGGACCCTGTCGGTGTAGTACGCGGTGACAGGGATCAGGGTGTAGTCCAGGGGCGGAACGCTGCTCATGTCCGCCAGCGCGCCGTACGGGGTTTCCAGGATCCGGTCCGCCACCGCACCGCGCAGTGAGATCTCGCGCCTTCCGTCCCGGTAGGCCAGATTCGGGATGGCCGCGAGCGAATCGGAATTGGCGAGACCGCCTTCCCGCTCGGCCAGCTCGGCCAGCGCCACGGCCGCGGCTTCGCCCGGTCCGAGGACGACCACGTCCACCCACCGTTCCCGCAGGATCCCCCGGTAGGCGAGCGAGGCGTGGTAGCCGCCCCACACCACAGGTACGCCCGGCGCGTGCTCGCGCACAGTGCCAATCGCGTCCAGCACGTTGCCGATGCTCGGGCCCGTCATGCACGAAACCCCGACGTAGAGGGCGTCCTTGGCCTCGTCCGCCAGCTTCTTGCGCCAGTCCGGTTCGATCTGGCAGTCGATGATTGCCGGTTCGTGCCCCGCGGCCCGCAAGGCGGTGCCGACCGTCAGCACGGATAGCGGATGCCAAGGGTAGTCGGACTCGCCGGTGGCTAGCGGGTCCACGCCGGCGAACAAGACGATCTTCCCCACTGAAGGTCACACTCCCAGGCCGTAGATAGCAGTCGCAGCCGCACGACAGCGGCCACGGCCCAGCCTCGCGCCGCCGCGATGGCGTCGGTACGCCACGGGCTTGCCACTCCACTGCCACTTCCCCGCCGGACCGGAGACCGAGACCGGAGCGAGTGCTTTCGGGCTTCAGCACCCCGACTGCTCAATCCATTCGAGACCGACCCAAAGCGACTACGGCCCGCCGCAAGTGGCAGTGAAGTGGCAGACGAATGGCGTACCGACGCCACGCGCCAGGCGAAACGCTGATGACGGCGACAACGCGTAATCCGTCGCCGCTGCTGCATCACTACGACGCCCCGACCAATGAGAGATCCGGACCTGTTGGCCATGACGACACAGACGCTCCCGCGCATCACCGGCACCGTCGCTGAGCAGGGCCGACTCCCTGTGCTGCATGGCCCCGACGCGCTCTGGCGGCTCCCGCCCACTCTGCACCCGAACGCCCCGGCGAAGGGGCTGGGCGGCCACGACGGCTGGAACACGGTGACCGTCGCAACAGCCGTCGCATCCGTCACGACGAGATCGGTACCGCGCCCCGCGTACGCCGCCTTCGAGTCGTGCTTCACCCCGGAACCGATCAGCGTCGGCCGCTCCCGTCACACCAGCAGCATCTTCCTACGGCTATGTGAGGTCGCCGATCCTTTGACGGAAAGCGTGGTGCTCTGCATTTCAGAGCTGGTCACTAACGGTGTTACTCACGGCGCGGGAGACGTCTCACTGCGCGTCCGGTGCCGCGAAACCGAGATTCGCGTCGAGGTGATCGACGGCAGCTCAGTGCCGGCGACCAATGCGTTCGGCCAGTGCGGACGCCACGTCGGGGCTGGGCCTGGGTCTCGTAAAGGCCCTCTCAGAAGACTGGGGCGCCAGCAAGGACGGCCGGACAACGTGGTACACGTTCCGAATCCCCGCGGGCAGGCCCTGATGACTGCCGCTGCGAGCAGCGCCGTCGAGGAATTACGGGAAGCCGAGCTACGGACGCCCCGAAGCGTCCAGCCAGTACGTAGCAAGCATCTCGACCGGCCAAGCTGGCTGACGGACGTCGCTTCGAGGCCCCATCTCCTCGAAGTACGGCGCCAGGTCGATGATGGGCGTCCCGTCGACGGCGTCAAGATCCGTCACCAGAAGATCCCGGCCCTCCACTTTCAGCAACCGCGGGTAGCTGGTCGCCAGTTGGTTGGGCCGCCGATGGTTGCGGTGGACGAACGTACCGGTCGCCGGCCACCTCGGGTTCCCTCGGGGGCTACGCGCGTGCAGCTGGACGTCTTCCGGCCGCGCCAGGTGGAAGCGCCACGTCACCGTCAAGTGGGAGAACTCCTCGATGCCCTGCAACGTTTCGAGGGGGTACGCGTCGTTGAGCCGGATGACAGATTCGACCCCGCCCTGGTAGTCGTCCTGAACGCGGGTGTGGCCCCCGACCACCGTTGCGATCGATTCGACCTCGTACGTCGCCATCGGGGCTCGTTCCTCTCCCTCAAAGTTGCGTATTCGGTAGCCGTCACGCGAAGCGACGGGCCTGCTCTGCAGTCAGCCTATGGCGCGCAGCATCTCCCGTGCCCGGCGGTCCAATTCGGCCACGTGACGTCCTCCGCGTTGCCGGACGGGCGAGAGGTCGCTCTGCATCCGCACGATGACATCACGGGCGCGGCCAGACTGGACGCCGGCCATCGCATCGAGCGCCTGGCCCCAGGTAGCGCACGCCTCATCGAGGCGTCCTTGCTGGACCTGGACGGCGCCGAGGTAGCCAAGGGTCACGCTGTGGGTGCGGGCGTATTGCTGCCGGCGGCGGGTGGCAACACTGCGCTGGAAGTGGATCTCCGCGTCGAGCGGCTGGCCCATGTCGCGCAGGGCACAGGCAGTCTCGTGGGCGAGGGAGGCTTCCTGGAAGAAGTCCACGCGGCCCGGCGCATCGTCGTCGTCGGCGCGGGCGAGGTCCCGCTCCGCGCGGCTGATGGCCGCGAGGGTACCGGGCCGGTCTCCGTCGGCCGCGAGCGCTCTGGCGTGAACGATCGCAAGCAGGGCCTTCTCGCGGTGGCTGGCCTGGCCGTAGCGGTCGCGGGACATGGAGGCGTCGGCCAGAGCGCGTGCTCTGGGGAGGTGCCCGAGGTCCACTGCTTGGTGTGCGAGGGCGCGCAGGATGTGGCCAGCGAGTGGTCCGTCCCCGGCTTCTGCCGCGATGCGGGTGGCAAGAGTGAGGTATCGCTGGGCCGTGCGGTGCTCGGAGGCGTCGAAGGCCATCCAGCCAGCGAGGTAGGTCATCTCCGCGACGGCGGAGTAGGTGTCCCGGCGGTGCCGTTCCGTGCGAAATCGGCTGCCGAGCAGGGGGACAGCTTCGTCGCGAAGGTGGCCGGCCAGGGCCGAGCGCCCGGAGGCTCCGCCGCGCTGCTGGTCGCGCGCGGAGTAGAAGTTTGTGAGGTCGCGGACGTCGTCGATGTCGGCCTGGGCCGCCAGCCGGGGGGAGACGGCCGTGCGCCTGGCTGCTGCGGCAGGGGCGGCTGCCCACCACGAGGCGGTGGGCAGGGCGAGGCCGGCGGCGGAGTACGCGGCGGTCGCCAGCAGCTTGCGTCGGTGCATGTCCAAATCGTCGCTTCCCAGCTCGGCCAGCACGGTCAGAGGGTCGACGCTCCAGTCGGAACCGCTGTCGGTCGTGCCTGTCGGCTCTTCTTCCAGCCCGAGGTCTGCCAGGGTGAGGGGGCGGCGGAGCCTGCGGGACAGCGTCTCGCGCAGGATATGCCGCGCTTTTTTGCTGGGCTTCGTGCCCTGGACCCACATGGCGATGTGCGAACGGGAGATGGCCTCCAGCTCCCGTACGCCGCTCTCCGCGGCCACTCGGGCGACCGCGGCGGCTGCTTGGGGCTGGGACCAGCCTGCTTCCCGCAGGAGTGCGGCGAGGGCGACGTTTCGCTCACGGCCCATGGACTGCCCCTCGGTTCCAAAATGATCTTTGACGCCTTTGACGGCCTTGACGGCCGTGCAGGCATACCCCTCGGTGGGGATTCACGGTTCGCTCAACGTAGCGGCCGGATCACTCACTTTGCACGACAGTCGTCGGCTTTCCACGGCGAACCTCACTCAACTTGGCCTGATCCAAACAGGAGTTGCGTCATGCGTCCCTCGCTGGTCCTACATCGGAAACCCTGGCACCGCGCTGGCCGAGGCAGGCTGGGCCGCATCACCATGGAGTCGGCCGATGTGCAGCGCGATCAAGCGGTGGCCGCGGCGGAGACGGTGGCGCTCGTGCTGGACGAGGAGTCGCCGCTGCCGGGGAGCGCGGGCGACGTGGAGGAACTCGCGCGGCGCCTTCGCGGTCACATCAGCCAACTTGCGGTCGTGGTACCGCCAGGAGCGCCCGCGCTGCGCGGCGCGCAGCAGCTCGCTGCGGCGGGCGTCCCCGACGGCTACATGCCCAGCAGGGTGCATCTGGTCAAGCTGGCCGAGGCAACTCAGGCATTTGTCGCGACCGTGCAAGCTCACGGTGTTGCCCCCGCGAAGCCGACGCGGAGATGGCGTTGGTGGAAGCCGCAGATCAACGTGCTGCGCGGCTCGGTCTTCGCCGTTGCCTTCGCCTGCTTGGTTCTGGCCGCGTCGGTGCCCCGGGCATGACCGTCACCGGGGCAGTTCTGATCGCGCTGATTCTCGGCCCGATGGCGTGGCTGCTTCTCCGCGGTGGACGAGCAACCGGCCGCGCAGCTCCACAGGACGAGGACTCCGCACCGGGACAGAACGCATTTCCCTCGCACCGGTAACCACTGAGTCCCTCCTCACCTACATTTCCCGGCCGTTTCGGCGGCCCCAAAGCCATCCCCGGATTCGCGGGGCCAACGGAGACCCACACGATGAAGCGCCTTCCGCGTATCGAGCAGTACGGCCTGATCGGCGACATGCAGACCAGTGCCCACGTCTGCGACGACGGCTCGATCGACTGGCTGTGCCTGCCCCGCTTCGATTCGCCGGCCGTCTTCGCCGGCCTGCTCGGCACCCAGAAACACGGCACCTGGCAGATCCGTCCGGCCTCGCCTGCTGGCCGATCCGGCTCCGGAGCAGTCGCCGAACGCCGGTACTGCGGCGACTCGCTCGTCCTCGAATCGGTGTGGCGCACCCCGACCGGCTCGGTCCGCGTACTCGACTTCATGCCGCCGCGCGACGAGGCACCGCAGGTGGTCCGGATCGTTGAGGGTCTGGCCGGCGAGGTGCCGATGGTCTCGGCCATGCGGCCTCGGCCGGGATACGGCAGCGTCAGCCCGTGGATCCACGAGGTCGGGGGCCGCATGGTCGCGGAGGCCGGCGCGGACGCTCTGTGGCTCGACACCTGCGTCCAGCAGGTGGAGAAGGACGGCGTCATCGTCAGTGCCTTCACCGTCGCCGCCGGGCAGAGCGCGGCTTTCGTGCTCAGTTGGTGCCCGTCCCACGCAGCCGCGCCTGAGATTCCCGACCCGGAGGCCGCGCTCGCCGAGACGCTCACCTTCTGGCAGGGCTGGATGCAGGAATGCACCTACGACGGGCCCTACCGCGAGCCCGTGGTTCGGTCCCTGATCGCGCTGAAGGCGATGACCTACGGGCCGAGCGGAGGGGTCGTCGCGGCGCCCACCACGTCGCTGCCCGAGGAGATCGGTGGCGGACGGAACTGGGACTACCGCTTCACCTGGCTGCGTGACGCCTCCACAACCCTGGCGGCGCTGCTGGGGACCGGGTACCGGCAGGAGGCGCAGGCATGGCGGCGATGGCTGTTGCGGGCGGTGGCCGGCGATCCGGAGAACCTGCAGATCATGTACGGGATCACCGGGGAGCGTGATCTGCGGGAGCGGGAGCTGCCTTGGCTTCCGGGCTACGAGGAATCAACCCCGGTGCGGGTCGGGAACGGGGCGGCGGACCAACTGCAGCTCGATGTGTACGGCGAGGTGATCGAGACCCTGTATCTCGCGCATCAGAGCGGTGTCGCGCACTGCGCCGACACCGCGGTTCTGCACCGGCGGCTCATCGAGCACCTGGTCGAGCGCTGGCAGGAGCCCGACGAGGGGATCTGGGAGATCCGCGGGGTACGTCGGCACTTCGTGCACTCCAAGGTGATGGCCTGGGTGGCTATCGACCGCACCATCCGCCTGGTAGAGGCCGGCGCCCTCGACATGAATTTGGACTCCCTTGTCGAGCTGCGCGAGACGATCCACCGTGAAGTCTGCACTCAGGGGTTCGACCCGGTACGCAACACCTTCACCCAGTCCTACGGCTCGACGGAACTGGACGCCGCCACGCTGCTGATCCCCCGCGTCGGCTTCCTTCCGCCCGACGACCCGCGCGTCATCGGCACCGTGGACGCGGTGCGCCGGGAGCTGGCCACGCCGGACGGGCTCGTGCGCCGGTACCCGACGGTCGGCGACCACGCCGGGGTGGATGGTCTGAAGGGCGATGAGGGCACGTTCATCCTCTGCTCCTTCTGGCTCGTGGATGCCCTGGCCTTGACCGGCCGCCTGGATGAGGCCCACACCCTGTTCGAGCGCCTGCTCGCGCTGCGCAACGACCTGGGCCTCCTCGCCGAGGAGTACGACCCCGTCCAGCAGCGTCAGCTCGGGAACTTCCCGCAGGCATTCAGCCACATGGGCCTGATCCAGAGCGCCCGGCTCCTTCATCAGCTGTCCACGCGGTCCTCCCCCCACCGAGGCGCGGCCTGCGTTCCTGCGCCCGGGTCACAGAAGCGCAGGCCGCGACAGACCTGCAAGGACCTGACGTCGCAGCACGCCTAGCCGCCCCACCCCACTGACGAGGAATCCCATGCTTGACAGCGCGTACCCGACACGGCCGGCCGCGACCGGCCACCGCCGACGGCGGCCCCCACGGACCGATGCCTTCACTGTGCACTGCGTTCGTCGTGCCGTGGTGCCGCCCCTGCTGCTTCTCGCAGCTCTGCTGGGCGCCGTCTTCACCGCCTGGTCGACGGCCGCGGTTGCTCTCGGCTGGCTCCTGGCCGGCCTGGTCTGCGGACTGACCGGCGTCGCGCTGGTGGCGGCCCGAGGCGTGCGAACGGCCGCGGGCACCGTGCAGGCAGCCGCAGAGGAACGTCGGACAGCGGAACTGACCGCGGTCGTAGGGGTTGCCGCGGCCGTCGAGAAGTCGGTGCAGTGGTCGGCGGACGAGCTGTGCCGAGGGGCACGGCCGCCGCTGCCGGACATGCAGATGCCGCAGCCGGCCAGTGCGACCGCGGAGATCGACAAGGCGTTGAGTGCACTCCAGGTGCAGGCCGTCGCCTCGCTGATACGCGTGCACGACGAGTCCCAGTCCGTCGTCCTACTGGAAGTGCTGCGCCGCCTGGCCAGGCGGGAACATGCCCTGGTCGGGAAAGCGCTGGCGGCACTCAGCCAGCTGGAAATGCTGACCGACGACCCGGAGCTGCTGACGAAGATCTTCGAGATCGATCACCTGGTGACGCGAATGCGCCGTCAGGTGGAGAGCACGGCGGTGCTGGGCGGGCAGTCCCTGCGCAGTGCGCGCCAGCCGGTCCCTGTCACGACCACGCTGCGCGGTGCGATGTCCGAGGTGGTGCAGTACCCGCGCGTGGTGGTGGCGGCCGGTTCCGTGGGCGGTGAGCTGGGTCTTCCCGGACACGTGGGTCCGGACCTGACCCACCTGCTGGCCGAGCTAATCGAGAACGCGTGCGAGTGCTCCGACCCGGCGACGAAAGTGACAGTGCGGGCGCAGCGGGTGCCTAACGGGCTGGCGGTCGAGGTCGAGGACCGTGCCATCTCCATGCATCCGCAGATCCGAGCCCAGATGAACCGTCTGCTGAAGGCTCCCGACGAGGTCGACGTCAGCGGCCAGGTACGAGCCGGGCAGCTCGGCTTGCTGGTCGCCGCGAAGATCGCTCAGTCGCACGGCCTGTCCGTTCTCCTGCAGGAGAACGTAACGGGCGGCACCACGGCCCTGGTCGTCATTCCAGCACGGCTCCTCGTGACGATTCCCCCTGTCGGTGGCGTGGGCACTCGCCGCCGGGAAGCACGCCCTGCCACACCCCCACAACGGCAAGCTGCCGCAGCGACGGCCGACCCCTCGGCAGGCCAGGTCAGCCACCCGATCGCCGGGGGCACGCCAGGAGCCGACGAGGCGGGACACGCTGCACCCGCACCCGACCTTCCCCGGCGTACGCGGCAGGCCGGTTCGTTCCCTCCACCGCGTGAGCGGGAGCAAGCCCCTGCGGCGGCAGCGACGCCTGGGCTCGCATCCGCCTTCCGCACCGGCGTCAAGGCCGGTGGGGCCGCCGGTTCTCTTCCCGCTTCGGCAGAGCAGCCCAGACCCTGACCAGCGCCCGCCCCTCCGCGTTCCCGGCCGCCCGGACGAATCCACCGGCCCTTCCCCCTTCTGGAGCGATCCCCATGAGCACCCACCCTGAGATGAATGACGTGACGAGCGGCGTGACGCCCGCCTCCGAGGCGACGGCGAGCCATCAGCGTGACGACATGGCCTGGCTGCTACGGCAGTTCGTCGCCGATGTTCCGGGCGTCTTGCACGCCGTCCTGCTGTCGCGGGACGGGCTGCGGCTGCTGGACAGCGAAGTCGACAAGGACTGGGCGGACGAACTGTCGGCCGCGCTCAGCGGGGTGGCCTCCCTCGCGTCGAACACCACCGGCCCCAGCCACCAGAAGCGGCCGGCCAGGCAGGTCATCATCGAGCGCGACGACTGCCTGTTCTTCGTCCAGAGCGCCGGTCGCAGCGCGGCCTTCGAAGACCATCCCAGCAACGACCGCGGCGTGGTGGACACCGTCCTCACCGTCATCGCCGCCCCGGACGCCGACGCCGGCCCCATCGGATTCGAAACGGGACGCCTGATCCAGAAGTTCGCCCCTTACATGCAGATCCCCGTACGAGTCGGCACGGGTGATGAGGTCCGGTGAGCACCCACGGCGACGCGGCCGAGGATTCGACGTTCGTGCGGACCTACACGCTGACGCGCGGGCGCACCAAGCCCCGGCACCTGCTCGGGCTGGACACCGTGCTGGACCTCGGCCCCGGACGGCCTGGCCCGGGCCAGGCCGAGGAATGCGAAGAGATCCTCGCGCTGTGCCGGGAGCACCGGCGTTCGGTGACCGAGCTTGCGGGACGGCTCGGCCGCCCCATCACCGCCGCCAAGATCCTCGTCTCAGACCTCCTGGATGCCCACGCCCTGGTCGTTTCCGTCACAGATGCCTATGCCGCCGCCGACACCGACGCGGACGAACGCCCCACCACCCACCTGTTGGCCGCCCTCTCGGTGGCCCTGAAAAGAAAGTTTCCCGATGCCATCCCCTACCGCCAGGCCGGGTGACCCGGCTGTGGGACTGCGGACTTCGTCGCACTCGCATGCTGGTGCACCGACCGTGCTGAAGATCGTGATCGCCGGCGGCTTCGGCGCCGGCAAGACCACCGCCGTGGGCGCGGTCAGCGAGATCACGCCGTTGAGCACGGAGGAGTACCTGACCGAGGCGAGCGCGGACGTGGACAGCCTGGAGGGTGTCGAGGCCAAGCAGACCACCACGGTCGCCTTCGACTTCGGGCGCCTCAGCCTCCCCGACGCGCCCAAACCTCTGGAACTGTTCCTGTTCGGCACGCCCGGCCAGGACCGGTTCGTCGACCTCTGGTACGACCTCTCCCGCGGAGCCGTCGGCGCGGTCGTCCTGGTCGACACCCGCCGCCTGGAAAACAGCTTCACCCCGGTCAGCTTCTTCGAAGACATCGGTCTGCCCTTCGTCGTAGCCGTGAACCACTTCGACGGAGCACACCTCTACCACCCCGACCAGGTCCGCGCCGCCCTGGACCTGCCCGCCTCTGTACCGGTGGTCACCGACGTCCCGACCGGCTGGGCAGCGGGAGCACGGGCGACCTCGTGGGACGCCCGCAATCCGAACCACGTCGCCGGCGTCCTGCTGACCCTCGTCGGCTACGCCGTGGAGCACGCATCGGAAGGCCCCGTTCACCCCGCATCCACCACAACTCTCCAGGACGCCTGATGTCATATCAGCCCAACAACTCCCACTTCGTGCCGCAGGCCACCCCACCCGCGCTGGCCTTACCGCAACGCGGCATGCGCGACGGCGCCCACGGGCTTTCCATCCCGGCAGGCGCCGCCGTCACCGGCCCGCACACCCAGCAGACGACCGAACTGGCGCAGCGGTACGCGCTGCTGGAGCGCCTGGGCGTGTCCCCCGCTGCCAGCGAGGACTTCGACGAGCTGGCCCGCGACATGGCTGAGAAGGCCGGGTTTCTGTACGGGTTCGTCAATCTGTTCCTGGTAGAGCAGACCTTCGTCGGACTGCACCAGCCGCCGGCGGACAGCGGGTACGTCATCGTCGGCCGCACCATGAGTCACGACCACGGCTGGTGCCCGGAGGTCGTGAAGCGCAAAAAGGCCCTCCCGCTGCATGACGTGCACGCCAGCCCCCGCTTCAGCGGCAACCACGTGGTCGACGCGGTCGGGATCCGCTCCTACTTCGGCGCCCCGCTCATCCACGAGAGCGGCGTGGTCCTGGGCACGGTCTGCGTCATTGACCCCGAGAAGCGGCCCCTGAGCGAAGCCGAACGGATCAGGGACATCACCATCAACTCTGGCGCGGAGGTGATGGGCAGCATCACCTCCGCGCCCGTCCGCTAGGCCCGCTCCACCGCCCCGCCCCGGAGCCGCTAGCGCTCCCCGGCCGCTCCACCGCGCGAACTTCAACCAGGGAGAGGGAGACGAGCATGCCAGCCACACCCGCCACACCGCCTCCGGCGCTGCGGCCCTATCTCACCGCCCGCCACGACCTGCTGTGGAACGAGGCGGACGCCTTCGCGGCCGAGCACGTCGCGCCGCGCGTCGCGCGGATGGAAGCCGCCCCGGGCAGGGTGGAGCGCAAGGTCGCCGACCTGATGGCCGCGCGGGGCTGGTTCGCCGTCACCGTCCCGGCCGCCTTCGGCGGTCTGGGCGCCGGCCATGTCGCCAAGACGGTCCTCATCCACCGCATCGCCCGCGTCTCGGCCGCCGCCGCGGCCATCCTGCAAGCCACCCAGATCCCCGTCGGCGCCCTGCTGCACTTCGCCACCTACGAGCAGAAGGGCCGCTGGCTGCCGCAGGTGGCGGACGGTTCGCTTCTCTTGTCGATCGCGGTGACCGAACCGACCGCCGGCGGGCACATCGGCGGGATCGAGACCACCGCCGAACGCGCCGGCAACCAGTGGGTGATCACCGGCAGCAAGGCCCACATCGGCAACAGTCACCTCGCGGGAGCCCACCTCGTGCTCGCCCGCACCGCCGAGGCGGGCGCTCGTACCTCGCAGGCGCTGACCGCGTTCATGGTCGAGTCCGACCGCCACGGGCTCTCCATCGCCGACCACCGCTCCGGTCTCGGCCTGCACGGCTTCTCCGCCGGCCGACTCGACCTCGACCACGTCCGTGTCCCCGCAGAAAACGTGATCGGAGAGATCGGCCAGGGGCTCAGCGTGGCGCAGAGCAGCAGCATCCTGTACGGCCGCCCCAACCTGGCCGCGGTCAGCCTCGGGATCCACGAGGCAATCGTCGCCACCACGACCGCTCGCCTCCAGGCACGCACCCGCTACCGGGGCGCCCTGTCCGATCTGCCGGTTCTGCGGGACCGCGTCGGTGACATGGAAGCCCGCCTGCGCGCCGGACGAATCCTGGCCTACCAGTCCGTGCACCTCCTCGACCAGGGCCTGTCCTGCGACGGCGACCTGATCAACGCCAAGTACCTGGGCCACCAGTGGGCCATGACCTCAGCCCAGGACGCCATGGAACTGCACGGCGCCCAGGCCCTCGACCGCGACTACGTCCTCCAGCGCCTGTGGCGCGACATCCAGCACACCTACCCACCGGCCGGGACCGGCGAAGTCCAGCGAATACGCCTCGCCGACGCCGCCTTCGACGACGACCCCATCCAGTGGTCCGAACGCCTCGCCGCCGAAACCGCCTGGGCGCAGCCCGACCCCACCGCCGCATGAACCCCCGTGCGCGGCACCCCGTGAATCCCGACCGCCTCGCACGGGTCCGTGTCGCCGGCCCCCGTCCCCCGCGGGGACCGGCGACACCCCTTCCGGTGACCGCCAAGCCAGCCGAGAAAGAGATAGCCGTGTTCCCGTCCATGACGCCCAGCGCACCGATCACACCGCTGAAGCCGACCCACCAGATCGTCGCCCAGCATCTCGTGGAGGGCCTCACCTCCCAAGACATCGTCACGAGGACCGGGCTGTCACCCCACACGGTCCGTCAGTACCTCCGCGACATCCGGGTGAGCGTCCATTGCCCGCCCCGCTGCAAGCCGCAGGTGCTCGTACATTTGCTGCTTGCTGCTGAGCAGGTCGCCCCGCCCACGACGGAGCGGCCGGCGCCGGAGCTCGACGCAGAGGAGCAGCTGCTGCTGAAGGCGGTCGCTGAGCACAACACCCCCCGCGACGCCGCTCTCGCCGCCAAGATCGCCCCGGCCGATCTCGGATCCGCACTCGACGCGCTGCTCGACGGGACCGAGGCCGCCGACGTCACCCAGCTCGTCGTCCTGGCCCACGCGTGGGGCCTGCTGGGCACCAGGCCGGCCGGCACGGTGGAGAACGGAGCGGCTCAGTGAATACATCGCCCGCCGCGCCGGTCACCGAGCCCTCTCCCGCGCCCCCGCACGAGCGGGCGCCAGCAACCGTGTACGAGATGCAGACTCTGGGCACGGACGCCGAGCGAGACGAGGCCGTCGCGCTCGTCCAGGACCGTCAGCGCTGGCTCACCATGCGCGGCCTGCCGGTACCCGCCCGAGCCGATATCCCCGCCCTGTTCCGTGACTCGCAGGCGCAGCCGGCCGGACTCTTCGAGGACGGGCTGCTGCTGGCCTGCATGATCCCGCAGCGCGCCCCCGGCCTCGGATGGGGGCAGGGGGCATGCCTCTTCCTGAGCTGCGTCCACACCCTGCCCGACCGGTCCGACGACACCATCCAGCTGATCACCCTGTGGGCCTCCGACTTCGCCGCCCGCCTCGACCTGCCGCTGGTGCGCGCCGAGGCCCTGGCCCGCCATCCCCTCGACGTTGATCCGATAGCCCCCTTCCTTCGCCGGCTCACAGACATGGGCTGGGACGTCCGAGGATCGGGTTCTGGACAGCATGAGGAGCGCGTCGCCCGCCTCGAACTCATCGCCGAGCAGCGTTCTGGACTGGGCGCTCTCATCGCCTGCTGGGTCCACGAACCGCAGTCGTCCACAGACAGCCGGAGCATCGCGTGACGGCCGCCGAAACGCTGCGACCGGACCTCGCCCGCGAACTCATCGCCCGCGCAGCGCAGTCTGCAGCGCGCCGGGCCAAGCGCGTGCGCAATCAGCTCGACGCAGTGCAGCTCGGCCAGGACCGTCACGCCGACCACGCCGACACCAAGGTGCTGCGCCGCGTCTTGGCCGAGCACGACTGGCCCGGCCACCGCCTCGTCGGTCCCGACGCGGCGCGCGCCGCATGGAGCCTGGCTCTTCACGCCGACGGCGACGCCGACTTCCAGCGGGCGGCCACCACCCTGCTGGAACGCGCAGTCCAGAACGGCGACGCGCCCGTCCAGCACTGGGCTCACCTCTACGACCGGACCCTGGTTAACAGCGGTCGCCTCCAGGAGTTCGGAACTCAACAGCTCCTCACCCCAACAGGAGTTGAGCTGTGTCCGGTGCGCGCGCCCGACTCCTTGGACCAGCGAAGAGGCTCCGTCGGACTGTCACCGCTCGCCGGGGCCCTGGAGACGGTGCGTCGCCGGCTCGCCCAGGATCACCAGGCCGGCGACCCCTCGACCATCGTGCTCGCGGAGGTCGCATGACCCAGCAAGCCCCGCCCACTCCACCGATCCGACCAACCCACCGATCCCTACCTGAAAAGGACCGTTGAGGTATGAAGCTCACCACCGCCGTTCTCGCTGCCGGCGCCGCAGTCTCCCTCGCGATCGCCGTGGTCGGAACTGCCCGGCTCCGGCAGGACGCGCGGCACCAGGCCGAACGGAACGAGGCACTCCTCGCGGGCAACCAGATCGACTGGCTGTCGCAGATGTCCACCAGTCCTGACCTTGCCGAGATCTGGAAGCCCGAGGGCATGGAGACCGAGGAGTACATGCGGCTCATGTCGACCAACCGGCTCCTCTGCATGTTCAGCCTGCGCGACCGCCTCGGCTTCGTCCCGAAGGGGCGCCTGCCCTTCTTCGCCGCGTGGATCATGAAAAGCGAAGTCAGCCGCCGGTACTGGAAGCACTTCGGCGACCTCCGCGCCCAGGAGGCCGAAGGAGACAAGCGGGCCGAACACTTCACCCGGATGTTGGACCAGGCCGCGCAAGCCCACTTGCACGAACACCCGGCAGCTGCTTGAAGAAGAGGCTCCCTCATCGAGCCCGAGGCAGTCTCGCCCTCAACTCGCAAAGGAATCTGATGGACTTCAGTTCTGTTCCGCTACCGTCTGGCGATTTCACCATCGGTAAGAGGTTCGGCTTCGAGGCTGGCCACCGGCTTCCCGGGCTGCCGGACGAGCACAAGTGCTCCCGCCAGCACGGGCACAGCTACGAGGTCGAGGTCATCGTCACCGCCCCCTCGCTGGAGGGGCCCGGCTTCGTCACGGACTTCGGGGCACTCGGCCCGTTCAAGGAATTCCTGAACAACGAACTCGATCATCGCAACCTCCACGAGATTCTTCCGTTCGAGCCGACCTCGGAGCGCCTGGCCCAGTTCCTGGCTGGCTTCTTCATCCAGAACCTTCAGCCCGCCATCCCTGGCCGCCTGGTCGCCGTTTTGGTCAGAGAGACCCAGGGCAGCTGGGCCCGCTTCGACGTGGAGGGGCAATGACCGCATCCGAGCCGATCAGCCTCGAACCGACGGCTGACAAAGGCGGATCCCGCCTGATCGTCGCGGAATGTTTCGGCGTCGAGGTGCCGACCTTCCAAGGCGAGGGCCCGAGTTGCGGGCACCCGGCGCTGTTCATCCGCCTGTCCCGGTGCAACCTCACCTGCACGAAATGCGACACGAAGTACACCTGGGACTGGTCGCAGTTCGATCCGCGCAAAGAGTCAACGAAGAGGACCGTTGCGGACCTGGTGGCCTGGACCGCGTCGTCGCCGGTCGAGCTGGTCGTGATCACCGGCGGCGAGCCGCTGATTCAGCAGACGCGGCTGGTGCCTCTCGTCCTGGGGCTGATAGCCGCGGGCAAGCGGATCGAGTTCGAGACGAACGGCACCCTCGCGCCCGCTCTTGAACTGGTTGCCGACGGAGTTCGGTTCAACGTCTCGCCCAAGCTCGCCAGCTTCGGTGTGACCGAGGCCAAGAGCATCGTGCCAGCCGCGCTGGAGGCGTTCGTGGCCTCCAGACGGGCGGCGTTCAAGTTCGTCGCTTCCACGATGGCCGACCTCGACCGGATCGCCGAGCTGGCCGACGCCCACCGGCTCGCGCCGGTGTGGGTGATGCCGGAGGGCACCACCCCCGAGGCGATCACCGCGACCACCCGGGTCCTCGCCGACGCGGTCGCGGCCCGGCACTGGCACTTCACCACCCGGCTCCACGTGTTGGCCTTCGCGGACACCCGGGGCCGCTGACCGCACGCGCGGCCACGCCACCATCCGTTCGTTCCCCAGTCCCCGGAAACGAGAGACGCCCATGACGACCTCTATCGCCAGCCCGGCAGCGGCGCCGACCGCCGCCATCCCCGGGCAGCCCGCTGCGGTCATCGACACCGGCCGGGTCGCCGGTCTGATCCACCAGCTCCTGGTCGAGCTGGGCGAGGACCCCGCCCGCGAGGGACTGGCCGGAACCCCGGACCGCGTCGCGGCATGGTGGAACGCCTTCCTGTCCTCGGACAGCGCCGCAACGGCCACCTGCTTCACCGAGTCCAAGCTGGGTGGTCAGCTGGTCATCGTGGGCGGCATGAGTGTGTGGTCGCTCTGCGAGCACCACATGCTGCCCATGAACTTGCAGGTCACGGCTGGATACGTGCCGGACGGCGAGGTGGTGGGCCTGTCGAAGTTCGGGCGGATCGCCCAGCACTTCGCCGGCCGACTGCAGGTTCAGGAACGCTTCACCCGCCAGGTCGCCGAATACCTGGGCGGCGTGATCGGACACGAGAACGTCGCCGTCGCGGTGCGCGGTGTGCACTTGTGCATGAGCATGCGGGGCGTCCGGATGGAGGAGGCCCGCACCACCACGGTGTACTCGGGCGGGCGCTTCGGCACCGACCCCGTCCTTTCCCAGCAGTTCCTCACCCTCACCACCGGGCTGTGGGGTGCGCCGTGATCACCACCGAGGGCATCGACTTCTCCGTCATCGCTCCACCTCCCTACCTGGAGCACTTCGTCGCCCAGGAGCCGGCCCGCGTCCATCACGTGGGTGCCCAGCACGTGCTGTCCGACGAGACCTACCGGGCCTTCTTCGCTCGCGAGGCCGAGCGCGGAGCCGAGATCATCGTCGACAACGGGCTCTTCGACCTCGGCTACGCCCTGCCGGCGGAAAGCCTTGTCGAAGCCGCGCTGGCGGTGTCCGCGAGGGAGATCATCCTGCCGGACGTCATGCGGGACGGGGCCGCGACCCTGAAGGCGAGCGAGAAGGCCGCGAGAGAGATCCGGGAGCTGTCCGGTGACGCATTCCGGCTGTGCGCGGTGCTGCATGCCGCGGACGATGACGAGTGGCTGCGCACCTACGACGCCTTCGTGACCAGCGACTGGGCCGGTGCCATTGCCCTGCCGGCCTCGCGTCGACCGGATCCCGACGAGCAGTTGTGCCGCACCCGCTGGTTGGCCACCGCCTACCTGCAGGAGCACGGCCTGGTTGACGATCTTCTCGTCTACCGGCTGCTCGGTCTGGGCCGGACCGGGCACCTGGAGCTGATCGAGCAGCGCGAGCACGAGTGGATCTCCTCCGTGGACGGCGCGGCCCCGGTCATCCTCGGCGCGATGGGCTTCGCCCTGCGGCCCGAAGGGCCGTACGAGAAGCCCTCCACTCCCCGGATCGAGAAGCTCGGTCCGATCCCCGTGGACCGGTTCGACCTCATCCGGAAGAACATCTGCGTCGTCCGCTCGGCGGCCGGCAGCACCGTCACGATCGCCGAGGAGCACCGATGACCCCGTTACTGGCCGACCCCGCCCCTGGGCTCCTGCGCGCCGCCCCGATCGACCCGGCCGGGCACACCATGACCCAGGCGAGGCTGCTGCGCTACCTGGAGATCAAGGTCCACCACCTCATCCAGGACCAGGGCTGGGACAGCATCCGCGTCGTCGGCGGCTATGACCGCGCGGCGGTGGTCTCCCGGTACGAGAAGACCGGGAAGCTGTTCAACATCGAGCGGCCCACCGCAGAGGTCCACGGCCGTGACCTCGTCGTCAAGGCGTTCCCCGGTGCCGACTACGTCCAGCACTACGCCCTGATCATCGCCACGTACCTGGCCATGACCGGCCGCCCGGCCGGCACCGTCACCTATCAGCCGCCCGAGCAGGAGGAGTGCCGAACGGCGCTCAACGCGCTCGACCTGGAGCTGGACGGCGACCTGGTGATCGTCGGCTGGGGCCTTCAGTACCTCGCTCCGGCGAACGGAGTGTGGACCCGCGGGCCCGGCTACGCCTGGCAGCGCACCGAGGTCGCGGGCCGTCGCGTGGTCTACCTCGGGTTCCTCCACAGCATCTGGGGAGACGTAGCGGGACGCGTCGTCGCGCGCCTGGCCGAACTCGGCGCAGGCGACGTCGTCTACGTCGGCAAGGTCGGATCGCTGGCCCCCGGCGTCGAACCGAACGCCTGGCTGGCGACCGGCAACACCAGCCTGGTACGCGGGGAGATGGTGACCTGGGACGACTTCTTCGGCGACTACGCCGCCGCCCACGACGGGGTGCGCAGCGGCCTGCACGTTTCCTCCCCGTCGATCCTGCTGGAGAACCGCGACTGGCTTAACCAGCACACCGCCTCGTACGCCTTCGTCGACCCGGAGATCGGTCCCATGGGGGCGGCGGCGCGCCAGGCGGGGATCAGATTCGGCTACCTCCACGTCATTTCCAACAACCTCGCCACCCACTATCCCGCTGACCTGTCCAATGAGCGGCACGGCGACGTCCTGCGCCAGCGGGCCGTGCTGGTGGACCGCATCCGCACCATCATCACCGGCCGCCTTACCGCCGGCGCGGCCCACACCCTGGGAGTGTCCCGATGACGGCGAGCGCGCCGACCACTACCGAAGCCGGGAAGCTGATCACCTTCGTCGGCGGTGACGGGGCCGGGAAATCCACCCTCGCCGCCCGCCTGCACCAGGCCCTGAACGACGCTGGCCACACGGCAGTTCTCATCGGCAAGCACAGCGTCGTCGTCCCCCAGGACCCGGAGCTGTCCGCCTACCTCGACCGCCTCAACGAGCTGGTCTACCGGCGCGACGCACGCGTCGCCCAAGCATGCGGCGACCACTACTGGCTGCTGGCCCTGGCCTCCTGGTACACCCTGCAGGACCGCCTCGTCATCCAGCCGGCCCTCGCCGCGGGCACCCACGTGATCCTCGACAACGCGCACCACAAGATCCTCGCCCGGTACGCGGTCAACCCCGAGGTCTCCTCCCGCCTGTGCGAGCAGGTCTTCGCGCATCTGTCGAAGCCGGGCCTGGTGTTCTTCCTGAACATCGGTGCCCGCGAGGCTCTCGTCCGCAAGGGCTCGTTCACATCCCTGGAGGCCGGCCACGCCGGCGGCGGTGACGAGGACTTCGTCCGCTACCAGGACACCGTCCTGGACCAGATGCGCGATCAGGCGACGGAGGGTGCCTGGTTGATGTTGGACGTCGCTCCGTTGGACCGCGACCAAGTCTTCAAGGCCGCCGCCGCTGCCCTGGCCGACCGTCTGCACCTGACCGTCTGACCCGGCCCTCCCTTCCCGATCGACAAGGAACGCACTATGGACCAGGCCCTGCCCGCCAGCGGGACATACGTCTGCCACGGCGTCACCTGGGCGAGTGGAGGCCCCCGTCTTCTGCTCGTCCCCGTGACCGGCGGACCGCTTGTCTATGCCCCGGTCACGGGCAGGCGCCTGGGTTACCAGGTGAGCGGCACCGGCCGGTGGTGCACCGGCCGGTACCGGTTCGCCGACCGCGTCCGCGTCGAGGCCGTCGCCTGCCCTGACCGGGCCCCGGCCGAGACCGGCGGACAGTGCGCGGCCTGCACCGGCCGGGACGACTTCCGATTCGCCCACCGGTTCCACTCCGGCGGGCACGTTCCCGACTCCCTGGCGGCGTACATGGCCCAGCCGCACTGGCTGTACCTGGCGACGTTCGCCGACGGCACCACCAAGATCGGCACCGCGGCCGAACCCCGTAAGCGCTCCCGCCTCGACGAGCAGGGTGCCCTGATCGCCACCTATCTCGGCCGGAGTGCTGACGGCCGCGCCGTGCGGTTCCTGGAGGATGCCCTCACCCGCCACCTCAGTTTGACGCAGAGCGTGCGCGCCGCGGCCAAGCTGACGGCCCTGGCCGAGATGCGCGACCTCGCCCCGGCCCGCGCCGCCCATCAGCACCATCTCGACCGCGCCACCGAGGCCCTGAACGGCCTGAACGTCCCGGCTGTGCCGGAGCCGTGGACACCGCCCGGCGAAGGCGACCTGCTGCGGACGCCGGAGACCGGGCGCGCCTTGTACCCGCACGATCCGCGCTCCGGTGAGCACGGGCTGACGGTGCTCTCCTGCCTCGGCTCCCAAATCCTCGCCACCCTCGACGGCGACGGTGAACAACTGCCCTACCTGCTCGACCTCGGCACCCTCAAGGGCCGGCGCATCGTCCTCGGCGCCCAGTTCTCCTCACCGCCCACCGCCGTACAGTCCACGCTCTTCTGACCTGCCCGAATCCCCGGCCTGCACTGCCGGGCCGCCCTGAGAAGCGAGGCCACAGCAACATGGCACCCCAGGACGCCATCCTCGGCTGGGACGAGGACACCAACGCCGAGGCATACAATGCCTTCACCCGCGACCACCCCATGTACGACGTGACCAGTCGCGACCTCGCCCGCCGAGGCCATCTGGCCGACGCCAGCCTGGTGGTCGACCTCTGCGGCGGCGCCGGCGCGACCGCCCGCGCGATGCTCGACCTGATCCCGGCCCGTGCCCGGGTCGTCTCCGTCGACAACGCCGCCGCGATGCAGCGTGTCGGCCGCCGTATCCTGACCGACGCCCGCCTGACCTGGGTCACTTCCCCAGCCGAACAGCTCGCCGACCACCTCCACGCCAGCAGCGCCGACGCCGTGGTGTGCAACTCCGCGATCTGGAAGACCGACACCGCCGCGGTGTTCGCGGCCGTGGCCCGCATCCTGCGCCCAGGCGGGCACTTCGTCTTCAACATCGGCGGCGGCTTCGCCGGCGTCCGGCACCCCGACGAACTCTCCACCCGCACCGGGCCCTCCCTCAACACCCTCATCCGCCAAGTCGCCGCCGAAACCGACGGATACATCCCACCGCCACGCGACGCGGACAGGCCACCGAAACTGCCGCTGGAGACAGTCACCGAGCAGCTGACCGCGGCGGGTCTGACGGTCGTCGGCACCGAGGTCACCGCCCAGCGCAGCACCATGGCCGAGAAGAAGGCGTGGCTGTCCATCCCCCTTTTCGCACGGCCCGAGGGCGGCTTCACGCACGCCCAACGGATGCAGATACTCGATGCCGCCTACGCCATGACCACCCCCGACGCCCCGACCGTGACGAGCTGGCTCGTCGTCGTCGCCCAAAGGCCAAAGGCCGTTGCATGACCCCGGCGCCCGGCAACAGGGTCCGCCTCTGTGACCACGCAAGCGTCGGGGTACTGATCTCTTCGCCGAGCGGCCTGCTGGTGTTCGAGCGGGCGACTCCTCCGGCCGGAATCGCCCCGGTCGCCGGCCACGTCGACCAGCATGGCGGCCCCGAGCAAGCAGCCCGCGACGAGGTCACCGAGGAGGTCGGTCTCACCGTCACCCACCTGCACCTGCTGCTGGAACGGTGGCGGCCCAACAGCTGCCGACGCACGCCCAGCGGCCCGGTCGGCCACCAATGGTGGATCTTCGAGGCCAAGGTTTCCGGACCGCTGCGCCCCTCGGCACGGGAGGTCCGCGCGCCTCGGTGGATCCACCCCAACCAGTTGCAGCAGCACGCGTTGCGCACCGCCGCGTATGCCAACGGTGCGTTGAGCCATGGAGAGTTCGAGCGCGAACCCGGGCTGGAGCCGGTCTGGTGCCGCTTCCTGCACGACCTGGAGCTCGTCACTCTGCCCTCGGCCGACCTCAACCGGATCGAGGCCGTCCTGTGAACGGCGACCAGGGGCCTACTTCAGCGGGAGCCGACCGCCCTGCCGGCCGCAAGGCGGCGAGCGTGCGCACGGATCCGCTCGCGGTCCTCGGGGAAGACGCTGTCCCAGTCTGCATCCAGACGGAACCATGCCGCCGGCTGGTTCTGCTCCCCGGCGAGCGGTACGTCGCGCCCGGCGACTGCGGCATAGGACAGGCCCAGAGTCGCAGACCAGTCGGCCCGGTAGGAACGCACCGCCACGGCTGCGGGCTCGGGCAGCAGTTCGCTGCGCAGGCCGGTTTCCTCCAGCAGCTCTCGTACCGCCGCCGCACGCGGCGTCTCCCCCGGCTCCACCTTGCCGCCGGGCGGCACCCATCCGCGCACGCGGTGCTTGACCAGCAGGACGTGCTCGAAAGCAGGGTCGGTGACCCACACCTCGGCCGCCAGCGGCTCCATCGGATCCCGGCGGGCTTCCTCCAGCCAGGCCCGCGCACCGTCGAACTCCCAAGCCGCGAGGCGGGCATCCGCAACAGCCTCGTCCAAGATCACCTGACCGACTTCACCTTGACTCACCCGCACACCTTAGGCCGACGAACCGGCCGGACGTCGCAGCGACGAGAAGGCAGCCATCCAGCGATGACCGGCCGGCCCGGTGGCCCTTCGGCTGCAGGGCGATCAACCGTGGCGCCCGCTTCACACGAAGGAGACCAGCGTGCACGATGACCAGCCATCGGACCGGCGAGCCTGGGTCGTCCTCGGCGGCATCCACCTCCTCAACCGCACCGCTCCACGGCGACCGGACGAGCCGATCGTGCTCGTACGGGTGCCACCACAGGAGAAGTGCCGACCGGCCACTACCGTGATCGTCCGCTGGGACGCCTTGGGGACCTGCCCGGCCGAAGCACTGCACGCCGGCGGCATCCACCTCGGGGCGGCCAGTATCGACGGCGGCGACCTGTTCCCCGACGCCATCGCCGGCCCCGCCCTGCGCGCCCTGGTCGGCACCGAGGCCGCACCCGGCCTGGTGCCGCTGTGCTACCTGGCCGAACACCCCGGCGGCGGCTACCACGCCTACGCGCAGATCCGCTTCCACCCCGAGGACGCCTGCTTCGTCCGCACCACCCCCGAACCAGTCGGCCACGGCCCGGTCGGGGAACTGCACTGGCTCGAGCCCGTGCTGACGGCGCACACCAAGTCGAGCATGGCGCTCAACAACCACCTGCGGTACTTCCACAAGCATTTCGCCGGCACCGAGCTGGAGTTCAAGTACACCCTCGACCCTGCACCGGACATCTGGGCCACGTCCATGGAACTACTCAAGGCGCTGCGCGACGGCAAGCTGGACGGCTGCCGCCCTGAGTACCGGGAAGAGTTCCAGATCCACCACACCGAGAACCACCTGTTCGACGTCACCGGCCCCGAGCCCGAGATCGGCTACGCCTCCTTCATCCCCACCGTCACCGCCGGGCACGTGCTCAAGCGCAAGTGGTTCACCGAGGACACCTTCGCCCGCCGCGAAGAACTCACCCCCGGCCTCGACATCACGCCCGACCGCTTCGAGACGTTCCTGCGCGAAGACCTGGGCCTCCAGGTCCGGGCCATGCCGCCCTTCCAGCGCATCCGCTACGACATCCAGTGCGAGTCAATGCGCACCGGACACGTCTACGGCATCTTCCTCGACCGCTGCGCCCTCCTGGCAGCCCCCGACGTCGTGCTCTCCCAATGCGAGCTGGAGTACCTCCGCTCGCGCAGCATCCTCCACCACGACACGGACGAGGTCCTCACCGAGATGCAGCGAATCGACAGCTGGCTCTGCGAGTACCTCGCAAGTCACGGCTGGGCGGCCGAGCACACCTTCTACTCCAAGCGCAGCTTCCTTCGCGACGCCATCACCCTCCGCCCGGACCTCGCCACGCCATGACCGACCAGGCGGCCTCCGGCAATCCCCCGCAGGAAGTACCCCGACCCACATGAGTGATCGAACACAGCATCACAACCCGCCCCACCCGACCACACAAGGAGAGGGCCCGGTATTCGAAATCAGGTTCTAGATTTCGCCCGCCTCCACCCGTTACGGCGACAGCACACCCACCGTTACCCGATCACCTGTCCGCATCTCACCCCGAGGAGCCCCTATGCATCCCGTACGCCACCCTGCGCTCGTTCATCCTGCGTTCGAAAACACCGCCGCCTCCTCGGGTGCCAGCCTTCACCTCACCTCCGGCCGAGGCGCCCTGCTCGCAGACGGTTCACGACCGGATACGAGGTACCAGGCATGACGGACTCCACTCGCCTTCCCTCGCCCCTCCACGCCTGGGTGGAGAGCGTGCTGGGCCCGCTGGACGATGTGCGGGACTCCTCGCACGACCGCGACAACTCCCAGGTGTGGAGGGTGACCGGCCCCGCGGGCGCCCACTATGTGAAGGTGGCGCCCAAGCCGATCCTCTACACGCGCGAGACCCGCGCCTACCGGGAGGCCGTTCCTCACCTCGGTTACGGCAACGCCCCAGTACTGCGCGACAGCTCCGCACAGCTGCTCGCCCTGATCCTGACCGCCGTGGACGGCGAGCCGCTGAAGGAAGAGGCGTCACCCGCGCGCCGCCGCACGGCCCACCGGCAAGCCGGCCAGCTCTTGCGCCGCTTCCACGACGCGATGACCGGCCCCCTCAGCCAGCCGGAAGCCAGCGCAGTCATCGAGAACACGGTGACCGGCCTGGACAAGCACCTCGCCGAGGCCCGCGAACACCTGTCCGCTACGGAAGACGACGTTCTGCGGCGCCTGGTGACAGGGCTGCCCGGGTGCGGACCGCTACCGGCCGGGTGGCGACACGGGGACTTCTGGGAACGCAACCTGCTCTGGAACGGCCGGCGCTGCGTATTGATCGACTTCGAGCGCAGCGAACCGGGCCCCCGCGTCACCGACTTCGTCAAACTCGCCACCTCGCTGTGGCCAGATCATCCCGAACTGCGGACCGCCCTGTTCGAGGGATACAGCCGGCCTCTGTCCGAGGCAGAGAGATACGCGCTGACAGCGTTCGCAGCAGCTGACGCCGCCAGCGCTCTCGCCTACGGCCCTCGGCACGGCGACCCGCTCGTGACCGCGCGCGGCCGGCGCACCGTCGAGCGCCTGGTACAGGGGGGCACTCTGTGAGCGACGCTCCTCACCTGCTGATCGCCGACGTGGCCCAGATCCTGCTCCGCACGCACGGCGCCGCCCTGTGCGTACGTCGCAGACCTGACGCGGTCCTCGCACCGGGTCAACTCAGCGTCGTGGGTGGCCACCTGCAAGCGGGCGAAACCCTCGACCACGCCGCGCGGCGCGAAGCAGAAGAAGAAACGGGGGTCCGCGTCAGCGCCGAGCAACAGGAGTTCTGCGGCCTCATTCACCACCACGACCCCGGCGACGGCCCGGACCGGATCACCGCGGTCTTCGTCGCCCAGTCGTGGGCGGGCGAACCGCACAACGCCGAGCCGCACAAGCACGAGGGCTTGTTCTGGGTGTCGTTGGAGAAGCCCCCGCCGGACTGCCACCCGTACACCACCGCCATCTTCCACATGCTCACCCACGGCCCCTCCTACCGGGCTCTGAACTGGCCGACACAGGGAGACAGCGAGTGAAGCGATTCTTCGGCAAGGTCCGCGTGGCGGAGCCACAGGTCTCCGACGCAGAGCGAGAACTCTTCGGCGGGCCCCTGCGCTACGACATGGGCTGGTCCCAACACGAGCATGCTCGCTTGGACTTGACCATGCGCTCGGCGCTGCGCCAGATGCCCGGACTCGTCAGCGCCACCCTGCGGATGGCCTGGAGTGCGGATCGCCGGGCGCTCGTGGCCGTGGCGGTCAGCGAACTCGGCCAGGGCATCGCCGCCGCGGTCGGCCTGCTCGCCATCAACGCGGTCATGCACGCGCTGCTGGGGGCCGGTGACACGGTCGACCGGCTGCACGCCCTCCTGCCGGGGCTGCTTGCCGCCGCCGGCGTCGCCGTCGTGAACTCCGCTCTGGCCGGCTGGTCGACATCCCGAGCGGGACGCCTCGAACCGGTTGTGGAGCGGATCGCCACGACGCAGTACCTGGCCGCCGCAACCTCGGTCGAACTCGAAGCCATCGACGATCCGGACTTCCGCCGCCTGATCGACATCGCCCAGTACGGGCCCGCCTCTGCCCGCCGCATGATCGGCGCCTGCGTCTCCGCGCTGAACAGCACCATCTCACTGATCGCCACAGCGGGCGTCCTCACCGTCCTGAACCCCACCCTGCTGCCGATGCTGCTAGTTATCGCAGCCCCCCGCGGGTGGGGCGCCATGCGAGTGGCACAGGAACGCTACGTCTCCGTGATGAGCTGGATCGAGCACCTGCGGGCCAGCCGCCTCATCGGCAACCTCCTCACCGAGCGCACCGCCGCGCAAGAAGTGCGAATCCACGCCGTCGGCCCCTTCCTCCTGGAGCGGTACCGGCGCATGGCCGCGAGCGCGGAATCGGAGCAGGAGCGGCTGGCCTCCAGCAAAGCCGTCACCGAATGGGTGGCCTCAGCGCTGTCCGGGCTGGCGATGGCCGCCACCTACAGCACCATGATCTGGCTGATCATGGCCGGACACATGAGCCTTGCCGTCGCCGGCACCGCCGTGTTCGCGGTACGGACCGGCTCGGCGAGCCTGGGCGCACTGGTGATGAATATCAACCAGCTGCACGAGGAGTCCCTCTACGTCCGCGATCACGGACAGTTCCTGATCGAGGCCGCTCAACGCGCCATCCCGCAGACCGGCAGTCCCGTCCCCGCCCAAGTCAAGCAGGTCTCCCTGGAGCACGTCACCTACCAGTATCCCGACCGCGACGCACCGGCCCTGGACGACGTGACGCTCACCTTCCCCATGGGGTCGGTCATCGCCGTGGTGGGCGAAAACGGCTCCGGCAAGAGCACCTTGATGAAGATCCTCTCCGGTCTGCTCCTCCCTCACGCCGGATCGGTGAGGTGGGGCGACTTCGACGTCTCCGGGCTGGAACGCTCCCAGGTCTTCGACCGCGTCTCGCTTCTCACTCAGGACTTCCAACGGTGGCCCGTGACCGCCGCGATGAACATCCGCATCGGCCGCCCCGGGCACGTCGCCTCCATGCATGACCTGCAGACGTCGGTCGACTACGCCGGCGCCGGATCCGTCACCGCCAAACTCCCCAACGGCCTGGAAAGCATGCTCGGCCGCATGTTCCGCGGAGCCATCGAACTCTCCGGCGGCGAATGGCAGAAGGTCGGCCTGGCCCGCACCCACTGGCGCAGCTCAACATCGCAGGCGGACAGCGTCCTCATCGTTGACGAGCCAACCTCCGCCCTGGACCCCGAAGCCGAGATCGCTGCCTTCGACCGCATCCGCCGCCTCGCCGCCCCGCACCGGGCCGTCGTCCTGGTCACCCACCGGATGTCCGGCGTCCGCCACGCCGACCACATCTACGTCCTCAACCAAGGGCGCCTCGCCGAACACGGCACACACGACGACCTCATCGCCGCACGTGGCCGATATGCAGCCATGTTCGACACACAGGCCGCCCAGTACGCCCCGACCCCGCACATCCCTATGCCTGCTTCACCCAGCGTCACAGACCAGGCATGACCCGCCCCACCGAAAGGCAGAGCCCGTGACATCTCCCGTCTCCCCTTCTGATCACGTCCCGCCGAAGGCTGCCCTCTCGGACGCGCAGTACGCCGCGTCCCGCCACGCGGTGTGGCTCAGCGCCGCCGCGATCGTCACCGACCAGGTCGGCCGAGTCCTGCTGGTGAAACCCACCTACCGCGAGGACGACCGGTGGCTGCTGCCCGGTGGCGCCGCCGAACCCGGCGAGCACCCCTTGAACGCCTGCCGGCGCGAGATCGCCGAGGAACTGGGCCTCCGGGACCTGGCCCTGCAGGACGTTCTCGCCATCCACTCCCTTTCACCGCACCACCCCGACATCAAGCCCGGCATGCCCTGTCCCGGAGAGATCCGCTACATCTTCGACGGCGGCACCCTCACTCCCGACGAGGTCCAGGCGATTCGTCTGCCCCCCAAGGAACTTTCCGAGTTCGCCTTCTTGGAGACCAGGGATGCGGTGCAACGTCTACTCCCCGTAGACGGCCAGATCATGCTCGCCGCCTACCGGTCCCGGCTCGGAAACACCGCCACCGCCCACCTCGCCGACGGGCAGCACATCCTCGACGTACCAGCGCTCGACAGCCATGACGTCCACGTCCGCTACCGCCCCATGTGGGACAGCCCTCTGAACCGGACCCCCGTGCCCGGTCAGCTCCCCGTGCAGCAAGCCTGGGCGTGGTGCTTCGTCCCTGACGGCAGGGTAGTGCTCGTTGCCGACCCCGGTCCGCGGGGCTCACTGCCCATGCTGCCCGGCGGCACCGTCGAGAAGGCCGACGCCACCCCCGAGGACACCCTCCATCGGGAAGCCGCCGAGGAAGCCCAACTCACACTGACCGAACCGGTGCGACTGGGGTGGGTGCTGGACGAGACCGGCGAGGTCTACGGCGGGGTGGGGCCCAACGCCCGCCTCCGCCTCGCCGCCCGGGTAACCGCCATCGGGCCGGCGGCCGTCGACCCCGCCACCGGCCGCCCCTTCGCCCGGCTGCTCGCCACCCCCTCCCAGGCAGCCGCCCTGCTCGGCTGGGGCCCGCCCGGAGCGCGACAAGCACAGCTCGCGGTGGAGACGGCACGCGAGCGGTGGGGCCTGCCCGCTGCTCGCGCCGCTGCCATCGAGGAGATCCCCTCGGAGGGGATGCGGCTGAGCTGACCAAACGACCACCCGCCTCGACTCGTCCCGCGCCACGTACCTCTGAGGTAGCCCATGCCGTTGTCGCACGACCACATCCGCACCACCGTCGATACCTACCTCGCTCGCCACCCTTACGAGCGCGATCAGCTCGGCGCCCTCCTCGGCGCCCTCGACGACCCCACCGACATCGCCAGCCGTTCCACCTTCACCGGCCACGTCACCTGCGCCGCGATCGTCGTCGACCCGCTCGGCCACGTCCTGCACGTACTGCACCTGGCGAGCGGGAAGGTCCTCCCCCCGGGCGGACACGCGGAGCCCTCCGACGAGTCCCTGCCAGCAGCGGCGCTGCGGGAGCTGCACGAGGAGACCGGGATCCCACCCCAGACCGTCACGCCGTGGCCCGGCTACGAAACTGTGCCGCTGGACATCGACATCCACGACATGGACGCCCGCCCGAGCAAAGGCGAACCCGGACACGTCCACTTCGACCTGCGGTTCCTCTTCCGTCTGCACACCGCGGACGAAGTGCCGGTGGTGCTGCAGGAGGAAGAGGTGGGCGGCATCGAGTGGCGTTCCGCGGACCGGGTGTCCTCCCCGACCCTGCGCGAGAAGCTGCTCAAGCTCCCGCTCCAGGTTGAACCGGAGGCGGCCAATGCCTCGGCCCTGATCTACAACGATCGCGGCGAGTACCTGCTCCACCTACGCGACTACTTCCCCGGCCTGATCTGGGAGCCGGGCATGTGGTCCCTGCTGGGCGGCGGCCGAGAGCCCCAGGACGCCACGCTGGAGGACACCGTGCGGCGCGAACTGGCCGAGGAAGCCGGCCTGGACATCGACGGCCTGACTCCGTTCGCCACCGAGTACGCCTCCAACGATGACGGCGCGACCGTGCCCATCGCCATCCATGCCGGCCGCTGGAACGGCGATCCCCGCGAACTCCACCTGACGGAAGGGGTGATGCTGGCCTGGTTCACCCCCGACGACCTCCACCGACTACATATCGCAGACACCACCAGCGACCTCGTACGGCGCCACGCCGCCAGTCTCCCGGCCAACACCGCGCCCCGGAGCCGGCTCGCACCGCAGGAGGAGCGCCGAGCTTCTCCGCACGGCACGGTCCTCAACGTCATCGGGGTCCACCTCTATCTGGAGCGGCCCGACGGGACGGTGCTGCTCGGGCTGCGCCACCCCGACTCCGCGTTCGCGCCCTCCACCTGGCACGCCTTGGCCGGCCACTGCGAGCAGGAGAACGCCATCACCTGCCTGATCAGGGAGGCGCGGGAGGAGGCCAGCCTTCACATCGAGCGCCAGGACGTCGAACTCGTCCACGTCGTCCACCACATAGACCATGCCGGGGACCGGCCTCGCATGGGCCTGTTCTTCCGCGCCCGCGTCTGGAGCGGCGAGCCGGAACTGCGCGAGCCGGACAAGTGCACCCAGTGGAAATTCTGGGATCCGTCCGCGCTCCCCGACGACCTCGTCCCCTACACCCGGGCGGCCATCGAGAAGATTCAGAACGGGGAGCTGTACAGCGAGACGGGCTGGCCCGTATGACCAGCGTACCGAGCGGCGCACACCGTCGTCTGTCCACCGCGACTGCGGCTGGCCGCGAGGACACCCGCCTCGTGGTGATTCGCGGCAACTCAGCGTCAGGCAAGTCAAGCGTGGCCCAGGGCGTGCGAGATCACCACGGCCGCGGAATCGCGATCGTGGGCCAGGACGTGATCCGCCGCAACGTGCTCAGGGAACACGACACCGCGCGCGGCGCAAACATCGCCCTGCTGGGCAGGATCGCACGCGAAGCGCTGAACGCCGGGTTCCACGTGGTGCTCGAAGGGATCCTGCACTCCGAGCGCTATGGCCACATGATCACGTCTTTGGTACGGGACCATCGCGGCGTCTCCAGCTGCTACTACCTGGACGTACCTCTGGAAACGACGCTTGTCCGGCACGCGTCGAAGGCGGATGCCGTGTACCTGGAGCAAGTCACCGACAGCCACCTCACCTCGTGGTTCCGCGAGCTGGATCTGCTGCCTGGTGGCCTGGAGACCGGGATCCCGGCCGACAGCACGCTGCAGGACACCATCGCGCGAATCCTGGACGAAATCGATCTGGCCTCTGCCTCCCCCATCCCGCCACCGCAGGGCAAGCCGTCACAGGGAGACTCGATGAACCCTCTGGTGTTGATGTCCGATCCGCGGGTCGCCGCGATCCCGGTGCGCGAGTGCGGGGAGCCGCTCGTGGACGTGCGTGACCACAGCTTCCGCGTCGATCCCCGCAAGCAAGATCCGCTGGGCGCGTTCGCCCACGTCCGCGAGGGTGTCCTGGCCCAGATGGAACACGCCCGTTCGCTTCTGCCCGCCGGCACCGATCTGTTGTTCGTCGAGGGCTACCGGCCGTTGGCCCTGCAGCAGCGCTACTTCACCGAGTACCGGGACGGGCTGGCCGCCGCTCACCCCGGGTGGACGGCCGAGCAGCTGTACCAGGCTGCCAGCCGGTATGTGTCACCACCGGAGATCGCGCCGCACTCCGCGGGCGCGGCCGTGGACGTCACCCTCGTCGACCAGGACGGCCACGAACTCGACCTCGGCACCCGCGTCAATGCCTCCCCCGAGGAGAGCGACGGGGCCTGCTTCACGCACGCCCTGAACCTCAGCGATCACGCGCGCCACCACCGAACGCTGCTGCTCAGCGCCATGGAGAACGCGGGTTTCACCAACTATGGAACGGAGTTCTGGCACTTCTCGGCGGCGGACCGATACGACGCACTGATGCGGCAGGAGCCGCACGCCCGCTACGGACCGATCGAACTGTCCTAACGCCGGCATCTTCGGCCACTTCCTCGCGGCCACACCGATCTGGCAACACAGGAGCACGGTCACCGCACCCTGACCCGGTTGCGCTCCCGGGCCGCAACGGTCGGAACGCATCGAACGGAGGCACGTATGCCTGACGACACCCAGCAGGCGATCCCAGCCGTCCCGAGCCCGGCGGCCGGAGACAAACCGCACGAACACCACATGCACCTGCTCGGGCGGTACTACCGCCAAGTGGAAGCAGGGCGCAAGACGATGACGATCGAAATGAGAATGGCCACCCCGCAGAAGCGCGTCGTCGCCGCCGGCGACACGATTGTCTTCCACGACCGGGAGACCGGGCGGGAACTCGACGTCATCGTGCAGCGGATCACCCCGTACCCCTCCTTCGAGGACCTGCTCAGTTCGGAGGACACCGCGCGCATCGATCCAGACGCACCGCCCGGCGAGCTGCTCGCCGACATCCGCAGCATCTACCCGCCGGCCAAGGAGGTGCTCGGCGTTCTCGCCCTCGCGTTCGACCACCGCCCAGCCCGACCCGGACGCCCCATGCCCATGACGCCCATGCAGTACGCGCAGACCGTCCCCCACCACACGGTGTACGGCTGCCTGTACATCCGCGACGAGCACGACCGGCCGGTCCAGCTCCGCTCGGTCTACGGTTCGAGACTCTGGCAGTTTCCGGGCGGCAACTTGGACGCCCCGGGCGAGGACCCGCTGCAGACCGCCCAGAGGGAGGCGGTCGAGGAGACCGGCCTCGACCTCGGCCTCAACCCGCCGACTCTGCTCCTGACGCACTTCCTCCACGCCGGACCGCGCCAGCCGCTGAACAAGGTGGGGCTCATCTTCGACGGAGGCCAGCTGACCGCCGACCAGCTCGGCCGGATCCGCCTCGACCCCGCGGAACACGACATGTGGGCCGTCCACGACCTCGCAACCTGGCAGGAGCTCATGGCACCGGGAGCCTTCGCCCGCCTCGACGCCATCGAGCGAGCCCGACGCGGCGAGGGCCCCGCCTACCTGATCACCCACACCTGACCCTGAACACGCGCCCACCAGGAGGCAACCGTGCCCGCCGAGGACACCAACACCCGGGCCTGGCAGATCTACGGCCAGCGCCAACTCGCTCGCGCCTACACCCCGCCCGTCCCCGAGCGGCTCGGCTGGACGCCCTGGGAAGGGATCGGACCGGGAGCAGAAGTCCTCGGCGACGTCACCGGCCGCCGCGTCCTGGACATCGGCTCCGGGGCTGGCCACCACGCCGTCCACCTCGCCCAGACACGCGGAGCGCGCGTCACCGGCATCGACCTGTCCCCGACCCAGCACGAACGCGCCATCAGCACCCACGCGGACGTGGACGGCGTGGAGTTCGTCCAGGTAGACGTGACCGAGTACCTGGCCGGAGCCGAGCCGTTCGACGCCGCGTACGCGATCGGGACGCTCGCCTTCATCGACCCGCACCGCTCTCTGCCTGCATTGCGCGATGGCCTGCGTCCCGGCGCCCCGCTGATCCTCTCGCTCCTGCACACCGACCTGCACGGCCGCGGTCCGTCCACGGCAGTGGCGCCGCGCGAGCAGATGATCCTGCTGCGCGACGACTCGCCGCTGCCGACGCAGATGTGGGTTCTGGCACCGCAGCTGTGGGAGGACCTGCTCACCGAGTACGGATTCCGCGTCGAAGCCATCGATCTGTTCCCGCACCCCGACGAGAACGCCACGGTCATCCAGCAGCTCATCCGCGCCCGGCGCCTTCCCGACCGGTCGGCGCGCGTCTCCAGCCGGCCACGCAGCACCCGAGCCCCGGCCGCCCACGCGGCAGTCGGCGTCGGCGCGATCCTGCTCAGCGAGCAGGGCATCCTGCTGGGCCGACACCGCCGCGGCACCCTCGAACTGCCCGGTGGCAGCGTGGAGGCCGTCGGGGAATCCTTCGAGGACGCGGTCGTCCGAGAACTCGCCGAGGAGACCGGTCTGGTCGCTCGGACCGACGACGTGGAACTGCTGGGCACGCTCGTTGATCACGTCGAAGGTGTCCTGCGGGTCACCGTCGGCGCGCTCGTCCATGCCTGGCAAGGGGAGCCGACCACGCAGCCAGACGAGAGCGTCGGCGACTGGGCGTGGTACCCGCTCGATCAGCTCCCCGACGGCCTGTTCGTATGCAGCGCCCAGATCCTCACATCCTGGCGGCCCGACCTGCCCGTCGACCACCCGCCGGCGCACTTCACTGCCTTCGCCCCAGCCACGTAGACCGCGCTGGCACGACAGCCGCCACCGATGCCCTCCCGCGACACGACGTAGGTGCCGCACCCCCGGTAGTAACACACACCGCTCCTCACCAAGCTGGAGTTCTTCATGCCGCATCTCTCCATGCGCCGGTCCATAACCTCAGACGGCGCTGTCGGCACCGAGCGACTGCATGATCTGGAGCAGGTCGCCCTACGCCACGGAGTCCCTGTCGAGGACGTGCTGCTGATCGCCGTCAATCTGTACGGGATCACTTCCGACCACGACCGTCACCGGGCCCGGGTCAACCTCCGCCTCGTTCGCCGTCCCGACACTGCCTGGCAGATCATCGTCCCGCTGAACCAGCCGGCCAGCCCGTTCCGGCTCCGTGGCGACGAGCTGTCGCTGAACGGCTCGGTGGTCGCGCACGTCGAGCGCATCGACGCCGACGAGTCCGTCGGAGGGTACTTCCGCAACGATGGCCGGGCCGCGACCCTCAACCCCAATGCCCGCAGCCGGTGCGTCGGGTGCGGCTGGTGCCCGAACACCCTGGAGGCCGCCGCCGATCCGAGGATGCAGGAGGACCAGGGGCTCGATGCTCTGCTGCGGGCCCTCGGCGAGCAGCACCCCCGCCGCAACCTGGCCGAGTTGGAGGAAGTCACCGTCTCCACCGGCTGTTTCGAGCGCGAGGGCGCTGCCGTCGCGCACCTGACCGCCCTGCGCCCCGCCCTGGAGCGTGCCGGCGTCACGGCCCGGATCGGCTTCCTCACCTCCGTGCTGCGCACCGACGAGGCGTTCGAGACCGTTGCGTCGCAGGTGTCGCCGTTCGTGCTCAGGCTGACGGCCGAGCACTTCACCCGGCGCGAGGCCCTCATGAAGGCCACCAAGGCCGACCTTCGGCCGGAGCAGATGCCGGACCTGCTGGCACGGGCGCGTAATGCAGGGCTGGACACCTCGTACACGTACATCGTGGGCCTAGACCCGATGGGCGACCTCGCGCGCGGTGTGAACGAGCTGGTGGACGAGGTCACCGCGTTCCCGAACATCCAGGTCTTCCAGGCACACAACCTGATCATGCAAGGGATGCGGACGCCGGGCGCGGAGAGCCTGGAGTACTACCTGCAGGCGCGCACGGTGATCGAGCGGGCCATGGCGCCGACCGGGCTGCGGCCGGTGGGCTGGGAGTGCTACCGGCCGCTGTGGTACTTCACCTTCGCGGGAGAGGACCTCGTCGATGGACCCCGCTGACGCGGTCATCGACCGGGTGCGGGTCGAGCGCCTGGACGAGGGCGTTGCCGGTCCGTGGGAGGCGGGCGACAGCCGGTTCGCGGTCGTGGTCGAGGCCGGCGGAGTGAACGGGGTGTTCGCCCCGGTCGACGAGTTGCCCGCCGCGCTCGTCGCCACCCGGCTCGGCCAGAGCGCGCTGGGGCACCCGGTGACCGACCACACGGGACTGCTGCGCAGACTGCTGGCCGAACTCGGCCCGCACGCGGCAGGACTCGGCCGGTGGGCGGTCGGGGCGCTGGACTGCGCGGTGTGGGATCTGCACGGCCGCCTCGCCGACGTCCCGGTCGCGGCCCTGTTAAGCGACAGGCCCACACCACGGGTGCCGGTCTACGCCTCGTGGCTCTCCTTGGACCTGGCCGCCAACTCGGCCGCCGAGTCCGTCAAGGCGACTGCCGGCGAGGGGTTCGCCTTCACCAAGTGGGCCTTACGCGGCGGTGCCGAGACTGCCGAGATGGTGCTGCTGGCCGAACGTGCGGCGACGTGGGCGGGGCACAGAGTGGCGGTGGACGCCCTGGGCACCTGGGGCCACCTGCGGACCATGGAGGTCGCGCCGCTCCTCACTCCGCAGACGGTGCGCTGGGTGGAAGACCCGCTCCCGCGAACCGACCAGACCGCGTACCGACAGCTGCGCCGGCACACGCGAGGTCTCCGGGTCGCGTTCGGCGAGCGGCTGTCCCATGCGGAGGACGTCAGGGCCCTGTTGGAGCACTGCCGGCCGGAGGCGTTCACGTTCGACGCGGTGTGGTGCGGAGGGATCACCGAAGCGCGCACCTGGCTGAACGCCGCCCAGGAAGCGAACGTCCCGGTCCACCTGCACGGCCGGGCGTTCCTGCCTGCCGTCCATCTGGCCGCCGCCTTCCCGGACGTGGCGAGCGCGGTGGAGTACCAGGTGGTGTGGGAGCCCCGCAGGCAACGGGCGCTGCGCGGCACGCTCCGGCCGGACGGCGGGCATGTCGCGCTTCCCGATCGGCCCGGTCTCGGGATGGGGGTGCGTCGGTAATGCCCAGGCACACGGGCGAATTAGCGGTCCACGGCCGCCTGCAGCGCCGCGAAGGGACCGTGCTGTTCGTCGTGGGCGAGCCGCTGACCGGGCACGACACCTTCTTGTCCACGACCCTTCGCCTCGATCGGCCAGTACACCTGCCCGAACTCCCGGTCCGGATCCTCACGTTCGACGACGTCACCGTCCTCGCGCCCCTCGTATCCGTCCTGCCCCAGGTGCAGGCCGGCGAGGAGTGGAGCGGCACCCTGCTGATTCCGCACGGCGCCCGCCCGCCGACGATCCCCGACGACCTCGCCCAAGCCGCCACCGAGGCTGGTGTCGACACCAGCGGCTGGTCGCCGGCCGAAGCCCGACACCTGCTGACCTTCCTCAGCGAAGCCGGCCCCGGTCCCGTGCGCACCGAACGGATCAGCATGATCATCGCGGCTCTGGCAGGTCCGTCGTGAACGCGGCTGCGGTGCGGATGGTGAGCCTCGATGTCGGATACACGCTGGGAGAGCCATCCGGGATGACGCTGACACAGCAGCTGGTGGAGCTGTCCCCGCTCCCGGCCCGACAGGCGAAGCAGATCGCTCAGCAGCTCCTGCACACCCTGGACCCGCGCCATGATGCGACAACTCCGCAGGCGGTGTGTGCCGCGCTGGGGATCGCGCCGTCCGCATTCCCCCACGACCACCGTCCCCCCGGCTTCGCGCTGTGGTCCGGCGCAGTGGAGGCGGTGGCCCGGATCGCGAGGGTCGTGCCGGTGGTCACCCTGTCGAACGTGAGCCACTGGGACGAGCAGGAGACCGACGTCGCCGCCCTCCTCGCCCCCTACCTTCGGGCTCATCACCCCTCGTGGCAGCTGGGGTTCGCCAAACCCGACGCTCGGGCCGTGGAGACTGTCGCCCGGCTGCACGGCCGAGAGCCCGCGGAGATGCTGCACGTCGGCGACAGCCTCGACTACGACGTACGCGGCGCCCTCGCCGCTGGAGCCCACGCCCTGTGGATCACGCCTCGCGCTCCGTCGGCCGAGGCACTCCGGCTGCTGGCCGAGCACCCCGGCCGGGTCACGGTCGTCCCGGACCTCAACCGTGCGGTCGAGCACATCGAGCAGACCGCCCTTCCGTCAACCCACACGATCAGGAGCACCATCCCGTGAGCCAGTTCGACACCACCGCCCCGTTCTACGCCGCCTACCGGCCCGGCATCCCGCAGGAAGCCGTCGAGCTGCTCGCACAGCGGGTGGCCGGCAAGGAGCACCGGGCCCTGCTCGACCTCGGGTCCGGCACCGGGCAGGTCCCCCTGGCCCTGGCCGAGAGGATGACGGAGATCGACGTCGTCGAGCAGGACGCCGGCATGCTCGCCGAGGCCGACAAGGCGCTGGCCGCGCTGCCGGTCACCGCCCGCATGCACAACTCATCGGCCGAGGAATTCACCCCGCCCGCCTCCTACCGAGCCGATCTCGTCACGGTCTGCCGCGCCTTCCACTGGATGCAGCAGGACGTGGTGCTGACGCGTCTGGAGAACATGACCGCGCCGGACGCGACCGTCGCGGTCATGGGCGACGGCAGCCTGTGGACCGCGCACACCGAGTGGACCAATGCCCTGCGGGCCCTGATCCAGAAGTACCTGGGAGAGGAGCGGCGGGCCGGGGTGGGCAAGAAGTACGCGGCGCACAACCGGCCCTACCGCGAGATCATCGCCGAGTCCGCGTTCGGCCAGGTGGAGGAGCACACCATCGCCGTCGAGCGGGAGTGGACCACCGAGACGGTGATCGGCTACCTGTACTCGACGTCCTTCGCCGCCAGGCCGCTGTTCGGCGAGCGGGTCGACGACTTCGAGCACCGCGCCCGCGCCCTGCTCGACGAGCACACCGCCGCCGGCGGCCTGGTCGAGCACGCCTCCTTCCAGATCGTCCTCGGCCGACGCGGCTGATCCCATCTCCGTCACCACCGGGGCGGACCCCTTCCCGCCCCGGCCCTGCCCCGTCCTTCCGGAAGGAGAATCACCGTGCCCCGATCCATGACATGGACCGATGACGAGCGGCGCCGGTTCGTCGACGACGCCGTCCTCATACGCCGCGGCCTGGTTGACGGCGCCGTGCTGTCCCGAGCCCGTGACCTCGTCGGCGGCTGGCTGACCGAGGCGTACGACCCCGCACGACTCACCGCCTACACCGAACGCAGCTTCGCCCCTGATCTGGAAGAACACCCCGACCTCCTCGCCCTCTACCAGCGAAGCGGCCTCGCCGAGCTGGCCGTAGATCTGCTGCGCCCCGCGACACCCGCCCCGGTCACCCGGGCGCAGATTCAGATCCGACTGCCGGACGGCGCACAGCAACCGGTAAAGACAATGCACGTCGACGGCGTCTCCTGCCCCCACCTGGATCCCCGCGACCTGCGCACGTTCACCTTCATCGTCGGCGTCGTCCTGGACGGCAGCGTCACTGCGGACGCCGGCGCTCTGCACTACGTGCCCGGAGGTCACCACCGGATGGCCCGTTACTTCGCCACGGACTGGACCCTGGGACAGTCGGCCCAGACCCCCGACGACATCGACGCCCAGGACGGCACCGCCCTCACCGCCGAGCCCGGCGACGTGATCGTGATGCACCACCTCGTCCCGCACCGGGTCGGTATCAACACCAGCAGCACGCCCAGGGTGATGGTGTACTTCCGCGTCAGCCACGCTCAGCACCCCGACCTCGCCCTGCGCGCCCTGTCGGACCCGTGGCTGGAATACCCGGCGCTCGCCGCCCTCGACCGCCCCGGCACCGCGTGAGAAGGAGAGCACCGTGGACGTCCTCACCCCCGCCCAGCTCCCCAATGCAGCCCGGCTCCTGGCCGCCGGGCACATGGTCGCCGTACCCACCCCCCGCTGGTACATGCTGTGCGTCCGCGCCGCCGACCCTGCGGCAACGAGCGCGGTCTCCCGGTCCAAGCAGCGCCCTGGCACCAAGCCGCTGCTGTTCCTGCTCGACTCCCCGGCCTCGTCCGAGGCCCTGTTCGACCTGAGCAACGACGCCCGCCTGCTGACCGGCGGCCTATGGCCGGGGGACCTCGCGCTGCGCCTTCCGTGGAAGCCGGGAGTACAGCCCGTCGCGGCTGTCGGCTCCCCGGCGCTCGTCGGATGCCCCGACGGGATCCTGGGACATCTGGTCGCCCTGGCCGGCGAGCCGCTGGCCGCCGCCGTGTGCAGCATCTCCACCCCCGCCGCCGGTGACACGGACCACCCGGCCCTCACCGCCGACCAGGTCGTCGACTTCGACCGGACCACGGGGGCCGGTATCGCCGCGGTCGTCGACGGCGGGATCTGCCCGCACGGCCGGCACATGACCATCGTCGACTGCCCCGCAGGCGCCGCCGCACGCCTCGAGCGAGAGGGCACCGTCCACGCCCGCGCCGTCGAAGCCGCCCTCGCCCCAGCAGGAGGACCGCATGTGGGCTGACCTCGCCCGCCGCACGAACCGCCTGGTGCCCGACGTCTCGGTGGCCGCCGTCGCCGACGCGCTCGACTACCTCTGTCTCGCCCAGCTCTACCTGCGAGACAACCCGCTCCTGGCCCGCCCCCTGCTCCCGGCCGACGTCAAGAAGCGACCGGCCGGCCACTGGGGGGTGTGCCCGCCCGTCAACCGGATGCTCGCCGCCCTGGGCCCGCTCCAGGCGGCCGTGCCCGACGGGTACGAGCTGCACGTCCTGCACGGCGCCGGTCACGCCGGCCCCTCCGCCCTCGCCCACGCCTACCTCACCGGCCGACTCGGCCAAGCTCACCCCGCCCTGCGCCAAGACGCGACCGGACTGCGCAAACTCGTCGCCGACTTCCCCCGGGCCGACATCGGCGGGGAGATCACCCCGATGATCCCCGGCCACCTGCACACCGGAGGCCAGCTCGGCCCCGCCCTCGCGATCGGACAGGGCACCGTCCTCGACGCGCCCCACCGGCTGACCGTGGTCCTGATCGGCGACGGCGAGTGCGAGACCGGGACGACCGCCGCCTCCTGGCTCGCCACCCGCGCCCTGCATGGCACGGGCGACCACGGCACCGTCTTTCCCGTTGTCCTGCTCAACGGAATGCGCATGGGCGGGCCGAGCGTGCTGTCCACCCTGAGCCGCACCGAACTCACCGCGTACTTCACCGGCCTTGGCCACCGGCCCGTGTACAGCAACGGACTCGACATCGGCCAACTCCGCCAGGCGGTGGCCGAAGCGCTCGGCGCCGCCCAGCCCCTGGGCATTCCAGGGCCCTCCAGCGTCCTAGTGCTCACCCTGGACAAAGGCCATGGCGCCCCCGCCTGCCTCGCCAGCACCCCGGCGGTCCACAAAACGCCGCTGCGCGACCCGGCCGGTGTGCCCGCCGAGTTCGACGCGCTCGCCGACTGGCTGGCCTCCTACCAACCCGCCCAGCTCCTCACCTCCAGCGGCCGGCCCCGGCCGCACCTGCTGCCCGCGCTCCCGCTGCCCCGGCCTGAGCCCGACGGCCTCCCCGCGCCGCGCGGCTGCGTCGCCGTCTCCGCCCAGGTCGCCAACCACGCCGCCGGGCGCCCGTTCGCGCAGGTGGTCCCCGAGGTCCTGCGGGCTCGCGCCGAGCAAGGACCGTTCCGCGTGTTCAGCCCCGACGAGCTGGCCTCCAACCGCCTCGACCTCACCGACGAGCACGGACGCCCGGCGCCGTGGGCGGTGGAAGTGCTCAGCGAGGAACTGTGCCACGCCTGGGCCCAGGGCTACACGGAGACCGGCCGGCACGCGCTCGTCGCCACCTACGAGGCGTTCGCGCCGATCACCCTAAGCCTCATCCAGCAGCAGCTCAAGCACAGGGCGGTACGTCGGCACGCCGGGCTCGCCCCGCTGCCCAGCCTGGTCTACCTCCTGACCAGCCTGGGCTGGCACAACACCTTCACCCACCAAAACCCCAGCCTCACCTCCGCACTTCTGGCCAGCGGCGACCCCACGCTCCACGTCCTCACCCCCGCCGACCCCGCGCGCACCGCCGCCGCCCTCACCTTCGCCCTGCGCAAACTCGACCGATGCACGATCGTCGTCGCCGGCAAGCACACGGCCGTCCAGCACCCACTGGAGACCCTCGACGAGGAACTGCGGCACGGCATCGCGATCTGGCCCCATCTGACCCACCCCGGCCCCGGCGAACCCGACCTGATCCTCGGCTCCGCCAGCGACCTGCCCGCCGAAGCCCTGACCACCCTCGCCCGGCGGCTGCGCGCCGAACACCCCGGCCTGCGCCTGCGGTACGTCCACGTCCACGACCTCACGGCCCTCGCCGAGGACGGCACCCGCCCCCTCGCCCTCGCCCCGGACGCGTTCGCCCGCCACTTCGGCACCCGGGCGCCGATCGTCCTTGCCACCAGCGGGCACCCGGCCGACATCCATGCCCTCCTCGGCCGCCGCCACCCCGGACCCCGGCTCACCGTCCTCGGCTACCGCGACGCCGGCCGCCCTGTCTCCCAGGAACACCTCCGCCGACTCTGCGGCCTCAACGACGCCGACCTGTGGAAGCTCGCCACCACCCTCACCGACACCCCGAAGGAGATACCCGCATGAGCGCCCCGCTCCCGCCCGCCGCCCCCGACGCCGGCACCATCGACGCCTTCGAACACGACGGGTACGCGATCATCCGTGACGCGATCACCCCGGACCTGCGCGACCGGCTCCTGACCGCCGCCGAGAAGCTTCTGGCCAGCGACATCACCCAGGGCCGCGACCGAGGAGGCGACGGCAAGGATGGATTCCGCGGATGCCTCAACCTCGACCGCACCTTCCTCCCGCTCCTCGCCAACCCGTCCGTCCTGCCCACCGTCGTCGGGCTTCTCAGCCCGAACATCCACCTGCTCTCCGCCCACCTCATAGCCCTGCCCAGCGGCCCGCCCCGCACCATCCGCATCCCCGAACGCCACGGCTGGCACCGCGACATGTACGGCGTCACCGCCGACCTCGGCTTCCAGAACACCCCCCGGATGGCGATCAAGGCCGCCCACTACCTCACCCCCGTCACCCCCGACTGCGGGCTGACCATGTTCCTCCCCGGCAGCCACCGCCTCACCGAAGAACCCGTCGTCCCCGCCGACGCCATCGACCCAGCCGGCGCCGTCACCCCCGACATCACCGGAACCGACGCAGTCCTCTTCGAGAACCGGACCTGGCACACCGGAGGCATCAACCTCTCCGGCCGCCCCCGCATCGCCCTCATGCTCCAGTACGGATACCGCTGGCTCCACCCCGTCGACGACCCCGCCACCCATCTCCAGAAGGACCCCGCCCTCACCCCCATCGAGCAGCAGCTCCTCGGCCTGCCCGACCGCCACCCGGACGGATCCCTCGCCAAAGGCAGCGGAGCAGCCCCCATCCGCTCCTGGTGGGAGACCGCCGAGGGTCGAGTCGGCGAACTCATTGCCGTGGGCCAGCTCCTGCAAGTCGTCCACCGTGGCGGCCACCCGGAACTGGCGACCTCGCTCCAGCACCACGTCCAACACCTCACCGGAGTACCCGTTCCCAGACCTTGAGCCGCAAAGGACCAAGCGCCGGCCTCGGCGCCAACCCCGAGCTGGCCACCGAGATGGTGGAACGGTGGTACTCCAAGCGGGACTGCCTCGGCGACATCAACACCTTCCTCGATCTGATCAACTACGCCTTCCGCGACCAGGACGACGCCCCCAACTACACGTCCCACCTGTGGGCTTACGACGAAGAGAAGCTGATACAGCTATTCACCGAGGCCGGGTTCCGGACTGTAGAACCGTGGGACTTCGACGCCACGATGGCCAATCCGAAGCGACAGTGGGGCAGCGTGTACGTGGTCGCCAAAAAATAACCCAAGCGTGAGCACCACGAGGGAGCACAACACCGTGAACGAGCCGACCGCCATCCTGCTCATCGGGATCACTGGCTCCGGCAAGACGAACCTCGCCCAGGCCCTGGCCGCCCGCGGCTTGGTCCGCATCAGCGTGGACGAGGAGGTCCACCGCCTCCACGGTCGCTACGGCATCGACTACCCCGAGCACGAATACTTCGAGCGGGAAGTGCCCGCCGTCGACGCCGTGCGCGCGCAGCTCGTGGAACACCTCCAGGCCGGCCAGTCCATCGTCCTCGACCATGGCCTGTGGCGTCGTTCGGATCGCGACGAATGGAAGAACACGGTCCGGGCAGCTGGCGGACGTCCGCTGCTGGTCTACCTTCCTGCGTTCAAGGAGGAGCTACTGCGTCGCCTCGCCGCACGCAACCAGCGCGAGGACGCAAATGCCTTGACCGTGACGCCCGAAGCCTTGGATGACTTTTTCGCTCGGTTCGAACCGCCTGCCGACGACGAAGGCGCCATCACTTACAACGGTGACACAGAGAGCATCCGCTCCATGGTCCAATGACGGCCACAATTCGGGTAGCCCAGGACCTTACCCTCGCGCTTTACCTGCACTCATGCAAGCGGGCAGGTGCACCCAGGGCACCACGCTGGACCACCGAGGGCTGTTGATGCTGGCCGCTTCCCCTTCTCTGGTACTCGGCCGGCCGGGAGGTGAGTGCCGGGCTCCGCAACGCTGTGGGCCAGCTGAGGGCGCCCGGCGTCCGATGATTCAACGCGTCTGTGTGGGGGTGTCGTTCGGCTCTTGCTCGGCCGTTGCCGGCAGCCGGGCGTCCCGGGGGACGACAACAAGCTCGCTTCCGCTGAGCAGTCGCCAGTCGAGAGTTGCCCCAGCAGCTTTCCTTGCCCGTCGATACGTCAAGGCCCAGCCCATGTCCCGCTCGGTCTTCCCGTCCGGCCCGATCCGGGTGCGCCACCACAGCCAGCCGATCCAAGATGTCCGCTCCTTGAGGAGTGGCGACGCGAAGGCGTAGGCAGCAGTGGTCAACTTCGCTAGCGCGCCGGCGAGCTGTTGCATCTCGCCCAGCGACACCAGGTCCTGCCTGATCGATACCCGAGCCGCGCGTACGAAGCCCCGTCCGACGGCCGCGATGACTGCGGCGACGAGGAACCCGAGAAGGGCCCAGCCCGCGATCATCGTGAAGCCCGTATGGTCGTGCGGCTCGCTTCGATCGTGTCCGCCAAGGTGGTGTGGACCTGAAGCTCCGGGCAGGCAAGGGAGAGCTGCGTCACCACATTCGTGCGGCGGACGTAGCCGGGGTCAGTCCCGACGACCAATGACGCCCTGCGCTGGCCGACAAACGTTCCCAGCTCGTACAGGGCGATCGGCTGGTGGTTGGTGGGCGAGTCAGGGAACCAGAACATGACGAGGTCGGCGCGGCGCAGATGCCGGTACTCCCAGGCAACTTGGGCCGCTTCCGCGTTCGGGTCGTGCAGCGGGAAGTTGCTGCGGCGTGGGTTGAACACCGTGACGTCGAGGTCGTCGAGTGCGGCTGTCGCGGTCTTCTGCCAGTCGGGGCAGTCGGAGATGCCGCCGGCCAAAGCGCGTAGGTTCCGAGAATCCGAGACTTGTAGAGGTGGGAACTCGCATGTCGGCGGCATGGATTCAGGGTAAGGGCATGCGAGTTCGGCCGAACGTGCTTAGCGTGGATCTCCGCGATCAGCGCCAGGTACTGGGGAAGGGTGGACGATGGGGTGGACACGAAGGGCGACCGAGGTGCTGCACTACAAGACCCTCACCGCCAGCTCCGAAGCCATGATCCACATCGCCTCGATCGATACGGAGTAGCTTGGTCCCGTGATCTCCCGCTACCACCTCAAGTGCCACGGATGTGGCGAAGCATTCGTTACCCGGCTGGGCGTGGAAGCGACCCGCAGAACGCGCTTCTATCTGCCGTGCCCGCATTGCGGACTGTCGATCCGAGGCTCGATGTCGGGCACTGAGCTCCAGAACCACCGTGTCGACATCGAGTGCGAGGTGCTGAGCGGCTCCGCGTCAGAACCTCCTGATACACGCGTCGTGACTATCAATCCGTTTGTGCCGTCGCGCTACGACGCCGACTCGTTCACCCCGAACGGGTCCTTCCCAACGATGACGCTCCTCCAGGCCCTCGGCGACGACGCCTTTATGGAGTTCGAGTCCGAACGGCGTGCGGCGCTCGAGGCGGGCCAAGTCATGTGGCCCACGGTCCGCATGCTGTTTCAGTACTACCTCCAGGGCAATACCGATATGTTCGCTCGCATCGCACAGCAGCAGCTTGAGCTTAAACGGCAACCGAGCACGAGCCACGAGCGAACGACTATCGCTTACCAGGTCATGGGAACAGCGACGACGGTGATCACGGGGACCACGGGGACCACCAGCGCGAACGTGATCGGCCGATTCTCGCGGAAGCACTCGGCAGCGATCGAACGACACAGGGATCACCTCCTGACCTTTCGGCGTCGAGGACAGTCCTCGGCGAGTCTGGAGCGAGATGTCTTCACCGAGCTGAACCGTTTCGTAGAGCATCACGAGTCCTGGGAGATGGGGCTCCTCGGAAGATTCTTCGGGCCGGGCGACAAGGGTTCCTTCGACGAACTAGTGCTGTACCGCGACGAGTTCTCGCTGGTGAGGGACCTCTACCAGCACGGATTTGAGCTCGCCTGCAAGTGTCTGTGGCCGCTCGTCGCAGCCCAGAACTCGGTGAAGCGCGGCAACCCTGAAGACTTCGGCAACGTCCACCCCGACCGCGTACCCGAGAAGCAGCGCCCTAAGAACCTCGATAAGTTCGACAAACTATCCAATGCCTACAAGATTGCATATGTGGCACAAGTGCCGGGATGGGAGTCATTCGAGAGCTTGCTCAATAATCGCCGCCGAAACACGATTGGCCACGCGACAGCACATCACGACCTCCAGACAGGCCGCATCGTCAGCGATGAGAGCCCCTCCGGGATGACGTATCTCGAATTCCTCAGCGAGGTCCTTGGGATATTCGAAGCGCTTTCGACCCTTGCCCAGGTACTCAGGGCCAGCCGTGTTGCTTCCTCTCCAGACTTCGATTTTTGACGCATTCCGTTAGGAGTTCTTAGTGCAAACTCCGTGTCTGGTGGTTCACGTAGCAGTTGTCGCGTACGAGAACCAGGACATGGAGCCGGTCACGTGCAAGCATTCCCTGTCGACCTCCCTTCAGGGGCCCGTACTGGGCGGTGCTGGACGCGGACTGACTACTCCGGGCGGCAGTGGTTCGCCCTGGAGCAGTTCACCGCTGGGTGTTCAGGGCATGGGCAAGGAGGAGTGCGGTCACGCTACCGGCCTCGGTTATTCGCCCGGATCGTACGGCGTCCACGGCGTCGGCCAGGGGGATCCACGCCACCGTCATCCCGATCTCGGTGGCGTCTCGGTGCAGTTGCCCAGGGCGCAGGTCAGTGGCGAGGAAGAGGTGTGTCCGGGCGCTCGTGGTGGCTGGCAGGGGGTCGATTACACCCAGCGGGTGCAGGCTACCTGCGAGGATGCCGGCCTCCTCCTCCAGCTCCCGGCGGGCTGCCTGCTGCGGCTCCTCGCCTGCGCTGCCGCCGCCCGGCAGGTGCTGGACTCTGCGGCGCTGGAGGTAGAAGTCGTCCTCAACGATCGCGACCTGCCCGTGGTCGTCGAGCGCGACGACGCGGACCGTGTCGTCAACGCAGATGTGCTCGTAAAAGCCAGTGCCGACCCCGTCCGGTTTGACCACCTTGTCACGGTGGAGTGTCAGGAACGGGCCCTCATGGACCACCTCGCTCGAAAGCTGTACCCAATCGGCCATGGCTACTCCTCGGTCGTGGCTGCGGCCCACCCCCTTGGATTCAGGTGGACGAGTTTCCCTGTCAAGAGGTAGCGCGGCTCGGCCTTCTACCCGCAGGCGGACACCTCGATGCCGTCGCTCAATGGGTCGCAGAAGTGGTCCGCCTCCTCTACAAACGTAAGGGGCCGAACAGTCAGGTGCTACGCCTGCGTTGTGCCTAAGCAGAGTCGAACTCCACTGTCAGTGACGTGAGTTACTCTGAGAGTGTCTATGGGTGCGATGCCCTGTAGACCGCGCACCGCTTCGGCTACACGCAACCGCATTCCCCAGCAGCAGAAGTGGGGGGTGAAGGGCGGCTGGCACCCGACAACGGGACCCTCGGATGAAACAGATCCGACCGACCAGCAGCCCGCCTGGAACCGTGGAACGCCGGTCGGCACAGGACAGCCCGGACCCCAGAGCCGGTGAGGGACTGTGACGGCGCTCGCCGCCTCTCCGGCGGCGCGCAGTGGATCCCCGGCACGATGTCAGGGACCGGGCCCGATCGGTCCGTAGCGCGCCGCTCCACCGAGAGAGGCGAGTTGATCTGATGAGTACGCCCGACGTCGCCGTCCCCGCCATGGAGCCGGAGGACACCGACAACGAGAACCTACCGCCACTGCTGCGCCGCCCCAACCCGGTCCCGGACCCGCTGCCGCTCAAAAGCCTGCCGCCCGTACGCAGGGCGCTGGTCGCCAACCCGAAGAGCAGGCTGCTGGACAACGACGCGGCCAGTGTCGTCACCTCCGGCTCCGTCGATCCACCGCACCTGCGGGCGTTCGCCGAGGAGCAAAAGGCGGGCGACGACATCGTCAACCTTCTGGCCAGCAAGCCCGTTGCCGGCGGTGAACTGACCGCCGTCCCCATCCACCGGCGCTACCTCGACATGGGTGTCCTGCCCGACTTTGTGCTCAACCAGCGCTGGGGCCACCTGCAGCGCACCGCCATGGACATCGCCCAGCCCGAATCCCCGCCGACCGAGTACGAGACGCTCATCGACGAGGGCAGCGGCCAGCCGCTGCCGATCCTGAGCGTACGGCTGAAAGACCGCCACGCGCTGGCCGATGCGGTCAAGGAGAGCATGCGCCAGACCTTCGAAGCGGAAGGCGGCGAGAACGACTACACCGACAGCGTCCTGCAGCAGGGCGTCAAGGAGCCGATGACGCTGTTCATCGTCCGGGTTTGCTATGCCGACGACAGCATAGACACCTTCCTCGTCACCGGTGACGGCAACAGCCGCCTGGTGAGCCTCTGGCTCGCCCGTACCGGCGGCGACCTCGACGCGGCCGCCGCCGCGTGCGTCGCCACCGTGATCGGGCCGCTCAACCGGCCCGGCGGCCACCGCACCGCGGACGACCGAGCGGCTCGCCGCACCGTGAGTGAGATGGCCAACCGCGTCCGCCGCGGCCTCGCCGAGCCGCACATCACGGAGGCGACTCAACGCGAGGGTCACAGTCTCACCTTCCCCGCCACCGTCATCGTCGGTGCCTGGAGCGAGGACGGCAAGCCGCTGGAGGACCTGGTCGCGGCCCGCGACGAAATCCTCGCCAACCTCCACGTGCACGTGCGGGCGTGGGCCGGCGGCGCACAGAGCGCCCAGGGCATGCATCGCGTATATCGCCACGCTGCCCGCGAGGGATGGGTGACGCAGCAGACCAGGCGCATCCTGGGCAGTTCTCTCGGAGTCCAGGCCCTGCAAGACCACCTGAAGCTGCCCGCCCACCGCCTGTGGTCCTCGGCGGTGCACCAGCACACCGTGCTGGCAGCACCGCACGCGTGGAGGCTGAACGACCTAATCAAGCAGGAATTCGGTATGGGCAAGGCCGACCGTAAGCGCATCGGCGGCCACCTCGCTCCCCTGGCCCTGTCCGCCTACCGCAGCTCCGAGACCATCGAGCAGGCCATGCGGACCTTCAGCGACGGTGGCACCATCACCGACTGGGTGTGGAAGGCCCCCTGGCAGCTCACCCAGGGCGACAGCGCACACGACGTCCTCGACGAGGTCCTGCACCGTGCCCTGGACGGCGACGAACTCGCCATCGCCGAACTCACGGTACTCGGCGGCACCGCGGCCATCCTCGACGGCTACAGCACCCGCGAGCGCGGCTCCAAGGAGGGCATCACCCGCGCTAGCAGTTCCACCCCGTACCGCGTCGGTCCGGTGCAGCTGCTGACCCTGCTGTCGAAGACTCAGGGCGGGCTGCGGATGCTGCACTCCATCGCCCGCGCGCACGTCGCCGCCGATGACACCGTACGGCCGAAGCAGTTCCACACCCAAGCTCGCGAGTACAACGGCCGCCAGGTCACCGAGGGCGACCCGGTCATCGACAAAGCTGGCGCCCAGGAGACCATCGAATACGAGTGGGATCTCGTCTACGCCGGCGACCCCGCGGCCGCCGAAGCGGCCATCGAGGAGAACAAGGCCCGCCTGCGCGGCGCCCAGGGCGGCACCGGAGGGGCAGACGACAGTGAGCTGGCGGAGGATGTCCGGCTGCGCCGCCGCCTGGACGCCGCGGTCACAGACGCCCTCAAAGCCATTCGGGGCCTGGTCCGTATGACACAGCACCGCGGCCGCGAAGTCCTCGGCAGTCCAGAGACTGTCGATGCGCTGCGCGAGCGGCTGCAGAAGGTCGACACCTTCCTGGCACGCTACGGCCCGATCCGCACGGACGGCCTGATCACCGATCTCGACGAGGACGAGGACGACGAGGCATGAGCGGCGGGCCGATAATCCCGAAGGCCGCGTTCGTGAGCCTGCTGCCGGCCCTTCGGCTCCTGAGGCCCATCCTCAGTGTTGGCGAAGGGGACCGGCGGGCGCTGAGCGCGCTCACGTGCCGTGCCCGTCCCGAAGTCGTCCGCAACCGGATCACCGCACGGTCAGCCGTCTACGTCGCCTGGGACGCCCGCATCGCGTGCCGCTACGTGGGCAGCGTCCACCGCGCCGGAACTACGGCGGTGGCCGACCGGCTGGCTGAGCACTACCGCCACCCGCGCGAGGGCCGGGCCCGGGCACAGTCATGGGCGCTGTTGACGGTGCTGCCACTGCGGGCAGATGCGACCGTAGAGCCAGCTCGCAGTGCCGAAGGCTGGACGGCCCGGATCCTCAGCCCGTTGGACGGCCACGCCCACCCCGGCGTCGACATCGGAGTGGATCCGTCAGCGCTGTGGGACGGCGCGACCTGAGCGTCGACGGGCTGCGCCCCGGGCCTGGCACATCCCAGGTCCGGGGCGCCTGGTCGTACCTGGCCGCATCCCTTCCTCGCCACCGATCTGCGGTCCGGCACGGCTGCTCTCCGGGACGACACCGAGATCGACATGACGGTGCACTGGTGGAAGCTGAGCGAGGCCCTGGACGCAGTTCGTTCGGGTCGCATCACTGAGGCCGGCTCGATCGCCAGGCTGCTCTTGGCCGCGCACCCACGGTCCTGACGACTGCCTACTTCCGGATACTTGCGCCTTCCGCCGGATGCGCGGTGGCGACGTAGTTCATGGCCGTGGTGGAGGACAGGCCGAACAGTCTCATGATCCGCACCGGGTCGGCGGACTCGTGGGCTTCGTCGAGGACCCGGTCGATGCGGAGCTGGGTGGCGTGTACTCCGCCAAGCCGCTGGAGGAGGCGATGCAGGTGCGTCTCCGTGATCGGTGGCCTCCGGTAGTCAGCCGCAGAGCGGTTGCTGACCATGAGGTACGGATTCTGGGTCCGCGGCCACCGTTCGTGCCGCTCGCTCAACCAGTCGCTGAGCACGCGGTGGGTCAGTTCATCCATATAGATGTAGCTGCGAGGGAAGCCGCCTCGGTCGATGCGGGCCTTCGACATGTCCACGCGGTTCAGCTCCAGCATCCGAACTGCTGTGGGCGTCATCGCATGTACGGAGATCAGCACGATGATCACGCGCGTGAGGCGATCCTCGGCCCGCTCAAAGATCCGGGACAGCAGACCGGTAGGAAGTGAGGCCGGCGGGCGCTGATGTCCGGGCATGCTGATGCCGCGGGTTGGATCACGGAAGATGAGCCGTTCCTGGAGGAGTGCGCTGAACAGGCTGCGCAGGGCGACGTGCCGGTCCTGTGCCGTGGTGCCGGTCACGTCCTTCAAGGCAGTCGTGATCGTGGCCTTCGTCACCTCGCGCAGACTCGTGTAATCGCCTGTCCACCGGGTCAGTACGGGGGCGAGGTAGCCGACATACTTGCGGATCGTGGACCAGTTCAAGGCCCGGTGCTCCAATCGTCCTTCACCTCTGAGGACGGCCACCCAGCGGTCGACGTCGCTGCGGAAGTCGTCCGGAGCCTCGCTGACCAGGCGCCGGACGGCGGCCTCGTGCGGACCAACGACAGGGGCAGGAAGCGGAACGAGCAGGCCGCACGAGTCGAGGAAGGCGGCGGTGCGTGGGCCGCAGGAACACGACGTATCTCGGGTGAGAGCGCCAACATCGCGCTCGTCGATCGGGGCTGCGGCCCCGAGCCAGGACACCAACACCCGTAAGGTTCGGCCGACTTGCTTCTCGGTCGACTCGATCCACGAGTGCCTTCTGGCGTACTGCGTCAGCTGTTCCAGGACGCTGGCGGCCTCCGGTGTCAGCGAAGGCAGCTCGGGCCCGTCAATCGAGATGCGGCTCCAGTCACGCTCGACGTCGAACAGCGGAAGCTGGCCTGGGAAGGCGAGGTGCTCAGAGACCGGCTGAGGTTTCGGGCGGGCGGCCTGCTGGGCCCGCCTCCGGCCCGGCCGGCCCTGCGGGGTGTAACCGAGCGCGCGGGATGCGCCGCCGACGCCCAGGGCGAGGACACCGCCGAACCACAGCTGGATCGGCGCGTCGGGTCCGTGGTGATGAATGTGGACCCGACAGCCCCGGCAAAGGCCCTGCTGAACAGGCACGACGCGGCGGCACTTCGTGCACAGTCCGAGGGGGTACTTGGCCTCCCATCGGATACATGCCGGACAGACGGTGTTGCCCCACCATGTACCGCATCCACGGCAGCTCTGTGGCTCGCCCACGGCCATCAGTTGGGTGGAAGCAGCCGGCCGGAGGAGCGTGTCGACCGGGGCATGGGCCGCGGCGCTTCTGCAACCGGCGCATCGTCACCGACCGCGCGAAGGGCTTGCTGCTCGGGCACGGCGGCGGCAATCGGCTCCGGCTGGAGGAGCTCGTCCACGGTGCAGTTCAGCGCGGCGCAGATCTTGTCGAGATCATCGAGCCGAACACTGACCGGGGTACCTCCCCACAGCGCGGCGACCTTACTCAGCGAAGGCGTGAAGCCGACCTCGGCGAAGGCCCGCTGGAGCTGGACCGGCCGCCAGATGTCCCGTTGAGCCGCAACCCACCGCAGGTTCCATTTCATCGAAGACTCCCCGTGCTGGTGGTCAAACGCTGGGCGGCCCGGGTGGCAGCCGCGGTGTAGATTCGCTCTGGGCCCGCGATTTCGGGATCGGAATGCGCGGTGCCGATGTACCGGACCGTGGTGCTGCTCCACTCGTGTCCGAGTAATCGCTGTACCTCCCACAACGTCATTCCGCGCTCGTAGTTGTGCGTGGCGCACGCGTGCCGTACGAGGTGTGGAAAGAGGTGCGTGACCGGGCCTTGGAGGTAGAGCCCGCTCGCGGTCTTCAGTACCGCCCGGAGCGTGGATGGCGTGACCGGGTTGCACGGGGCATCCACGCCCAGCTTCACTGCTGCCACGGGGAGCCGCTCCGATGGCCACAACGGGGCCTGCGGATGTTCCGGATCGTCGAGGAACAGGCCCCGGATCTCCTCGACGTACCACCACAGCAATTCGCGGCCCTCGGCGAAGAGGTACGCCTCCCGGTCCCGGGGGCCCGAGCCGTGGGCACCCTTTCCGTGGACGAGGAACCGGCCCCACTGACCGTGGTGCCAGAAGACCTCGTTGAGCCGGACCGGGCACAGTTCGGACGCCCGCGCCCCAGACAGGTAGGCAATCTTGCTCATGACGTAGTCGCGGGCGGCGACCGCGTACTTCCGGGCCTCGGGCAACGACGTCCGCCACCGCCGGAAGAAGTCCGTCATGGCCTGTGCCGAGGGAGGGATGCGTAGCCCGAAGTCGCCACGGTGCCTGGGGCGATTGAACGGATCGACCGGCGACTCTACCGTCGCCCCGAAAGCGCGGGAGATCTCGCCCGCGTACCGCTGCTCCAGGAAGGCGAAGTACGCGTCGATCCGCGTGATCTTCTGCCGTATGGTGCCCCGGGCTCGCTTCCCAGGGCCGGCGAAGTAGCTGTCCAAGTGGCGTGGCGTGATCCGCCACGGCGCCAGCGAGTAGTAGTCGCACAGCTCAATAACCGGCTTGATCAGCTGGTCGAGGGTGCTCGGGGCCAGCCCTGCCGCGTCCCGCGCCCACCGGTACTCGGCGAGCGTGTCGAGGAAGAAGCCCTCCTCATCCTCCAGGTGCGCCTCAGCCTGGCGCCGGCGCTGCAGCGTCACCACGTCCGCGAGCCCCGGCTCGCGGACGGCGGGCGCGGGGACTGGGTGGAGCGTGGGAGTTCGGGAATCGGCCACGAACAAGCAAGTTACGCGGCTAACTCCTGGATTCCAGGAGTTAGCGACAGAATCCCCCACGAGCGGGTGACGCGGGGCGCAAAGCCCCGACCAGCTCAGACAGTTGTGGTAGGCGTACGGCCCCCATCAGGAACCCACGCGTACTCTAGTAAGGAACACGCACGGGCCGCCGTGCCCCTCGTACTCATCAGGTGCTTCGACGTAGCGCATCAGGCGGCCCATCGCCCGTTGACGACGTCGTAGCCGTAGAAGTCGATGAGGGCGGGGTACAGCCGGTCCAATGCTTGTTGCGCTCGTTCCACCGCGGCTTCGGCTTCGTCGGCCCGGGACCACGCACGCATGGCTCGGCCGTTGATGTACTTCATGGGCGTGTCGTCGGACTGCCCTGCGGGTGCGGGAAAGCGCGCGTCGCAGTGGTCGGTCCAGGCCGGGAACATGTCCGCGAGGACCCTGACCTCCCTTGCCGCTTCGACCAGTGGGAGGAAGAAGGCCGCGTTCGGGTCGACGACGGCGTAGGCCAGTGCATCGAGGGAATTGATGATCGGGCCGCTGTCGACCAGCACCTCCGCGGTGTAGCAGTAGGAGTCCTCGTCGACCACGTCAACCTTGCGGAGAAACGGCGTGCGAGTGGCCACATCCCACAGCGCAGACCACGCCAGGCGCTCCTCCTTCTGCCGCCGCTCCTTCAGAGTCTGCCGCGCCTCCAAGCCGAACCAATCCGACATTTCCCCCCCCTTTGTTCTTCACGGCCTGACCGCCTGTCTACCTGACGCCTCAGCGCGCCACAAGCCTGGTCCTAGCCTCGCGCTTTCATGAGCCAGAGCACCTGAGCGTGACCAACATGTCCAGGAGTGCTTTTGACCTGGGGCGATAGGGCATTCCGGGGTTCTGATGGTCAGTAAGAGGACTTCACTCCCGAGGTGAAGACAAGTAGCGGGTGATCGTCGGCTGGACGTCAGCCCCGGAGATTCCCGGTAACCCTCCGGGGGGCCGACCGGTGGGACAGGCGTCCCGCGACGAATCTCCTTGCCGATCTACAGATGGCGACCTATCGTCGGCCCGCACCGCTCCCGACCCGAAGGCCGTTGATGTCTGTCCGCCCTGCCATCGCCCGCGACGCCGACTTCCTCTGGCGCATCCTGCTCGAGGCATACAACTGGAGCGGCGAGCAGCGGTTCACTGCCGAGCAGCTCGCCGCTGAGCCGCACGCCGCGCGCTACCTCGTCGGCTGGCCCCGCAGGGACGACTTCGGGGTCATCGCAGAGACCGACGCCGGCGAACCGATGGGCGCGGTCTGGGCGCGGCGCCTCCCCGAGAGTGAGCCCGGATACGGCTTCGTTGCACCGGACGTCCCTGAGCTGACCCTCGGCCTATTGCCCGAACACCGCGGCCGCGGGCACGGTCGGGCCCTGATGGAGGCGCTGATCCAGGCCGCCGCAGGGGGACTGGCCCCGGTCGCTCGGCTCAGCCTCAGCGTCGAGGACGGCAACCCTGCTATGCACCTCTACACTGCCCTCGGCTTCACCCGGGTCGGGCGCAACGGCAACTCGGACACAATGGTTCTGAACGTCCGGACCTGCCCCACAACACTGAGCATTCCTTGACTCAGGAGAGTGCCTCTGACCTGGGGCGATAGCGCTTGTCTAGCCTCGGGCTTTCACGACGTGGGTTGTCCGATGCTTGATCAAATAAGCGGAGAGTGCTCCTGACCTGCAACGATGGGACTTGTCTAGGGTCCTGTTGGCTGCACGGAAAGAAGCACTCTCCAGGTGAGCAAGCGTATCGGGTTGTACCCGCGTGTCCGCGTCGAGGGCGGTGGCAGCGGGACGGTTTCGCAGGCCGGGGCGGTGCTGCTGGTCGAGACGGTCCGCAAGTGCGGCCTGGACACCGCGATATCGACGGCACTGGCGCCGTGGCGCAAGCCGCGGACGGTGCACGACCCTGGCAAAGTCCTGCTGGATGTCGCGCTCGCGACGGCTCTGGGCGGGGATTGCCTCGCCGATGTCGCCATGCTGCGGACCGAGCCCGACGTGTTCGGCCCGGTGGCATCCGACCCCACGGTCTCCCGGCTCATCGGCTCCCTCGCCGCAGCCGGACCGAAGGCACTCACCGCGATCCGGTCGGCGCGGGCCGAAGTACGGTCGCAGGTCTGGGAACTGGCCGGGGTGAGAAGTCCGGCCGCCGACGGTCACGTGATCGTGGACATCGACGGCGTGCTCGTCCTTGCGCACTCCGAGAAGCAGGATGCCACCGCGACCTGGAAGAAGACCTTCGGCCATCATCCGCTCGTCGCGTTTGTTGACCACGGCCAGGCCGGTTCCGGAGAGCCGGTGGCCGCGCTGCTGCGGCCCGGCAACGCCGGCTCCAACACCGCGAGCGATCACATCGAAACAGCCCAACTCGCCCTGGCCCAAGTCCCCAAGCACCTGCGGCGGGGCCGGAAGACGCTGATCCGCACCGACTCCGCCGGCGGGACCCATGCCTTCCTCGACTGGCTCTCCCGCCGGGGCCGGTGGCTGTCGTATTCCGTCGGAATGACCATCACCGACGCCATCCACCAGGCCGTCCTGAAGATTCCGAAGAAGGCATGGACGCCGGCCTACGACGCCGACGGCACCGAGCGGCCCGGCGCCTGGCTCGCAGAGATCACCGACATCCCCGACCTGAGCATGTGGCCCAAGGGCATGCGGCTAATCGTCCGCAAAGAACGACCGCACCCCGGAGCCCAGTTGCGATTCACCGACCTCGATGGACTACGGCTCACCTGTTTCGCGACCAATACCCAAGGCGGCCAGCTCGCCAACCTGGAACTACGTCACCGCCGCCGGGCCCGCTGCGAGGACCGCATCCGAAACGCCCGCGACACCGGCCTGCGCAACCTGCCCCTGCACGACACCGCACAGAACCGGATCTGGCTGGAGATCGTCCAGATCGCACTCGACCTCCTCGCCTGGATGCCGATGCTCGCCCTGACTGCAGAAACCCGCCGCTGGGAGCCCAAACGGCTTCGCCTGCGGCTGTTCTCTGCCGCCGCCCAGCTGGTCACCACCGGCCGCCGCCGCTGGCTCCGCTTCACCGCCCGATGGCCCTGGACGGATGTGATCACCCGCGCGATCCAGCGACTTGCAGCCCTGCCGAACCCAGGCTGACCAGCAACTCCGACCGTCCCGACGAGCCACAGCAACATCCCGGAGCCGTGGAACCCCGGCGCCCACCCGACGCGATAGCCGGGCCGCCAACCTGCCCCAGCCCACGAAATTCCGCACCTCGCAAGCACAGAGTCCCCGTCAGCGAACCGACGAGGACTCATGAACGATCGAGGCTAGACCTCGATATCTGGGCGTCGCCGCCGTACCGGTCACTGCGCCGGTTCGGCGGCGACGATCACTTCGCGCATCATCTCGACCGTGTCCAGCCAGCTATGCCCGCGCTCGCAGATGATCACGGCCGGACTGTTCCACGAGCCACGCACCCGGAGCCTGGTGGAGCCGCACACGCCGCCGCCGGAAGGGCGCTCGCAGGCAACCGTGACCGGATCTGGCCACACAGGCATGGGAGGCTCGCCGTCTTCGAAGAAGGTGCTGTCGTCGAGCGCGGCACTCACGAACGACTCGTGCCGGATCTGCGACTCGGACACGGGCGGTTGCGCAATCAGCCGTCCGACCGCGATCTCACATTCCGCGTCGGAGTCTCCCCACGGGGGCGTGGCACCGTACGTCGCCGTGGTCCGCGCCTTCCCGCACACCACCTCAGGCGCCGCAGCATCGGCCTCGGCGACACCGAGCGGGATTTCAGCGATCGGCGTCCACGTGTAATAGCCGAGGTCGAGGTCCTGGTACATGTAGACAGCCAGGAGACGGCTGATGGTGATCTCAACGCGCTCCGGTCTGATCTTCCGCAACTGGCGGTTGAATTCGGCGTCGTGCACGGACGGGGACCGTAATGGCGCAGTCGGGTATCGAAACCCGCTGAATAGCTCGGGTAGCAGATGTTCCTGTTGTTGGAGCTGTACATGAGCCTCGCTAAGTTGGCGGTAGCCGCAGCGCGGTGAAGGCTTTGCGCGAGCGGTTCTGTCTGGCAAGCCCGCGAGGATGGGGGTAGGTCCTCCGGATTGAACCGAAGTTCGATCGTGAAGGTTCATCGCTCGACACGACCGAAAAGCAGCCCACTGCGCTCCGCCAGCCCGTAGACCTGGTCTGCCACAGGCAGCGTGTGAGTGCTCCCCATGGCGGGATTCCAGATCCGCACAATCCGGTCGTCGCCGGCGATGGCGAGGCAGGGGAGCCGTTCAGTGCGGCGAACACCGCCAACACGTTCACCGCGCCGGCGTGCCCGATGAGGGGCTGACCATTGAAGTGCCCGGGGAGCCGATATCCGTCGGCCGGGAGCACACAGTGGAAAGATCGAAGCAGAGGAAGCCCCCTGCGGTGCCCGCGACGAACAGGCCGTAGCCCCCTGCTAGTGAGTGAGCCGGTGCAGCCAAAGGCAGTACGGTCTCTGCGCCGTTGGCGGGGTTCCAGATCCGCACTGTCCCGTCGTCGCTAGCAATGGCAAGGCGGTGGGTACCGTCAGGTGCGGCGAAGACCGCCATTGCCCTCACCCGGCCCGTGTGACCGGTGAGCTGGGCCGTCTGGCCCCCAGTGGCCGGATCCCAGATCCAAACCTCCCCATTGCCGCTGGCAGTGACCAGACGGGGAGTACCGTCGGGCGCGGCAAAGACCGCCATCACGCTCACCCGGCCCGTGTGACCGGTGAGCTGGGCCGTCTGACCCCCAGTGGCCGGATCCCAGATCCGAATACTCCCGTACCAGTCAGCGGTGACCAGACGGGGAGTACCGTCGGATGCGGCGAAGACCACCACCTCTTCCACCCAGCCCGTGTGACCGATGAGCTGAGTCGGCTGGCCCCCAGCGGCCGGATCCCGGATCCAAACCCCCCCATTGCGGTCAGTGGTGACCAGGCGGTGGGTGCCGTCGGGTGCGGTGAAGCCCACCACCTTGTCTACCCGGCCGGGGTGACCGGTGAGAGGCTCGCCAAGTTGGCTTCCAGCGGCCGGATCCCAGATCCAAACCTCCCCGTTGCGGTCAGTGGTGGCCACGCGAGGAGTACCGTCGGGTGCGGCGAAGACCACCACCTCGTCCACCCAACCGAGGTGACCGGTGAGAGGCTCGCCAAGTTGGCTTCCAGCCGCCGGATCCCAGATTCGCACCGTCCCGTTGTCGCCAGCGGTGGCCAGGCGAGGAGTGCCGTCAGGCGCAGTGAAGACCGCCACCGCGTTCACCCGGCCGGGGTGGCTGGTGAGAGGCTCACCGCGTCGGCTTCCAGCGGCCGGGCGCCAGAGCCGCACCTCCCCGTTGTGGCTGGCGGTGATCAGGCGAGGAGTTTCATCAGGCGCGGTGAAGATCGTCATCGCGCTCACTCGGCCGGTGTGACCAGTGAGAGGTTCGCCGAGCCGGGTTCCGGCGATGGGGTTCCAGATCCGAATCGTCCTGTCATTGCTGGCGGTGGCCAGGCGGGGAGAGCCGTCAGGC